>CAZMZL010000099.1:0-10606 GCA_964570595.1 uncultured Anaerolineaceae bacterium | reverse complement strand
CCGAGGCGATTGAAGCACCCCGGGGAGATGAGAATTCCCAGATGATGGATTGCCCACGAACTCAGCCATCATCCTGATCGAGTAGTGCGTTAACTTTTTCCTTCACAGCCCCTGCCGCGACATTTTCCGATCTTTTCCTGTAATCCTAGCAAAGCCCACGTTACTTTTTTTTGAAAGGATGGATCATGTCGGATGTATATGCAGTTTTTGGTACCTTGCTGGCTCTTGGGATCGCGTTTCCTGGGATGCTTACAGCGTTCTGGTTGCTCTTCCCGGATATGGTCGAGAGGACGGAGATGAGGGTAGAATCCGCACCCTGGAAGAGCTTCTGGCTCGGATTGGGTTCGGCGATCGGCATTGGAATTCCAGTTGTAATTCTGATGAACCTATCTCTGGGGATCCTCCAATTCGTCGGTTTTCTCATGCTGCTCCTTGCATTCGGAGTCGCGACCATTGGTGCGGCTGGAATTGCGCATCTCGTCGGACGTAGGATCCGAGACAACTCCAATGAAGGTCTCTCTGAGACGAAGTCCGTCGTCCTCGGGGCGGTTGCCCTGGAACTTGCGGCAGTCTTCCCTATCGTTGGATGGTTCCTCGTCATTCCAGCGACACTCTTCGCTTCCCTTGGTGTCTCACTCTTTGTCCTTTTTCGCCGCGATGCTGTTTCCACGACAGGCGGGCAGATCGCAGAGTCCGCTGCGGACTGAGACATGCGCCTGAATCGAAGAGCCTTCTTGCGGATATCGGGATTGGGAGCAGCAGGATCGTTGGCTGCAGGCTGCACGCCGATCTATCGAAAACTGGCAGATGATTCTGCGGATCAAAGTGTCTTCACCCGGCTTGCTCCGGCAGACTTCCGTGCTTTAAGCAGGATGACCTATGGTCCCCGTTTTTCCGATCGGTCATTTGTTCGTGAGAATGGGCTAGGCGCTTGGATCGAGGAGCAGCTCGATCCTGAAAACATCGATGACTCTTCGGTTCAGTGGAGATTGCGATCGCTCGAATCCCTGAAACTCCCTCCCAGGGATATTGAAACGTGGGAGGCGGAGGATGTGGTCGCCGAGCTGTCACAAGCAGCGATCCTCAGAGCGACTTACAGCAACCGGCAGCTATTTGAAGTGATGGTTCGATTCTGGAGCGATCATTTCAATATCTCCGTAGAAAAGGGAGACTGCTGGCTGTTGAAACCGACGGATGAGCGCGAGGTCATCCGTCCCCATACATTTGGAAGGTTCGCGGAGCTTCTGGGAGCATCTTCTCATTCCCCGGCCATGCTTGTGTATCTCGATAATCAGGCGAACATGTGGGAAGCCCCAAACGAGAACTATGCTCGGGAGGTCTTGGAGCTTCACACGCTGGGAATAGGGGGGGGTTATTCTCAGCATGATGTGATGGAACTGGCCCGCATGCTCACGGGTTGGCGTGTGAAGGAACATTTCTGGAAGGGCGAGTTCACCTTTGAAGAGGATTGGCACGACCCGGGTGTCAAGACATTCATGGGGAATAGGATTCCTCCGGGGGGTACCCGCGAGGCAGAAACTGTGCTGCATTCCCTGACCAACGAGCCCTCCACAGCTCGCCATATCTCGACGAAGTTAATACGGCGCTTCGTTTGCGATGATCCAGAACAAGAGGTACCTCAGTTAATCGAGCGTGCTGCCCGAGTGTTTCTGGAAACCCACGGGGATATTCGACAGGTTGTGAGGTTGATCCTCTTAGATGGGCTAGCATCCCTGCGCCCAGCACGGACGCCGAAATTCAAACGACCCTTTGAGTACGTTGTTTCCACATTACGGCTGCTCGGTGTGGATACCGACGGGGGCGTTCCGATTCAGCGTTATCTACGGCTCATGGGGCAGCCCCTCTACGCCTGGCCGACTCCGGATGGACCTGCGGAAGATTCCTCTGCATGGGTGACCAACTTGCTTCCCAGATGGAATTTCGCAATTGATCTTGTGACCGGCAATCTCGAAGGAACAGAGTTTGATCCCCGGAAGCTCGTCCACTCCCTTCTCGATGATCGTTCAGAGGATGCCCTCGATCGTCTCTCCCACCTGCTCATCGGTGTCAGTGTGAATCAGAGCACGCGAGATATCCAGCTCGACGACGCCCTCGCCGATGATGGCGTGGAGGCTATCGATGAAGCTGCCTTCATGACGGCAGCCGTACTGCTTTCTCCCGAGTTTCAATGGCGTGGGTAAATATCTGGATCAGCATGGGAGTCTTCGCCTTAGGAGGGTTCGATTAATATGAAGAAAGGTGGGTTGGGACGACGGGAATCGCTGCGTTCGGGTGCGCTCCTGGGCGCCGTGGCTGTACTGCCAGCCTGGATGCCAAGAATGAGTTTTTCGCCAGTAAATTCTGGGAGGCGCGGTGATGTGCTTGTTGTGGTTTTCCTGCGGGGCGCGGCTGACGGCCTTAATATCATCATCCCCCATGGTGAAGATGCCTATTATCAATCGCGACCCACGCTTGCCGTACCACAACCTGATGCGAGAGGATCTTCTCAGGAGGCGCGTGCGTTGGATCTCGATGGTTTTTTTGGTCTTCATCCAGCGCTCCGCCCAATCCTGCCCGTCTGGGAACAGGGGCATTTCATACCCGTGATCGCATGTGGCGCGCCCGATGAATCTCGAAGCCATTTCAAGGCAATGGATTTGATGGAGCGCGGACTCACGGATGAACGCGGCCCAGCTTCGGGCTGGATCGGTCGTCATCTGGCCACACTGGAGAATGGTAATCCTTCTCCTCTCCGTGCTGTGGGGTTTGGCGAGGCTGCCCCGAAGAGTCTGCAAGGATCGATACCTGTCACGGCGTTGAAATCGATCACCGATTTCCACCTTAACGGGAATACGGCCATGGCTTCCCGGATGCGAGCTGTGATCTCATCCCTCTACACAGGGGAGCAGGTTTTACATCAAATTGGCCGGGAAACGTTAGACGTGATCGACACAATCGAGCGGCTGAATCCCGGTGAGAACAGGGCCTCCGGCACAGTGGCATATCCGGAGACTGATTTTGGCCTCGGGCTTCGTCAGATCGCACTGCTCATCGAGGCTGATGTGGGTTTAGAGGTGGCCGCCCTCGATCTGGGTGGGTGGGATACGCATTTCACCCATGGTGGGAGTGAGGGGGTCATGGCGAGGCTGTTAGCAGAACTCGGGGGTGGATTGGGGGCGTTCTACGATCAAATCCAGGACGATATGAATAATATCACCGTCGTAGTCATGACTGAATTTGGTCGCAGGGTGAGAGAAAATGCGAGCCTGGGAACCGATCACGGGCACGGATCGATGATGCTCCTCATGGGTGGGAATCTGCATGGGTCCAAGGTGCATGGCACCTGGCCAGGTATGGGCGAAGGCCAGCTCATAGGCCCGGGAGATCTCGCAGTAACGACGGATTACAGGGACGTCCTTGCGGAAATCCTCGAGAAACGCTTGCATAATAAGGGCATTGAAAAAATATTTCCTGATTACGTACCCAACATCAGGGGTTTGCTCGCCTAAGCGAAACAACCGGGGATGGTGCTAAAACGGATTCAGGGAATCTACTCACTCCGCCAGTTTTCCCATTTGAGGAAGGCTTCCAGGACCTCGAGATTCTGACGAAGATCTGAATCTTTATGATTGGTCAACTCGATGTCCACGGCAGCGATTGCCTGGTCGGAAGCCCAATCGATTAATTGGCCGGTGTATTTGCAGCCGGTTTCGATCGGGGGGTAGGGATAAGCGCTTACTTCATCGAGAGACTCGGCCAGGCTGATTGAACCAGCATCGGGGGGTTGTCCCCCCGGGAATATCCCCAGCGCAGCGCTGTGATAAGAGATCAGAGCATCGATTTCATAGGTGAGAAGAAAATTCATCAGCGCCCGTGTCTCAGGTTCTGAGGCGGGATGTCGCCCTCCGGTCACATAGGTGTATGTCCAACACCCTTGCTTTGGCCAATCCGATTCCCACAGAGCCGGCCAATTGCGATTCAGATCCACGAGGTTTTCGTTTACACGGCCTTTGTAGCTGTCGGATCTCACCTCCCCGTCTGGATTAAGGGCTCGGAGGATATAGAGCGTGACGTCCTCCGGAAAGAGATCGGGACGCGAGGGCAGGATGGCAATAAGCTCATCCGCAAGCCGGATGGTGTTGCCCTCATATCCCCCGTGAATTCCCGAGATAATCATGCGTTTCTTCTCCCCCGAACCGAATTGAAATACCTCCAGTGGTCGCCCCGAGACACTTTGTCCAATGACAATGGGTCCACGCGCGAATGATGTGGGCGTCAGCGTTGGGAGTGGGGAGGGCGAAGGCGTTGAACTTGCTGTCCGAGACGGTGTTTCAGCTTGAGCATTCGTATCGGCCTCTGGCGCACCAGCAGGCGGCCTTGATGGTGAGATCGGATCATTGGAGTCGTCAAGTTGGTTGTCGATCGCAGCGCAACCCGTCAGCAGCACAAGTGAAGTAAGGAAAATCAGGCCGCCCGTCAACCTCGCAGCTAAGGCTAACCTGTATTGCTTTTCAATCCTGAACATCGAGAGGATCCCCGTGGTTCTTCACTGCACCGGTTTCTTTTTGGGCGATCGATTTGCTTGCTCTGTGGATCGAATCATACTACAGCATGGGGAGGAGAATTGCGCGCAGTGAATAACAGGGTGTTTTATCCCATCATCAACTTTAAGCGTTGACTTACAGTATCCTTGCGCATGCCGATGACGTGTAGTCAAAACCCCTTCCATTTGCTACAATTGTTTTTGTCGTTTCAAGTAAGGTACGTATCTCTTCGACCTGAGTTGTCGATGCCCCTCCAAACAGGAACAAGACTACATCGTCGTTATCGTATCGAAGGTATCCTTGGGCAAGGCGGCATGGGGGCCGTCTACAAGGCCTTCGATATTAACCTGGGTGTTTATGTCGCGGTAAAAGAGAATCTCTTTACCACGGATGAATACGCGCGGCAGTTTCGCCGCGAGGCCACCATCCTCGCCAGCCTCCGTCATTCGAGTTTGCCAAGGGTCACCGATCACTTCGTCATCGAGGGCGAGGGTCAATATCTTGTGATGGACTTCATCCAGGGTGAGGACCTGCGAGAGAAGTTGGAGCGGGAAGGGGCGATCTCGGAAGCGGAGTGCGTCCCCTGGTTCATCGATATCTGTGATGCTCTGGCGTACCTTCACAGTAGAAACCCTCCCATCCTTCATCGAGACCTCAAACCGGGGAATGTCAAGATCCTGCCGGATGGCCGTGCGATGCTTGTCGATTTCGGTCTCGCCAAGGTCATGGATAAATCCGGGGCGACGACCACAGGAGCGAAGGCGATGACGCCGGGCTTCTCACCGCCGGAGCAATACGGCACGGGTCGTACGGACGCGCGCACCGATGTATATTCTCTCGGTGCGACGATGTATGCTTCATTGACCGCGACCATCCCGGAAGATGCCCTCGAACGGGCGATGGGTCGCGAGCAGTTGACGCCAATCCGTAAACGCAATAGCAATCTCAACCCTGCTCTCGCCAGGGTGATTTCAAAGGCTCTCGCGGTGCGCCCAGAGGACCGATATCAGAGCGTCAACGAGCTTGCATCCGCTTTAAACGCAGCTTCGAGTGCGAGCCGTCCGACCGTCATTCGCAATTACAACTATCTCGAACGCACGGTACCTGTGAGCACATTTCGCGAGAGCGAGACGGGATTACCTGTATCCCAAAAGATTCGTACCCGCAGATTCCCAAAGATCGCAGTTCTCTCCATCACGGGGCTTCTCATCATCGCGGGTGCGATCTATTCCATCACAAGGATCGCGCCCTCATTCGAGGGGATATTTGGTGGAGGAAATTCGGACGGAACGAGCACGGCAGTTGATCCCACGATCACAATTTCCAGGGAGTCAACTCCTACGAGCGAGATTGTGGTGGTGATCCCCCAGGTCACAGATACGTTGGAGGAGCCTGATGAATCGATCATGACGGAAACTGTTTCCGAG
This sequence comes from uncultured Anaerolineaceae bacterium, assembly GCA_964570595.1. Classification (GTDB taxonomy): domain Bacteria; phylum Chloroflexota; class Anaerolineae; order Anaerolineales; family E44-bin32; genus E44-bin32. Next base: position 4,635 of record CAZMZL010000099.1, on the reverse strand, counting down.
ATTCCGATGGCGACACCGGCGGGGGGCGGGGTCGGACAAGTTGCCTATGCTTCCGATCGCTCTGGTATGCCGCAGATTCATCTTGTCAACATCGATGGTACCGGGGATATGATGCTTACGGACCTCGAGGAAGGCGCTTGCCAACCTGCCTGGACCCCTACGGGCGAGCAGCTTGTTTTCACTTCGCCATGCAGGGGGAACCAACAGCGATACCCGGGTTCGAGCTTGTGGCTGATCGATGTCGATATGGCAGGGAACGCATCCGAGCCAGAACGTCTTCTTACGGCTCCCGGAGGTGATTTCGATGCTGCCTGGTCCCCGAATGGAGAAGTCATCGCGTTTAGTTCTGTACGGGATGGAAGACCACAGATTTACGTCATGAAGCCGAATGGCGACCAGCTTCAGAATCTGACCGGAGATCTGGCGCATGATCGAGAACCTGCCTGGTCACCCATAGGCACGCAGCTTGTTTTTACCAGTTCCCGAGCAGGATCGACAGATATCTGGATCATGCCTGAAGGTGGGGGAACTGAACAGCGCTTCTCCCGCGGGGGCGATCGAGATGATACCCACCCAGACTGGTCTCATGATGGGCAGTTGGTCATTTTCCAGCGAAGTATCAGTGGACTCCCCAGGCTCGTCGTCGCGCCTTTCGACGAGGGGGGTGTCTTCGATTCACTCGTCTGTCCAGAAGGGGATCGATCAGTTCAACCCATGTCTGAACCGGATTGGTCGCCTGATGATCAGTGGATCGTTTTTGAGACATGGCCGGATGGACTCAACCACGACATCGCCATCATGCGTTCGAGCTGCACGAACTATAGTTTAATCACGACGGATCTCTCACGTGATTTTGATTCTGCCTGGCGACCAAGCCCATAGACGCCTGTGATCTTCTGCACGTCCCTTAAAACTTCAAAAACATCCGGGTAAGGATAAGTGTCAGGTCGATGGGCGGAACTCCGTACTTGTTCCGGCCCTATCGTCTGCGGCATAATCTTGGTGTTGAAATGTGCGTCCAGTCCACGAGGCAGGTGTCACGAAGAATTTGCGCGGTTGGGACCTGCTCGAATCATTCCAGAATGGAGTATCAAAAATGACTGCGAAGATCATCGATGGGAAAGCGATTGCGGCGGAATTGCGGGAGGAAGTCGCAAAGGGAGTTGAGGAATTGGTCGCTGCGGGTGGGACCCGACCTGGATTGGCAACCGTCCTGGTTGGTGAAGATCCCGCTTCACACACCTATGTCCGCATGAAGCGGAAGGCTTGTGCAAAAGCGGGCATCGAATCATTCCATCATGAACTCCCAGCCGATTCGTCCCAGGAAGAGGTGGAAGGGCTTGTTAGGGAACTTAATGCGGATGCAAATGTGCACGGCATCCTCGTTCAACTTCCGCTTCCAGCCGGACTGGATGAGGAAGCAGTATTGCGATCGATCAGCATCGAGAAAGATGTAGACGGGTTTCATCCCATCAATATCGGTCGCCTGGCGCAGAAGGGGAGGGAACCGCTCTTCGTGCCGTGTACTCCGGCCGGAACGATCGTGCTTTTAAAGAAAGCGGGGGCTGAACTCGAAGGCGCCCGCGCCGTTGTCGTGGGGCGTTCGAACATCGTAGGGATGCCCGCCGCGCTGTTACTTGTGAAAGAGAATTCAACCGTGACGATCTGTCACTCGAGGACGAAAGATCTCCCAGCCGTTTGCCGAGAGGCGGATGTGCTCATTGCAGCTATCGGCCGCCCGGAGATGATCAAGGGTGATTGGATTAAACCCGGCGCCTATGTCATCGACGTCGGCGTGAATCGGGTGGATGATCCCGACAAGGAACGCGGATATCGGCTCACGGGTGACGTGGCCTTCGATGAAGCGAAGGAAGTGGCGGGAGCCATTACACCGGTGCCGGGAGGGGTGGGCCCGATGACCATCGCGGGTCTGCTGAGAAACACGCTCCGTTCTGCCCAGCGTGCGGCTTCCTGATGGATATTGAAACAGATCCCACCCGGGAACATTCTCGTCGTGGTGGGAGACGCGAAGTTGGGGATTGCTTCGTCACTTCGTTCCTACTAAGAAACTAATCATCATGGCATCGCGAGCGTCTGTTTGCGCAGCGATCTCCCTCCTCCAAGCGGAGGGCCCTTTCAGCGTTAAAGCTTCGCAATGACATGGATGGGGGGATAAGGCTCAAAGGCAATAAGAGGTGGGGCAACAGGTCGTTCTGGGATGAAGGGCTGCCCTTGCATCTGGGAGATCAACTCGTAGGGGCGGACCACCGGTCCGCCCTATTTTAACCATGAAAGCAGGCCTCCAAGAAATGACGGTAGGGATGGCTGTAGTCCGCCCGTAAAGATAATAAGTGAGGATGTATCCTCGCGAGGAGCGGCAGCGACGATTGGCGTGAGGGAAACCGAAGGCCCGCAATCTCCACGGCTGAATCAAGGGATACGATCTCGGGGGTTGTTTCGCTTTGGCGCAAGTGCTTTTGCCTGCAGTGACATGACAGGGATTCGCCCGATGTTGAACCTCCGTGATCCGTGACCATGGCGGGCTCTCACACAAAAAGGAGGAAATGGATCAATCCCTCATCGGGTCCGTGCTCTCGAAAGCACCATAATCCACCCTCACCCCAACCCCTCTCCCGGAAAAGGAGAGGGGCTTTGATTATGCGTTCCACAACACCAAGAGTTCCTTGAACATGTCTGGGCACGATCATCCATTTTGAATACGTAAAGTCGCCTCGTCGGGGCGGCTCGACATCGATCACCTCGATTCAAGCGGAGAATCAGGTGACAGAACTCAGGATTCCAGATGTTGTCTGACAATTGACGAAGGAATCCGTCGGTGCTAGACTTTTTGCAGTGTTGTTGGAGATCTTATGACGACTTTGCTCGTGAAGAACGCCTCCGTATTGGTGACGATGGATGGCCGCCGGAGAGAATTACCTGATGGGGCCCTTTTTGCACGGGACGGCTTCATCGAACAAGTTGGGCATTCAAGTGATTTACCTCAGGAAGCGGATACGATCCTCAATCTTGCTGGACACGTCGTTCTTCCAGGATTGATTAATACGCACCATCATCTCTATCAAACATTAACCAGGGCTGTTCCTGACGCGCAAAATGCAAACTTGTTTACCTGGCTGAAGACTCTCTACCCAATCTGGGCAAACATGCGTGCAAGTGATATGCAGCTCTCCACGAAACTTGGGTTGGCAGAGTTGGCTCTCTCCGGTTGCACAACGGCGTCGGATCATCACTACATCTTTCCAAACGATTGTCGTCTGGATGATCAGATTGAAGCCGCGGGCCAGGTGGGATTGCGTCTCCACGCCTCCCGCGGTTCGATGAGCCTCGGTGAAAGCCAGGGTGGGCTGCCGCCGGATCGCGTGGTCGAATCCGAGAAAACCATACTTGAGGACACTCGCAGAGTCATCGAAACCTATCATGATGCTGAACCGGGATCGATGATCCAAATTGTCGTTGCTCCATGCTCTCCATTCTCTGTATCCAAAGATCTCATGAAGGAATCTGCAGCCCTTGCACGGGAGTATGGCGTTCGATTGCATACGCATCTGGCAGAAACGATGGACGAGGAAGTCTTCTGTCTCGAACAGTTCGATCGACGCCCGCTCGGTTATGCGGAGGATCTCGATTGGTCGGGAGATGATGTGTGGTTCGCCCACGCTGTGTGCATCAACCCCGAGGAGGTCAAGCGCATGGCCTCTGCAGGGATTGGCGTGGCACACTGTCCCTCATCCAATATGCGACTGGCGTCCGGGATCGCGCCCGTTCGCAGATACTTAAAAGCTGGTGTCCACGTGGGCCTCGGGGTGGATGGATCCGCAAGCAATGACAGTTCGAATTTGCTGGCGGAGACGAGACAGGCGCTGTTGCTCTCTCGTGTTGGGGAAGCCGTCGCTCCTGACATCGACGAAATCGATGAATTGCTCACGGCGAGACAGGCGCTCGAGTTGGCGACCATCGGAGGCGCTCAAGTATTAGGTCGGGATGATATTGGATCATTAGAGCCTGGAAAATGTGCTGATTTTATCGCCGTGCGATCGGATAAGATCGCATACGCCGGGGCAGGACATGATCTCGTCGCTGCGCTGGTCCTCTGCGATCCAGCTCCAGTTGACCATACCTATGTACACGGCAAGGCGATTGTGTCTGAAGGTCGGCTCCAGACCGTCGACCTGGGTCCTCTGATGGAGGCGCATAACGAAGCCGCACTCCGTCTTACCGCATCTGCATAGAGGATGCGGTGATAAGCAAATCCAGAGAGAGGGAACGATATGATGGATCCAAAGGCGATTAGCGAATGGACCAGATCTCTCGTCGACGTGGCGATGGGAAGATCACCTGCGGAGATGTTGATCCGGAATGGACGCTGGGTTTGTGTTCAAAGTGGAGAAATCATCGATGGCACTTCGGTCGCTGTCAAAGCTGGACGGATTGCGTTTGTCGGTTCTGACGGGGAGCATACGGTCGGACCGGATACGCATATCCTGGAGGCACAGGGCGAGTATCTCGTCCCCGGATTGCTCGATGGGCATATGCATGTTGAGTCGGGGATGATCACGGTGACCGAGTTTGTTCGAGCCGTTATTCCCCATGGGACGACTGGAATGTTTGTCGACC
>CAZMZL010000098.1:0-10638 GCA_964570595.1 uncultured Anaerolineaceae bacterium | reverse complement strand
GCTTTCGTCGGTCTCATGCCCGTCATGAAATCCCCTCATCTTCGTAGCCCTCACACCGCACTTCAGCTATGATGTTCAGGAAATCGTATTGATTTAATTTAAACAGGGAGCTCACGAAATGAACCCGAAGCATGCGGATGTGGTCATCTGCGGGGCAGGGATTGCCGGTATCTCAACTGCGTACCACCTCTCCGTCAAATGCGGCATCAAGAACGTCGTGTTGGTGGATGAACGCGCCCCGATGTCCCTCACAAGCGATAAATCGACGGAGTGCTATCGGAACTGGTGGCCAGGACCAGGCGACGGCATGGTTCGCATGATGAACCGCAGCATCGATATCCTCGAAGAATTGGCTGCGGAAAGCGGGAACAGCTTTCACATGAACCGCAGAGGTTACCTGTTTGCTAGCGCGGACCCAAAAAGAGCCCATGATTATCAAGCACACGGGGAGGAAGCCGCCTCACTCGGCGCCGGCGATCTTCGCGTTCATGACACTCCTGCTTCGGTCTACGCGCCGGCACAGCTCAGCACCTTCACCCAGGAGCCCGACGGCGCCGATCTCATCACGGACACGGGCCTTATCCGCAAACACTTCGGCTACCTCGCCGAAGATGTCCACGCCGTTATTCACGCTCGTCGTGCCGGCTGGTTCAGCGCGCAGCAGTTAGGCGCGTATATGCTGTCGCGCGCTCGCGCGGCCGGGGTTGAACTGATCGAAGGACGGGTTATCGATACAGAATTGAAAAATGGACGAATACAGTCCATCGAGATCGCCATCGGGGAACGCACGCACAAGATCGCCACGAACAACTATGTCCTCGCAGCGGGACCTCTCTTGAAGCCCGGTGCCCGAATGCTCGGCGTGGATCTTCCTGTCTATTCAGAACTTCATGCAAAGGTTTCATTCAACGATCATCTTGGTGTTTTCCCAAGAAACGCACCATTATTAATCTGGTCGGATCCACAAAGGATTAAGTGGACGGACGAAGAGCGGAGATTCCTCGATGGAGAGCAGGATATGCGCCACATGCTTGAACAGTTTCCGGAAGGGGTGCACGCCCGACCGGAGGGGCCGGATGACAGCCCGATCGTGCTCATCCTGTGGACCTATCACATGGATCCGGTTCAACCCACGTTCCCGATCAGCTTCGACCAGACTTACCCGGAGATTGCCCTGCGCGGGATTGCGCGCATGATCCCTGCTTTGGAAGCCTATTTTGAACGACCTCCCAAACCGTACATCGACGGCGGCTACTACACAAAAACCGAGGAAAACCGACCCCTTGTCGGACCACTCCCCGTAGATGGCGCCTGGGTCATCGGCGCATTATCCGGATTTGGTCTCATGGCGGGTCCTGCTTGCGGCGAACTGCTCGCCAGTCATCTCACTTCCACCGACCTGCCTGCATACGCACACTGGTTTGAGTTGGAACGCTATGACGACCCGGAATACCAGCGCCTGCTCTCCTCATGGGAACGGAGCGGGCAGCTTTAACCCGCGAACCACTCCATTCCCGCCAGATCGGCTCTGTGCGTCACCGAGCGATAGAACCCGACCCTTAATTATTTCAGGGATGATGTTCCAGGAGCTATTCCGGGAATCTTCGTTCGAATCCTGAATATCGATGTTCTTGCGGTGATGTAGAGCGTTTGCCTGTCTTCATCCCCCCAGGCGCAGTTCGAGGGGCGTTCAGGAGTGACGATCACGCCAAGCAAGCTGCCATCAGGCTCAAACACCCACAAGCCTGTGGCGCCTGCAATATAGATGTTGCCCTCGCTGTCTACTTTCATCCCATCGGGCGATCCCGGCTGGGGATGATCCATGTCCGCAAAGAGGCGCGAATTGGAGAGATTTCCATCCGGAAGCACATCGAACACACGCACATGCCGCTTCCCCGAATCATCGATGTAGAGGGATGTTTCATCGGGCGAGAATGCCAGACCATTCGGCCGGACAAAATCTTCCGCGAGCAATACCAGGCTTCCATCCAGCGTGATCCGATAAACGCCGTTCACAGGCTGTTCACGCTCCGATTCCTCAATGCCATAGGGTGGATCGGTGAAATAGATCTGTCCACTCGAATGCGCCACGATGTCATTCGGGCTGTTCAATCGCCCTCCGTGATACTCCGAGGCAATGGAAGTGACACGACCATCCGAATCGGTCCGAGATACTCGTCGAGTCCCATGTTCACAAGCGACGAGCCTGCCTTCCACATCCTGGGCAAGCCCATTGGCGTGCCCGCTCCCATCCCGCCAGATTTCCGTCCCACGGTCCTCCGTCCATTTGTAAATCTTGTCAGCGGGGATGTCTGAAAACAGCAAACCAAGATCATCCAGCCACAGCGGCCCCTCAGTAAACTCGAAACCCGTATCGAGCAACTCGGGGTCCCCTGACTCGATAAGAGACTTCAGCTTCATAGTCACCTTCCTGACAATTGCCGGCAGAATTAAATGTTGGCTGGCATCAATTTTACATGGTTCGATCGAACGCTTATTTAATGGTTAGACGCCCCTAGCGTGTCAGATCGGTCGATTTCCACGATGATATATTTTCGATCCTTACCGAAGTGACCCTGAGGGAATGCGTAGACCGAGCACCTTGCTTAGACCAGGTCTGCTCGCGCGAGGATGTCGCCAAGTTCAGCTTTTTCAGCATCGGATAAAGGCAGGAGTGGCAGTCGAGGGTGACCTCCATAGAAACCAATCATATCCAGTGCAGCTTTCAGTCCGGGGACTCCAAAGCGAGCCGTAACAGCCGTGTTCGGTTCGATGAGCCGAATCTGAAGCCCCTTCGCAATCTCCCATTCCCCCTCCTGAAAAGCGGATCGCAGCGATACCAGCTCACCCCCGGCGATATTTGCCAGCGCCGACACCGCCCCGACGGCGCCGACAGAAAGTGCGCCGAGCAGGAAACCGGCAGAACCGGCGAGGATCTGGAAGTCCTCTCGGGTCACCCCCACCATCGCCCCGATCCTGGTGACATCCCCTGAACTGTCCTTAATCCCGCAAATGTTCTCATGTCCTGACAGTCGTTCGACCACTTCCAGCGGAATGTTGAGCCCCGTATTTCTGGGGACGTTGTAGATCAGGATGGGGATGGGTGAGGCTTCCGCGATCTGCTCGTAATATGCGACAAGAGCCGGAATGGTCATATTGGACTTGTAATAACTGGGCGTGAGAACCAGAGCCGCGTCCGCGCCTGCATCGGCGAGACGCCCGGTAAGTGAAATCGTGGCCGCTGTGGCATGCATACCTGATCCTGCGATCACGAGACGCGAATTGGGGGTCATCTCACGCACTCGACGGACGACATCCACCCTCTCATCGACGGAGAGTGAGACAAACTCACCATTGGATCCACCGACGACATATCCACGTAGAGGCTGCTCGTTCCAGCGACTGAGATTTGATTCCAGCTCCTCATAGAGGATTCCGCCGGAATCATCGAATGGCGTCGTAATTGGAGGGAATATGCCCGTCAACTGAATCATGTTGTATCCTCAAAAGCAATCGTTTTCGATGATCACTGATTAAATGAATTTACCGCTTTCTCAATCGAATTGCGAATGCGTTCATCAGGGATGGCACTTACTTCCGAATATCTGTCTTCACCGACCCAGATCTCCAAGCCCTCATCTTCTCCGGTGCCAAAATCAATCGTGACATCAGCAAGATCAGGATAACCCGCCAGGTCGATCTTAACCATTTCCTCGATTTGCTCACTGATCAAAGAAGCCTGGCGCTCCCCCGGTTCCAATGTGGCGTCCGTAATTCCAGCCATGCGGGCATGAATCTCAGCTTCATCCTGGGCATCAGAACGTAATCGTGATCCTCTTCGCCAGATGATGAGCGCGATGAAAACGAACACGAGGAAAATTCCCCCTGCGATATAGATGATCTGTGGATTCATTGCATCCTACCTCCTGAAATCATGGTTTCAATCCTCATTTTCTAACAGGATCGCCCGTGCCGGGGATCCTTCGATCCCCACCAACTTGATGGGAAGACAAACAAGGAAATACGCTCCGGGGATGATCCTGTGTAAATCCAATCCCTCTACAATGATGACCTCATGCTCCAGGAAATGGATATGAGTCGCAGCCGGTGTTTCAAACGGGGCAACGGAAAGATAATCCACACCGACCAACTCGATACCCCGGTCCACGAGCCAGGCTGCGCCTCCCGGGTCGATCGCTACATAATCCTGCTGAAAATCGTGCGCGGGCGAAGTCCAATATTCTGAGTTTCTGGTCTTGAATAAAACGCGTTTGGCATCGGATGGAATGGAGGCGTGATCGAGAACTTCTTCATCCATAAGTTCTGCATCAGGGATCTCGACGACGTGCACATCACCGACGAGTGTGCTCAGCGGCAGCGCATCCACCGTCGTACCATCGACGATGAAATGGGAGGGTGCGTCGACGTGTGTACCGATATGAACACCGCAATCGATCGAACTGACGTTGGCATCCGCGCCATCCGTGATCGATGCCAATCGTTTGAGATTGAGGGGAGGGTCGCCTGGCCATATCGGCATTCCTGGTTGCAGGGGAATCGAAATGTCATAGATGCGCATCATGCTCTCCTATGGATGAATTATAGAATCGAAGGATGTCCTTGACGAATGAAGTTGCCCCCAGTTTGAAGACCCATCTATAATCATCCCGAGGTCAGAAATGGCATCCCTGGAAAAACTGGACACCGAGGTAAGAAGAAACGTCGACCGCCACATCCATGAATTGATCGCACTTTGTGCGCAGCCCAGCATCGCTGCCCAAAATTCAGGCATGCGAGAATGTGCCCAGCTTGTCTCGGAAATGCTGCAAACCCGTGGGTTCACGATCAAACTTCTCCCCACACGCGGCCATCCCGTCATTTTCGGGGAGAGAAGCGGTCGCTCTGATCGAACGTTGATCTTCTACAATCATTACGACGTTCAACCCCCCGAGCCACTGGAATTATGGAAATCGCCCCCGTTTGAGCCCTCCATCCGAGATGGGAAGCTTTTCGCCCGCGGGGTGAGCGATGATAAAGGACACATCCTGTGCCGACTGGCGGCCATCGATGCGTTCCTCGCCCTGGATGGTGATCTCCCCTGCAGCGTCAAGTTCATTATCGAGGGGGAGGAGGAAATTGGGAGCCCTCATCTGCCGGAGTTCATCAAAGACAATGCGGATATCCTGGCCGGCGAGGCCTGCCTTTGGGAGTTTGGCGGCGTCGATCATGAAGGGACGCCGGTACAGGTAGCAGGGCTTCGAGGGATCTGCTACGTCGAACTCAGCGTCGAAACCGCGGCCCAGGATGCACACTCGGGATTAGGAGGCTCGATATTTCCGAACGCCGCCTGGCGCCTGATCTGGGCGCTGAATTCGCTTAAGGATGAGCACGAATTCATCCGCATTCCTGGTTTTTACGATCGCGTCGTCGCTCCAACGGACCTTGACCTCGAACTTCTTGCCCAGCTTCCTGATTCTGCGGAGGAATATCATGCCCGCTACGGGATCAAAACGTTCATCAAGGGATTGACCGGCGGTTTGGAACTCGATCGAGAGACGATCTTCAGCCCCACATGCACGATCTGTGGACTCACCGCCGGATACCAGGGCAAGTGTACCAAAACCGTGCTTCCAGCAAAGGCGACCGCGAAAGTGGACTTCCGCCTGGTCCCCGATCAGGATCCGGACGAGGTCTTGCTGCTGCTCTCCAACCATCTCGACGAAGGCGGCTTTCGAGATATCCAGATCAACTACCTCGCCGGGGAACACCCTGCTCGGACAGATCCCAATGATCCCTTCCTGAAGCTTGTTGTCGAGGCAGCGCGCGAGGTCTACGGCGAGCCGCAGCGCATCATGCCCATGTCGGGAGGGTCAGGACCAAATCATCCTTTCATCCACGACTTGAAAGTCCCCGTCGCGACTGCCGGTGTCGGCTACCCCGGATCCAACGTCCACGCGCCGAATGAGAATATGGACATCGAGAATTTCATCACAGGGGTGCGGCACACGATCCGCATCATGGAGGGTTTCAGCCGCGGATCTTAGCCGCTCACGGCAGGGGCCTCATATCAAGAGCAAACCAACTTGTGCATATGCTTAATATCGTGCCTTGAAGGAACCCATCCCGCGCGCTATAATCCTTTTTGTTCGGGGCGTAGCGCAGCCCGGTAGCGCACTTGCATGGGGTGCAAGGGGTCGGCGGTTCAAATCCGCCCGCCCCGACACGGGAGATCGACCTTTGGTCATCGAAAGGGTCGGTCTCTTTTTTTACCCGGATAGGATGATCCTTCGAAATGTACAAAGCGAGTCAATCTCGATAAAGTTGTAGATACGCACTCGCCTCGCGACGATAAAACCATGCCTATCCACAAATTCTCAGATTATTTTAATCCTGGGAGGACGTAAATACATATGTATGCTCCCTCTGGTTCACGAGAAATCTACTGCAGATTGACCCATTCATTTTTTTATGGAAAAAAAGGATCGAGCCAGCTCTCAGCAGGGATATGTTTCAGGTCGTCTGAAGCGGAGTGCAAGATTCCTAGCATCTCGGCACACATAAGACGTATATATACAAGCTCAATCTCCTCGGTCTGAGGGAGCCAATAATCCATCCGTAAGCCATCAAGTACAAGACGTTCTAACTTCCTCAATTGGATGTGTGCTGCAGAGATCACGAGCAATTTGTTGGAATCCCCTTCCACGCGGGTGTTGACAATTTGTTCGACGCGATCCAGAGATGTGCCAATTCGCTCTTCGATCCCTTTGTTAGTTCCCGCAGAGCGCATACGGGTATTGGCGACCAAAACAAGGAATCTTCGTTGCTTAAGCCAGCTCTCAACCATCATCATCACCATGAAGTACGTTCGACAAATATTGTCACAATGCAACTATGTGTACGATCTAAATACGACCTAATTTCTCGTATTATATCTACCGAAAAGCGGTATAGGATGAGAATTCGTTTAGAATTCGTCCTTCCAGGCCATTAAATCTTCCCAAACGATGAAGTTGGTGCGAACAGGAGATTGTCGAAGTGAAGTCAAGTGTGGGGTGAAGGCATCATTAACTACGGATACCCCATGTCTAAAATCCAGATGGAACGAATCGACGCCTGCATCCCCAGCTCTACCCACCTCCTCTCCGAGACAGGCATAATAAACTCCTAGCAGGGATGCGCTTATTTCAACCTTGAAACACCCGGGTGGAAGGTACGAATAGACACCGCTAAGGACTCTTAGGCGTTTGGATCGGGCTGGCTTTACGTGTCAAACCCATCAAAGCAGACGCATAGAGTGGAACGAGGTATAAGCATTATGTTTCTTCCCTCGCTCCACTGAATTCTCCACCAAGTCTTCCAATCACGGCCACAATTTGGATATCAACTCGGCATACTCTTTCGCAACTGCTGCGGGGTTCTCGTGCCCTGTGATGCTTCTGCCAATCACCACGGTTGAGATCGGATACGGAGCGAAAAGGGGCAGGTTTCCAGGACCCAGCCCTCCGGCGATACTGACATCCATCCCAAGTTCACACAATGGTCCGATGTTTTCAATATCTCCCGCGGTCCACGATGTTCCTAAAGTGAGTTCCTCATCAATACTTCGATGGACGACAATGTATTGAATGCCGATTTCAAGCAACTGCTGACAGCGGTCCTTCAGATTTGCCACACCGGTTAAATCCACAATGCAGCCCTTTCCTCGTTCATTCGCAACCCGCTGCACTTCCCCGACTGTAGCCAATGTTGTTACGCCAGACACAACGGAGAAATCCGCGCCTGCATCAAAACCCATGTTCGCCTCAAACGCGCCGACGTCTGTTGACTTCATATCAGCCACAATCAGCTTTTCAGGGTGCTGTTCTCTCAGCACTCGAACTACCTCCAGGCCCACGGATTTGATTAAGGGTGTCCCAGCTTCGATGACGTCGACATACGGTGACACCTCTCGTGCGACATTTAGTGCCTCATCCAATCCCGCCAGGTCAAGTGCTACCTGTAATTTACACGCCATGATGGAGGAACTCCTCTCTATAATTATCTGGGTTTGTATCGTTCTCAGTTATAAGCTAACGCTACTATTTATAATCGATCTTGTATAAATCAACACCCAACGATCATCGCTAAACTGGAATTCATTCGTCACCTCTCGAGTATTCCTTTCACGTGTTTATGTCGACAGCTCGCGGCACAAAGCTGATAAGAGCACCGACTGAAATTGTTGAACAACCATTCTTCCCCTTCAGGGTTATCATCGATAGACTCAGAACCATGCTGATCTAGAAGGTCTATCCTGATACCTGATGCAGCAAACTGAAGTTAAGATCATCCAATAAAGTGGAGTGAAACATGGCCCTATTCCTTGACTCAGCAGATTTAGACGATGCCCGGGAAGCCGCGTCGTTTGGGTTCATCCATGGCGTGACGACGAACCCCACGCTTCTTGCCCGCGCTGGGCACAAAGATCCCCGACCCGTGCTTGAGGAGTTGAGCAATTTGTTCGAGGGACCCGTGTTTCACCAGCTCATCGGGCATACCGCCGAAGAACTGCTCGGAGAAGCCCCTGAATACCTCGCCATCGCGCCAAATGTCGGTTTAAAAATCATGTGCACCCTGGAAGGGTTACGGGCTGCCTCCCGGCTTTCCGATCAAGCCAACGTTTTGATCACAAGCGTCTTCCTCCCCAGTCAGGCTCTCCTTGCCGCAGAGACCGGCGCAAATTACGTCGTTCCCTACGTCAATCGCATCACTCGCTTTACGGGATCCGGCCCACAAGTCGTTGCCGAGATGTCCGCTGTGCTGGAAGGAACCACCTGTGAAATCCTGGCCGCAAGTATTAAATCACCCAGCGAGGCTGTTGAAACTGTACTCGCAGGTGCGCAGCATCTCAGCATGCCGCTCGATGTCATCAAGGCCATGGTCGCGAGCGACCTAACCCGGCAAGCGCTGGAAGCGTTCGATTCCTCCCGCGAGACATAGATGGTTGCGCCTGTACTCCCCACGAATGTGACCGATGGTTTTGATCTTGGGAACCCGAGTGGAACATGAACTGCGCCTTGAAATCTAAATCCCCCGGGCCGCTATCTTTCAGCATTAACCCCCTAAACTTCGCGACGACCATGGAAGGCAAGACTTGACTTCATCCGCTACTCTTACCTACACTTCACCTGAACGGCAACCGCCGTTCAATCCAAGAATGATCACGATCTATCCGAGGTGACTCTCATCATGCAATCCGTGAAAGGCATCCCCGCTTCCCCCGGGATCGCAAGCGGACCGGCTTTCATCTATCACGAACAGGAAATCAAGATCGAACGGATAGCTGTTCCTGACCAGGAGGATGAGTGGGCGCGGCTCAAAGATGCACTGGCTTCTGCGAGGTCACAACTCGCCACAATCCGAGAGAAAGCTCTTGAGGAGACATCCGAAGAAGAGGCGGCCATTTTCGAGGCGCATGCCATGTTCCTGGATGACCCCTCGCTTCTCAAAGAAGTTCGCTTGATCGGGAATAAATCTTCCCTGAATATCGAAGCGGCATGGAACGATGCCATCGAATCGAATGCGAAAGAGATGGAAGCCCTCGACGATGAGTATTTTCGAGCCCGGGCTGCAGACATTCGAGACGTGGGTCGACGTGTACTGCGCAACATGATGGGGATCGCCGATGCCGACCTCTCCACTTTGAAGGAACCATCCGTCATCATCGCCCGGAATCTCACCCCCTCCGACACCGTACGGCTTGACAAAGCATTCGTCCTGGCGTTTTGTACGGCCGAGGGAGGCCCCACCTCACACACAGCCATCCTTGCAAAGGCGCTCGCCATTCCGGCTGTCGTGGGGGCGGGACAGGAGATCCTTTCTATCGAGAATGGGGCCGGGCTTCTCGTCGACGGGAGCTGCGGGGAAATCGTCCTTGATCCTGACCAGGATACGATCTCGGATTACGAAGGACGTGCAAAGGCAGCGGCAGAACAGGCCCGAGCCGATCTCGAGAAAGCATTCGAGCCAGCGGTGACTCTCGACGGTCATCAGGTTGAAATCGTCGCTAACGTCGGCAATCCTGTAGACACAAAATCTGCGCTCGATCATGGTGCGGAGGGCATCGGCCTGCTGCGGACCGAGTTCCTCTACCTCGAGCGGGAGGAAGCTCCCGACGAAGCCGAACAACTGGAAGCCTACAACACGATCCTCGACCTTATGGAGGATCGCCCCGTCGTCGTACGCACGCTCGACGCAGGAGGAGACAAAGAGCTTCCGTACCTGGATTTGGGGGATGAAGCCAACCCGTTCCTGGGATGGCGGGCGATCAGGATGTGCCTCGACCAGCCCGATTTTTTCAAGATCCAACTACGCGCCTTGCTGCGCGCCAGCCCGGGGCATGACCTTCGCATCATGTTCCCGATGATCGCCACCCTCGACGAAGTCCGTCGATCCAAAGCACTGCTCTATGAAGCCCGTAAGGAAGTCGAGGACGCCGGGCATCCGGTTGCCGGGTTGATTCAGTTGGGGATCATGGTCGAGATCCCATCCGTTGTGGTCCTTGCGGATCAATTCGCAAAGGAGGTCGATTTCTTCAGCATCGGTACGAACGATCTCACGCAATACACGCTGGCTGCGGAACGAACGAACGAAAAAGTC
>CAZMZL010000097.1:0-10658 GCA_964570595.1 uncultured Anaerolineaceae bacterium | reverse complement strand
AGCATGTCTTTCAGGGTCAAATGCAAATAAACTTCTGTAAACATGGCCGGGCACAGTCGTTCGTAATTCTTTTAAGTTGTTAAATTTAGATGCTTTTATTCGGTCTGCATAAGGTCGCCCTAGCGTTGGCCCAATTTCTTTTAAAACTTCTAAATCTGTTGCTATGGCAATTTTATGTTTTTGAGATAATTCGTTAAACCAACTTTCGTATTCCTCACTGATTATTATTTTCCATTCCATTTTGATTCGGATCGGAACGGCGTATTCGACATCTACACCATCAACACCGATGGCGCCGAACTGACGCAAATTACTTCGAACTCCTTTGACGAAGTTGACCCCGCCTGGTCGCCCGTTGGAACCCGGATCGCATACGTCTCTCGTGGTCCAGGCGAAGATGCAATCTATCTCATGAATAGCGACGGTTCCGCTGCGGAAAAGCTTGTGGATGGTCGAAGCCCAAGTTGGTCTCCGGACGGCTCCAGGATCGCCTTCATCCGTATGCAAGACGGCATCTTTGTGATCGATGTCGACACGCGTAATATCACCCGTCTGACCGACAGCTCCCAGCACGACTATGATGAGTACCCCGAGTGGTCCCCGGATGGCGCCAGGATTCTCTTCAATTCAAATCGTCATGATCCGGGAGTTGCTGGCGCCGAATCCGTCTACGTGATGAGAGCCGACGGCAGCGAGATCACACCACTCTCAAACATGCCGGGGGCTGGGCCGTACGCATGGTCACCGGACGGACAGTGGATCGCCTACACACATATATTTGGATGCGCGGGCGAACTCTATGTCATGGACACGCAGGGATATCATGTGAGACCGCTGGATGCTGGAGAAGCCGGTAATTTCCACCCCCTCTGGAGACCCTGATCGATTGGGCGTGAACCCGTGCACCGTTTTTCAGTCAAACTCGCATTCAAAGAGAGCGCATCGGAGGCGGGATTCATACGGTGAACAACCCAGCAACCACTGAGAGAAGCCCTGTCAAGAGAAACCACATCCCCGCTCCTGCCATGACCCTGCTGGCACGTCTCGCTCAACTTCATGTCCCCGGACCGAGACTCCGGTCCGATACGGGCTCACGCGTAGGATCGGGCGGTGATATGCTGTTATCCCTCGCTTGTAGGTATGATTGGGCACGCACTGACGTTCGTGCGTGGGACGAGATGGAGATCCATGGTGCAAATTGGGATTTTCCTATGCGGGCCTGCGAGCGGCAGGTTTGTACAAATCGCTGTTGGGATGGAATCGTTCGCATCCCGGGAGATTGTTGGTCACCGACGGAATACAGACACCTGCATCGCAGAGGAGATTACGCATGAAAGCGAAAATCGCAGCCCCGATAACAACACTGTTCTCCATCACAATCTTAGGTGCCCTCGCAATTTCATGTGGCTCTACGCCCTCACCCGAAGCGCTGCCCACAGACACACCGGGGACCACGACTAAGCCCAGCCCCATAAGCGAGGATGTTCACCCGGAATCCGATGACCTGGGGACAGTTCCTGACCGCCCGCTTTCCGATGAAGGGCCATGGTGGGTCTTCTCCACACCCGATGGTCTGAGCGCCATCAACCCGGACGGCAGCGGTCTGAAGCAGTTTTACTTCAGCGAGATGGTGCAGCCCTACCTGGATCTGCTGCCGGCGGCGAGCGGCGGGCATGTCGCCTATCTCACAGGGACCGGGATATCCGATCTCACCCTCAGGTTCCACCATTTCCCCGGCCCTGAGAGCGTTGCAGAAATACCGCTCACTTCAGGCCTGGCTGAATCAGGCGAAGATGCCATGCCGGGCGACCCGGCGTTCGAAGCCTTCCGTGCGATGACAGAGATTACGAGTATGGCGTTCTCGCCAGACGGGCGCCACCTGGCCTTCATGGGCGCCATCGATGGCCCGACATCGGATCTCTACCTTTACTCATTCGAAAATCGTGAAACGACACGGCTGACCAGTGGACCCTCGCAGGCGTTCCAACCGGTGTGGTCGCCGGATGGAAAGTATATCGTCCATGCCGGCGCAAGGACGTTTGGGACGGGAGCAGGTTACTCCATGGAGGGAGTCTGGGCGGCAGCGGCCGATGATTCCGGCGTGGTCACGTTGTACAACCCTTCCGGGTCAGGCTCAGAGGAGATCGTGGGCTGGGTCGACGACCGCACTTTCGTCGTTCACAGTTGGAATGCCAGTTGTGGTCCGAATAGCTTGCGGACACACAACATCGAGACTGGGAAAATCGATGTTCTGTGGCCTGAATTCTTCAGTGCCGTCGCCTTTGATCCCGAGAATGCGGTTGCGGTTATCGGCATCCGCTTTGAAGACTGCAATGCCGATGGCCAGGCCGGTCTGTTCCGTGTTCCCACCGATGGTGGTGCTCCCGTGCGCATCGTCGAAGATAGACCGTCGCAGATCATTTGGTCGCCTGAAGCCGGCCTCTTTCTGGCCAAGACAGAATTTGGGACGCTCGCAATCGACTCAACCGGTCAGTTCATCGATCTGGAGGAACCGCCTGGGGCGAGCGCTTTTCCAGCCGTCGCGCCGGGCTCCAGGGATCTCGCCTGGCCGGGTGATGGGCTCTGGGTTGGGCCCTTGCTGGGATCGATCGATCAACCACCGCAAAAGATCTTCGATGCACCCGTATCGATCGCTGTCTGGGACCCGAGCGGCAACTGGGTCATCTTCTTCTCAGAAGGCGGACTGTATGCGGCCCAGAGCCCTGATTTCGCACCGCTGCTTGTCGCAGAAGGCCCCGACAAAGCCAACGGTTTATCGGGCTGGGTGTATCCATGAACCGCTGAAGGTGATGATTTCGCTGAAGAAAACCCCGGGCATCGTGCTCCGTATGGGGCTAAAGTTTCAAAACTGACCAACCTCCCGCGGGTTCGCAATCCGCGGGAGGTTCAATTGCGCGGAAACCACCGTCTCCCCGGTGGGGTAAGGGGAATGCCCCTTGATTCCGAAATTGCCCCACCCTGCCCGGCTCTTGGCGCCCGACCAAATAAAAACGGACCCCCGTTCGTTCTTGGGGGCCCGCAATGTCCTTCAAATAGACTCGATCACTCGCCGTAGAACACCGTGTAGGTCTGCGAGCTGATCGGCGAACCACCCGCCGGATCCGGCGAGAAGGCCACCAGACGACCTTCGGTTCCCACTGCGACGTTCACGCTCAGCGTAGCCGACCAGGCGCCCGGCCCACCGGCCGTGCTTGATGAATAGCCCGTGATCTGCTCGGCCAGAACATTTCCGCTGGCGTCCTGCGCCTGCACCACGATGTTATTCTCAAACCCGCCCTGCGCCGAACCTTCGACCGTGAAGGAGGTCGGGTTCGTGATGACACAGCGGTTCCCCGGCTCTTCGATCGTGACGTGCCGATCGTCCTTGTCCGGCTTGGCGGTGGCGAAGACCCCGGCAGAACCGGCGGCGGTGCCGTCATCACCCAGAACCACCGCAATGACCTTGCCATCGGTCACGGTGTTAACGGGGGCGGTCATGCGCGTCTGATAGGTCTTGATGTTGGCGTCATTCGGCGGACCCAGCTGTGCACAGGCGGAGCCGTAGATGTTGCGCCCCTGATCGACGAAGAACACGATCACGTCGTCATTGGGCATCGCCCGTGCAGATCCGGTCACATCCAGGAAAGCGGTGCTCTCAAATTCGGTCCCGTTCCCGGGCTTGATGATCGCCAGGAAAACTGCCGGGTTCCCGTCGTCCGGAGCCGGCGGTTCATCCGCTGGTGGTTCTGCGGTGGGGACTCCCGGCGTCGCCGTTACAATGATGTACTCGGGTGTTGGAGTCGCCGTCGAGCACGCGGCCAATCCCAGCGCCATCAAGGCCGGGACGACCAGGTATAACTTCTTCATGGTTTCACTCCTTCTCGTTTTCTTAAGGTTAAGACCGGTATTATACCCCCGATTCACAAGCACAGGGTTTTAAAAGGCGAGGCCGAAATCGGCGTCTCGATCCCGGGTTGCGGAGGCGATTCGATCATGAAAACAGGCACGAAGGGAGGATGCGCCAGGGAGATGTCCGAGCCAGCCCCAGCACCTCTTCCATCTTTTTCCTTGGGAGATGCCCCAGCTTGAGGTCAACGCCTTCACTTCGTCTTTCCATAGTCGGCATTCGACCATTTTTCCGGCCTCATCCGGACCAATACCCGTTCAACCCTTTTTGCTTCTCCCACATAGCGGTCACCTTCTGCTTCTCCCAGATAGCGCCTTGCGATTGGCCCTAAGTCTCGCACACGGTCAGCCACTTCCATCGATATCACTGAGCCCTCTACGCTCACATATTGGTAGGGCCGCTCCTCGTTTTGCACGCATAACGTGAACCTTCCTTCAGCCTGCAACAGATCGATTTTGCGTGAATCCTTTTTGGTGATGAAGATGATCTCTCCACCACGCTCATACGAATACCACACCGGGACCAGGATGGGCCCCCGATTGGGTGACGAGACACCAAGGACCCCAACGTGGACATCGGCAAGGAAGGTCTCCCTTTCTTCTCTGGTCATTCGAGACGACATGATGTTCTCCTTTCGGGTCGGATACATACGAAATCGACTGTATTTTATAAAAAGCGGCCGGGGTTTACCCGACCGCCTTGTATGGCTACCAACACCCTCATACGTATGATAGAAGATATGAGCGCATCAATTCCTGGCCCGCAGGAACTCCCCTGATCGGATCGCATCGACCAGCATGGCTCCGAGGATGACGGTTCCGGTTGTTGCCGTGATGATATATGGATCCACTTGTGCGAGATTCATCAAGGTGTAGATTGAGGCAATGAGAATAACGCCGCCAAAGATGCCCGATACCTTCGCTTCTCCACCCCCCAGCCGAACACCGCCGATCACAGCCGCGCCATATGCGAGAAGAAGCTGACCGCTCGACATTTGCCCTGAGGCGCTGTTCAGCCGTCCACCCAGGATCCATCCCCCAACGGCTGCGAGCAATCCTGCAAGTATAAAGGCGATCATTTGGGTCTTCTTCTCATTCACACCTAGCGCCTTTGCCGCTTCGATGTTCCCGCCAACCACAAACAATTTTCGCCCGATATGTGTATAGCGAAAAATGATGTGAAAGATGACGTACACCCCAATCACAAATACCCCGGCAAGCGGTAAAGGACCGACCAATTCCCTGCCAAGCGTGGTGAACTCCTTCGGAAACGGCATCAAGATTGAACCGCCCGTCATCAAAATACCGAGCCCGGACACTACCACACCCGAAGCAAACGTCGTAATGAAGGGCTGCATGCCAACATACCCGACAAGGACCCCATTGACCATACCAATGACGGCGCCCACCGCAAGTGTACTTATGATCCCCACGGTAAAGGAGAACTGCAAACCGGAAGCATAGGTATGATCCACGGTCAGCCACGCCGCAACCATGGCCGAAAAGATCAACGTGAATTCGATCGAATTATCAAAGTTCCCGGTCAATAACACGATCGCTTCTGCCAGGGTTAAGAGGCCAAGCACTGAAAATGTCACCAAAAGGTTGTAGAGGTTGTTCATCGAGTAGAAGACGGGGGCAATCAAAAAAGCGATAAATGACACCACAACGACCAGTACCCAGACAAAGTTATCGGAGAGAATTGTCCCGATCCTGGAAGAGATGCTCTTTGAGTCTTGGGTGGACATCGTTGAATCATTAAGCATGGTTACTCCTCCACCACCAATCTTTGTTTAATCGTCATAATCAGCATGGCCAATAGGATGATCAACCCGGACACGCCCGCGATCAAGAAGGGATCTACGTGAGCGATGACAAGAAGCTTGTTGATGATCGTCAATAAGATGACGCCACCGAAGACGCTGAAGACTCGTCCCTGGCCGCCAAAGGGGTTGACGCCACCAATTACGGCCGCGGCGAATGCGTAGAGCAGGTTGTCCCTGGTCATGTGGGAGACCGCCGCCCCCATTCGCCCGGAGAGGATCAGTCCGCCAATCGCGGAGATCAATCCGCTCAGCACGTAGGCAAGAAATACAATTTTCTTCACATCGATCCCGGAGGCCTGTGCCGCGAGCCGGTTTCCCCCCACGGCGTATAGTTTTCGTGCAAAGGGTGTGTATTTTAAGATGAAATAGAACAATACATAGATGACGAACACCACCACGATCGGTGCAGGAATTGGTCCAACCATTCCTTCACCAAAGAATGCAAAACTATCCGGGAATGGGCCCAACGTGTTCCCATGCGATATCGTCACACAACTGCCAATAAGGATGATCGACATCGCGAGTGTTGTGATGAAGGCGTTCATTTTGAGGTATGCGATCAGGATGCCGTTAAGGGCGCCAATCGCTGCACCGACCAGGATCATGATGAAGATTCCCAGGATGGGATCGATCTCCAGTCCCGATGCCGCAATGTGAGGCGTGATGAGCCATGCAATGAACACGGAGGCGAAGATCAGGATGGATTCAATCGAGAGGTCAAAATATCCCGCGATAAGACAGATGGTTTCGGCCAACGCCAGTAATGCCAGCACAGTCGATTGATTGAAGACGTTAACCAGATTTGAGATTCTGAAGAAGGAGGGAGTTGTGATCAACGCCACAAGCAGTAAAGCACCCACCAGAACCCAAACAAAGTTATCCAGAACGAGATAAAGCGCTTTTGACCGCCGTACTTTCTTGAGTGCAACTTCACCCGAAAATGATCCATCATTACTGGATTCACTGATGGCTGTCATGGGCCAATACCTCCTGGAGCTGTTTCTCTGTGATCTCCCCCCGGATAAATGATTCTGCATCCGAGCCATGACGGATGATTTGGATCCGGTCACACATCTCAACCATCTCAAAAATATCGGAACTCATAAGCACAATAGAATTTCCCGCTTCCACGAAATCATTCATGATGCGGTACACATGAGTCTTGGCTTTCACGTCAATACCGAAGGTTGGCTCGTCAAGGAAGAGCACGTCCAAATCGGCTCCAAGCAATTTGGCGAATACGACTTTTTGTTGGTTCCCGCCACTTAAATTCCTGGAGGTCTGATAAGGTCCGGTTGTACGAATATCGTAGGTATCGATGAAGCCCTCCACGACTCTCATTTCATCCTTCAACTCGATGATGCCAAATCGAGAGACGAATTTCTTCAGAAATGTGAGGGTTGCATTCTCATACAATGGTCGGATCCCGATCAAACCCCAGTTGATCCGATCCTCGGGCAGGTAACCGATTCCCTGGGTGAGGGCATCGTCAACATTTTTTATCCTCAATTGCTCCCCATTGAGTACAATTTTTCCGGCTTTGATCGCGTCCAGGCCACAAATCGCTCGCGCGGACTCGGTCCTTCCAGATCCTTTGATCCCTGCAACCCCGAGGATCTCCCCTTTTCGCACGGAGAGGTTGAAATCCTTAACCACAGGTGGGACAGCGAGTTCCTTGACCTCCAGGACGGGATCACCCAAATTGTGGGTCCTTTTGGGGAATAGCTCGACATCTTCCCCCACCATCCCGGTGATCAATTCACCCATTGTGAGCGATTCAAGTTCTTCGGTGAAGACCACCTTTCCATCACGGAGGACGGTGGCCCTGTCGCAGAGTCGAAACACCTCATTTAGATAATGAGAGATATAAATAAAACTGTAACCCTTGCTTTTTAATGATTCGATAAATTCGAATAAGAGATTGACCTCTTGCTCAACCAATGGAGCTGTGGGTTCATCGAGCAGGATGATATCGGCATTTTCAGCAAACAACATGCGAGAGATGACCACCATCTGCTGATCCACGTAGCTGAGTCGGCCCATTTGCTCTTCTGGATCAATCGATAGATTCACTCTCGCGAGAAGTTCTACCGCTTGCTCGTGCATCTTTCCCCAGGAAATTAAACCGATTTTTGATCTGCCCGGCCAGTTGTTGATGAACAGGTTTTCCGCCACAGAAAGGTTTGAAAGCATCTGAAGTTTCTGCGGGATGAGCGCGACACCATACCCTTTAACAGTATTTGTAGAAATTTGACCGAGCTTATCGCCCTTGATCCATATATTCCCTTTATCGCGGTTCACCAGACCATAGAGGACATTCATTAATGTGGTTTTACCCGCGCCGTTCTCGCCGACCAGAGCATGGATCTCGCCCTTCTTCAACTCGAAATCCACATCCGATAGGACCTCGGCCATACCGTACCGTTTGGTGATTCCAGACAGCCGGACAACTACGTCGCCGTTTTGCATAAGCTCCCTCATTCAAGTATGAAGCTGATATTTTTCCCCTGGAGGCATGTGTCCCTTTCCGGAACACATGCCTCCGAGTCAAACATCAGGGGAAAATCGTTCTTGAGAGAAGGTTTACTCTGGCTTCTCCCAGGTCTGGTTACCCCAGAGGACATCAGAGTCGACGGTATCCAGGGTCACGTTGAAGGGCGTCATGACCATCTCAAGGCCAGCTGAGCCTTCTAATATCTCGGCAGGTGACCATGCCGTGCCTGCTTCTTCATAGACCGTTCCCAGCTCTGGGACGTTGCCATTCTCGATGAAGTCAACTAGGAACTTCACGGCCCATTCGCCATAGGCGTAGTTCGGGTTGGCTGAGGTCTGATCCATAATGCCGTTGCGGATTCGATCGAGTGCATGCGGTGCGCCGTCGACGCTTGTCCAGATCACATGCGCCGGATCCGGGCTGGCGACGAGTTTATTCGCTGCAACGAGCCCGGCTTCAATGGAGTCATTGAAATAATCTGCATGTGAATAGATGGCATCGATGTCTGGATTGGCTGTGAGCATATCGCGTGTGCCTGATTCGGCCAACGTCAGGGACCAGCCGGTCGCTTCCGTGGTGATCGTTTCAACACCAGGATATGCCGCGATGCAGTCATGATAACCCTTCGACCGGCCTTTGGCCACATCATCCTGCAAGCCTCCATGAACCTCGAGCACCTTCCCTTTGACTTCGCCGTAGCGTGCTTCAAGCTCTTGGACGATGACCTCACAGGCGTTGGATCCTTCGGCCTCGACATTGTTTCGGACGGTCACGAGTACATCACCGCCCGTGGAACCTGCGACGATGTTCACGACGGGGATTCCAGCTTCATTTGCTTTTTCGATCGCGTTCACGATCAAGGCCGAGTCAATCGGATGGATGATGATGCCGGCCAGGCCGCCCTCTGCCAGTGCGTCCTCCATCATGTTAATCTGTTCGGCGCCATCGAAATCGGGGTTGTAGACTACGGCTTCGTAGCCGGCCGCTTCGATGGAGTCGACCACACCGTAATACTCCACAAGTGTGAAGTCATTGGCAAACGCAGATTGAGCGAGATAGGCGATCTTGTTGGGTTTATCCCCTGCAGGCTCTTCTGCCGGCTCTTCGGCTTCTCCGGCCGGTTCACTGACTTCATCCCCGGCCGGTTCGGAAGGTGGTGCCCCACAGGAAACCAGGGCTACCATCAAGGTCATAGCCATTGCGATCGTTAGAAACCATAAGATTTTCTTACTCATTTTTCCTCTCCTGTCCTATTGTCTAAATTCAACCGGTATTAAATTTTTATCCTTTCATCACCTCCTTAATAAGGCACTAATTTCTCACTCCAAAATAACCACGGGGGTGAGGTTCTTCGGTTTATCCGGGTCCAGACCTTTCTTCAAGGATCGATAAAAAGCCATGATTTGCAGCAAGGGAAGGTAAAGCACATTGCGGACATTTTCAGGCAGACCGCTCTCGAAAGAAATATCGGCATCTTGTTCAGCAAGTGAGACCACCGTAGCGCCAAGATCTCTCGCATCATCGAGGACTTTCTCTTCAAAATCCCTTTGACTTTCGGAGAGCAAACCCAGGATAACGGTGTTCTCGTTCACCATGGATATCGGTCCATGACGAAATTCCAGGAAGTAGAACGGTTCGGTATGCGTTCGGGTCATTTCTTTCATTTTTAGATTGGCCTCACATGCGAGACCATAGCGGCAACCACTGCCAAGGAAATAGAACCGGTCAAACCCCAGGTTCTCGCCGATGCCTCTGGCATAATCCTCATATTTTTCGATGAGGGCTTTTCCCATTTCCGGAAGTGCGTTCATTTCGTCAAGTAAATCATCTCGACCGGAGGCAAGCATGGCCACGGCAACAGCAGCGAGAAACATGGAGCTGAACGCTCGAGTTTGAGCAATACTTTGTTCCTGACCCTCTTTAATGCAGAAAGTCAGATCGGCCACCTCGGAAAGTGGTCGATCGTCATAATTACAAATCGATAACACGCGGCCCGCTTGATCATGCTTAAATTGTTTTGCTGCCCGAACAGTTTCAGTCGTCGAACCGGATCGGCTGATTGCGAAGAGAAGGCTATTGTTCCTGGAATAGTTCCCTTCCGGGTTCATCAATAATTCACCAGCGGGAACTGCCTTACAAACGACGCCCGTCTGACTCTGAAAATGTGAAGCCGCCGCAAGCGAAAGGTAATACGTCGAGCCACAACCGGTGAACAGTACCTGTCGGAGCTTTTCGAAATCAATTGCGGAAAGTTCATCCGCCTTTGAACGTACTTCGTTGAGAGCTCCAGACCATGCTTGATCTTGTGTGAATATTTCATCTCGGGTGAATTGACCTTTCGCCATAGTGTCCTCTCTTAAGTCGCGTTCACGCAGCAATGACCTGGATGCCCTTATCCCTGAACAACTGAATGTATTCAGGATCTGTACCCT
>CAZMZL010000096.1:0-10706 GCA_964570595.1 uncultured Anaerolineaceae bacterium | reverse complement strand
CGAAGACCCTAAGATAGGATGGGTCGAAAGCATCGGCGTTCGCCGACCATGGAGAAGACGCGGCCTGGCGCTGGCATTACTGCACCACTCGTTTCTCACCTTTTATCACCGAGGACAGGAAAGTGTGGGCTTGAGCGTGGACGCGAGCAGTCTCACCGGCGCCACCCGGTTATATGAAAAAGCTGGCATGCATGTCGTTCGTCGACTCGACAACTACGAAAAGGAGCTTCGACCTGGCACAGACATTAGCGTGCAAGCGATTTCTCAATCCTGACTTTGGAGAGTACCCTTTAAGGTCATTATCGATAGAATAGGATCTTCATATCACCATCGAAGCGAGGAAGTTCCGGTTGGCAAATCAGAATATGGAGCACTCACATCATGCCGGTGCCTGACGAGCAGAGCCCATGATCAAAGCCGTCATCTGGGACCTCGGCGGCGTCATCGTCCGCACGATGGACACGAGTTTCCGCGCGGCGTGGGAAGCTCGGCTCAACCTCCAAGCAGGGGAACTTCACGACATCGTCTTCGACGGTCCCGCCGGACGATCGGCTTCCGTTGGCCAGACGGGTCCCGATGAAGTCTGGACCGCGATCGCAGAACGATTTGACCTTTCGGGGGATGAATGTGCGAAGCTCCGGGAAGACTTCTGGCGAGGAGATCGCGTGGATCATCATCTTGTAGCTTTCATCGCCCGAATTCGTCAAGGAACCAAAAGCGGCCTTATCAGCAATGCCTGGCTTTCTTTGCGTACCCTCATTGAGGTTGAGTGGGAAATCGACCACCTCTTCGATGATGTGCTCATATCCGCCGAGGCGGGCATCAAGAAGCCTGATCCCGAGATCTACGAGCGTTCGCTTGCCAACCTCGATGTACAACCCGAGAACGCCGTCTTCGTAGACGATTTCAAGGCCAACCTTCATGCGGCTGAGGATCTCGGCATGAAGACCGTGTGGTTTCAATCCGCTTCTCAATCCATCGAAGCCGTCGAAGTATTCCTGAAAACGGGGTGATGCGGCTCCCTTTCGACGTTCAAACATATCGAAGCGCCCGCGACCGAGAACACTCATTCCGATGATTTGCTCTCATCCACGGTACATGTCACAATAGTATCGCCTCTCAGCGATGCAATCTTTATCAGATCACTCTATAGGTCTTCGGCTCACGGCGCTCTTCTTGATTAAAGGGGGAACCCAGCCAAATCCATGCAAGACCCATCGTTCCGAACCCTTCTGACAAAACGCATGATCGTCTTCTTCATCGGCTTTTTCTGCGTCGAGGCTACTCGGGCGATGACGATGGTTCAGATCCCCATTTTCCTTCGCGAAATCGGCGCCACCGTCGGCGATGTAGGGCTCTTTTTCACCTTGTCGATGATCTTCATCTTCTTACTTCGCCTTGTGGGCGGTTGGATATCCGATAGTTTTGGTCGCCTGCGTACCCTATGGCTCGGAAGCCTGATTGGGATCTTCGCATACATTCCCTATGTAATTGCAAATCGCTGGGAAATCGCGATCCTAGGTCCCATCCTGCTCGCCGTGGCTTCGGGATTAACCCTGCCCTCATTTCGTGCCTATATCGCGGATACCACCCCCGAGTTCGCCCAGGGAAGGATGTTCGGAATGAGTTCGACATTCCGAACCGTTGCCTGGATCGTTGCCCCTCCAATCGGTGGGTATGTCGCTTTTACTTACGGATCAAGGTGGATATTTTTACTGGCAGGGATCATTTTCGCTGCAGCCGCGATCATTTACTTCCTGCTGGATCGGACCGACAAGACAGCGCCGGCCTCGTCGACAGATCCAATTAATTTTAATTCATTCAAACTTTCGTTTTCCCAAATGGCAGCCCTCGCGTTGAGCGGCGGCTTGTTAACCTGGGTCATCGTCACCGACGGAATTAAGGATGTCACCTATCGGCTTTCCTTCGATCTTATGCCGATTTACATCAATGAGATCGCCGGAATCGGAAAACAAGGGATCGGTTTTCTCGATAGCATTCATGGCATCGCCTGGGTGGTCGCCAGCCCTATCGGCGGCGCTCTATCAGACCGGACCAGCGAGAGAATCGGCGCAACGCTCGGCTTAGGTCTTCTATTGGCGGCGCCATTGACATTCGCACTTGCCACAGATTATTGGGGGTTCGCCCTGTCATGGATCCTCATCGGCGTGGGGGGGGGGTTCTTCGATCCGGCGATTAACGCCCTTATTGCGAAGGGGGTGGACCCCAAACTCCGGGGCATGGCCTACGCACTTGTCGCCACAAGCGTCGGGCTTGTTTCCCTCGCCTCCCCATGGATCGGCGCAAGACTGTGGGAAATGTTCGGACCTAAAGTGCCCTACATCCTCACCGTCTTGCTCGGCAGCCTGGCCCTCATCCCGGCGTGGACCAAACTTCGGGTTCCAGCAAAGCCGAAGGAATCACAGGAAGATCGGTCAGCATCGTAGATCGACGATGGCCGCTCGCCCATGAGAACACGGCTAAGAACCTCCGCCGATAAACCACTCAGGGATGAACTTTCTCCCGATTAAGTCCACAAGAATGTTTCTCCTAAGATTTGGATTGTCAAACAGGTGGGCCCTCGGCCTCACGACCACGAGCTGAACATTCGGGCTGACCAACTTCCCGTAAGCTTTAAACCTCCCGCAAGCTTGGAACCTGATACGGGAGGTTAATCATACGCTTCCAAAGTCGCTTCCTCCACGATCGCCAGGCGGGGATCAGCGGATCGTAGGATGAGTACGTTATCTCTATGTGTCGGAACCAACCATTGCTGGGATATAGCGTTTACGTCATCTTTCCACAGCATATGGAGGAAAACCATGAGAATATGCTTGAGAGGAGATGGTTAAAAGGGTGAGCCCCCTGCCATTCGCCGGGCGGCCGGCACTGCCGCTCTTGCCGGAACTATCCCACGTCTTACGACCGCAGCGAAAGGGCGTTCCTCCAGTCGGTCGGCGCTATCCTCTTGATCGCCACAAACTGCGGGGAGATCGGTCAGATTAGCCGGAGGTTGCCACGGCTGATGGGAATTCGCAGCCCATTAGTGGCCTGGGGCTCAATCCACCTACACTTTATACATTCCTATGCCGGCTGTCAATCAGCGATACACTTAAAAATATTGGGGGCCAGAAATAGGACCGAGTGAGCGCTTCGACCTGCCGGAGGCCCTTCTCCCAAGATGCTCACGCCGGATCATCGATTGCGTCCGTGGCCTCATTCTAGGTAAAATGGATGCCAAGCACGGTCAGGGTGCTGCCAGAACGAACTTTTCCACATGTCCTCATCCTGGGAAGCACGGACGGGGAAGATTTTTTCCGGGAAGGACACCCGTTCTTCACAGATGCTGGGCGCGACGTGTCTGTTGAATTCAGGAAGCCGGGGAACCGCACGGGATCCAATTTCCTCTCAATCATCGTTCTTGTGCGGTTCAGGTTCTGGATACCTGACAGGTAACTCGTTTGCGCTGTGTTCCAAAAAATCTGTCCGAAGAAAGTAGAGATCATGTCCAGACGCATAAAACTCATTTTCAATCCACATGCCGATCGAGGCCGATCATGGGATATCGCCGCCTCATTGCAGCCGATCATCGAGAGACACGGTGTCGCCTCGTGGTCTGCTACGGAGTATCCCACCCACGCAACCGAAATTGCGGAACAGGCCGCTCTTGAAGGATTTGAGGTGATCGCCGGCATCGGCGGTGATGGCACGATTCACGAAGTCGTCAACGGATTAATGACCCTCCCACATGACAAGCGCCCTCTCCTCGGGGCCGTGCCGATTGGATCTGGAAATGACTTCTGCTTCAACGTCGGCATCCCGCTTTCGGCCGAAATCGCGATGGAAAACATTTTCAGAGGCGAGACCATACCGCTGGATGTGGGCGAGATCCGTGACAATACCGACCACAAGGAATACTGGAACAATGCGCTCGGCATTGGATTTGACGCCAATGTCCTCATCCAGACGATGAACATCTCCAGATTAAAGGGCTTCAGCATGTATTTTTGGGCGCTGATCCAGACGGTCATGAGTCACTACGAATCCTGGCAGATGCAAATTGAGACAAGTGAGGAGTCCATCGATTCAGATGTTCTCATGTTCGTCGTCGGCAATGGCGCCCGCGAAGGGGGCGGCTTTTATGTGACCCCGGATGCAAAAGTGAATGACGGCATATTTCACTACGTGATGATCCCCTATGTAAGCAAAGCCATGATGATGCGCTTGATCCCGGAGGTGATGCGAGGGACCCACGGCAAGTTTAAACAAGTCCGGATGGGCACCTTGACCTCCATGCACCTGGCGGCCGACTCTCCGCTCGTCATCCACACCGACGGCGAAGTGTATGCGGGATCGACGTCCACGGTGACCGAACTGGATATATCGATCCACCCAAGTGCAATACGTTTGATCATCTGATCTCCCTCAAGCATTCAACGTAATTCATTGGTTGACGAACGAAGCAAAATGCGGACCCTACTTCAGAACCTGCAGGACCAGGATCCAGGATTTATCAAGATTGTTGCAGAGCTCTGGGGAGTGGATCTTCCTGATGGGGAGATCGGGGAGACCCGTGAAGCGTTGGCGCTCCTCATGCTTGATACGGTGACGCTTGAGGAAATTCTGGATACGTTACCCTCAGAAGCGCAAGAGTGTTTGGGCTATTTATCCGATCACGGTGGTCGAGTGCCATACGCAGACCTCTCGCGCCGCTTTGGCGCTGTTCGAGATATGGGATCAGGTAAACGAGACCGAGAGAAACCATGGAGGACTCCACAGTCCCCAACCGAAGTTCTCTGGTATCACGGATTGATGAGCCGTGCATTTATCGACACCTCCACCGGGCCTCAGGAATATGCCTTTATACCCGATGATTTAAGGGCCGTCATACCACAATCCGGAATTGTAGAAGAACTGCATCTGAGAACACCTCTTTCCGAACCCGATGTTGTCGACGGGACCGGTTACGCCATGATTGATGATGCCGTCACATTACTCGCCGCCTTCCGGAATAAGGCCGCGTCTGATCTGCCCACCGCCTTTGAGCGAGGGCGTGATTTGCATCCATTTCTGCAATTACCCGATGCAGTTGAGTTGCTGATCCAGATCCTTCATGACCGTGGACTTCTTGGCAGCCACCCCATCACGCCTGATCCTGAATCGGTCGGCAAATTCCTGGAATTAGACCGTCAACAGGCGCGGGACAAGCTCCTGCTCTCATGGAAAAACTCCACCACATGGAATGATCTCGGCGCCCTGCCAGGGTTGTACTCCTCGACCGACACTTGGCCGAATGAGCCTCTGCTCTCTCGTCAGAGCATGCTCGACTTGCTTCAACCGCTGGATGCGGGAAAATGGTGGCGGATCGACGACTTTATTCAATCCGTCAAAGAAACTCGTCCTGGTTTTCAACGGCCGGCAGGGGATTTCACCTCATGGTATTTACAGGATTCTGAGAAGAATTTCCTGACCGATTTCGATCAATGGGACACGGTGGAGGGAGCTTTTCTGCGCTACATGATTACAGGACCGCTGCATTGGTTTGGGACCCTTGACCTCGGTCGGAACCAGAGCCAAAAAGATGCGCACGCATTCAGGAAGACAAATACATGGGCCGCTGTGGAGTCCCTGCCTGCCGCCGAGGCAGAACCCGAATTGGCCGAGAAGGTGTCCATACGTGCCGACGGGCTGATCCTCGTTCCGGTCGGAGCCGTGCGCGGTGTGCGCTATCAAATTGCGAGGTTTTCCAGTTGGGAGAAACTGGACGGGGTCAATTATGAGTATCGAGTAACGCCAGAAGCATTGGATAACTCTCTGACCCAGGGATTGAAACCGGACCATGTCCGCATCATCCTCGAGAGGGCGAGTCAGGCTCCCCTCCCACCATCCATGGATGCCGCCTTAAAACGGTGGTCCGACTTCGGGACCGAAGCCCGTTTCGAACGTTTGCTCATCGTGAGATTCAAGGACAGGAAACTCGTCGAGAGGATTCAAGCGAATAAGACCACGGCTCGTTTTATCCAGGAAAGGATCGGTTCGGATATCCTCGTCGTCCGGGAGGCGAATTGGGCGCGATTCCGCGATGCAGCCGTTCGGCTTGGTATTTTAATCGCTCCACCGGGGGATGATGTGTGACACCCGGCACTTCATGCACGTTACTCCGAGACCAGCGCCTTGTTCATTGCAGCTTCTAACTCATCGATGGTGACGGGCTTGAATACAAATGCATCAGCCCCTAATCTCATCGCTTCATCCACTTGCACGTCGGTTGTTTCTGAGGAGAGCATCACCACCGGGATGTGCTTCAGGTCCGATCGCATCTTCAGGAATTCGAGCATATCTATTCCGGACACTTCGGGCATATTTATATCGAGGAGGATCAAATCCGGGCGTCCCCCGGCAAGCAGCTTGTGCGCCGCACTTCTGGCCTCTCGAAAAGTTTCGACCGAACAATCGAGCAATTTGAGCATGAGTGTCACTGCGTGACTCATCTCATCATCATCGTCGACAATCCAAACCACCCGCATCATCGATTCCATAAGTAACCTATAACTCCTCTTTAAGCCGCTCTGCAAGTTCAAGCGTAATGCCCGGGATTGCTGCTAATTTCTCGACATCCGCTTTACGGACACCTTCAAGGCTGCCGAAAGACTGCAATAGAGCTTTCCGCCTCGCGGGGCCGATCCCCCGGATCCCGTCCAGACGAGATGCCAGGCCCTTCGTCCTGCGCTTCACGCGATGCTGTCGAAGTGCAAATCTGTGGGCCTCATCGCGGATTCGTTGGATCAGGAACAGGCCTTGTGATCGTCGGGGCAGGATCACGGGATCTCTTTTCCCCTCCATATACAATTCTTCGTTCTCCTTGGCAAGCCCAATAGCGGGGATGCGACCTTTAAGCTCGTACCTCTTGAGCACTTCAACCGCTCTGCTTAACTGGCCCCTCCCTCCATCGACGATGAGTAAATCGGGAAGAAACCCGAAGCTTTTATCCACCTTTCCCCCTGGCTTTCCAGCTTGCTCATTCGCGATTTGCCACCGACGAAATCTGCGCTCCAGCACCTCTTCCATACTCGCAAAATCATCCTGACCTTGAACAGATTTTATATTGAATTTTCGATAAAGGTTTTTATTGGGCGCACCCTGCTCAAAGACGACCATCGAGCCTGCAGCCGCGTCACCCTGTGTGTTGGAAATATCATAGCATTCGATGCGATTGGGAGGTTCGGGCAGGTTGAGCGCCTCCTGGAGCTCAGCCAGGGCTTCGATATGTTTGCTCCAATCGGCTTCCCATCGAGCCCGTAGGGACGAAAGGGTCTCGGCAGCATTTTCCGCTGCCATCTGAACAAGTGCCTTTTTTGGCCCTTTGCGCGGGACAGTAATCTGTACTTTGCGTCCTCCACGGCGGCTCTTGAGCCAGGATTCGATAATCGTCATCTCCTCGATCTCGGTCGGTAGAAGCAGTCGCTCGGGCACATAGGTTGCTTCGGTGTAAAACTGTTTTACGAAGGCCTCAACGAGTTCAGCATCCTCCGCTTCCACGGTCCCGTCAAGGATGAAATATTCATGACCAATCAGTTTGCCGGATCGGATAAAAAAGACCTGCACACATGCATCACGATCGTCCCTTGCAAACGCGATTACATCGGAATCGATTTTTTCCTGTGACACGATCTTCTGGCTCGCCACCACGGTCTCTATGGCGAGCAATTGATCCCGAATGGCGCCGGCTCGTTCATATTCAAGCGCTTCAGATGCGAACGCCATCTCAGTCTTCAGTCGATCCATCACCGACTCGGATTGACCTCGCAGGAACCGGCATAGATCATGGATCATCGCCCGATACCCCTCCTGGTCGACAGAGCCGATACAAGGAGCCAGGCAGAGCTTGATGTCGTCGTATAAACATGCACGTAAATCTTCACCCGTAATCAATCGATCACAGGTAAGATATGGGAAGATTTTTCGTAACACATCCAACGTTTGATGCACGGCCCACATACTTGTATAGGGTCCAAAATAGCGTGAACCGTCGTTTTTAACGTAACGTGTTACTGTGACTTTTGGAAATGGCTCCTGCCAGTGGATTTTAATGTATGGATAGCGCTTGTCGTCCTTCAGGCGCACATTGTACTTGGGTCGGTAACGCTTGATCAGATTCATCTCGAGGATGAGCGCTTCGAGCTCTGAATCTACGACCATCCAATCGATGGTCTCAATTCTTGAAACCATCTCGATGATCTTCTTACTATGCTGTGCCGAGTTATGAAAATAAGAGCGCACTCGGTTGCGAAGGTTGACGGCCTTCCCGACATAAAGGACGCTATCCGCCTTGTCCTTCATCAGGTAGCAGCCCGGTTTATCCGGAATTCCTTCGAGTTGAAGTTGGATGCTCTCTGACGCCGACATAACTTCGGGGATTTTAGCACAACTGCAATTCACTTTCTCCCGCCCCAGGCGTCCCTCAGCGCTATTGGTTCGTTTCGCCCCAATCTGTCGCGACAGGGGAGGTTCACATTCCGAAATGGGAGCAGTATAATCACAACACCATGAAATCGATATCCATGAAGCTGTTGAGCATCCTCATTCTCCTCGCAGGTCTGAACGCTTGTGGAGTACTATTGGATTCTGAACTACCAGGGACACCGCAACCGACAGGGCAAAGCGCCACCCCCACGGCAGAATCCACTGAAACACCACACCAGGAGAATGTCGACCTGACACTCTGGGTTGCCCCGGAATTCGCACCTGACCCCGATACGCCTGCGGGTTCCCTTCTGGCTAATCGACTTCGAGATTTTGAAGCGCAACACCCTCGAGTGGCCGTGAACGTTCGTGTAAAGAATCCGAGAGGGCCTGGAGGGCTTCTCGACGCGCTATCTGCGACGAGCGCTGCGGCGCCCGGCGCTCTTCCGGATCTTATTACGGTGGATCCGACTGGGATCCGTTTCTCCTTCATCAACGCCTTGATCACCCCGATCGATGGACTGATCAAGGCCCCCGAATCAACAGCGTGGTATGAGTTCGCCAGCACAGCCTCCAGGATTGACGGCGAATTCGTGGGGTATCCTTTTGCCAGCAACACAGAAGTCCTGGCATATCGCACGGATCTTTACGATACGCCTCCCTCGACATGGGAAGACCTTATGCACGAAGAAAGGATTTTTCTCTTCCCGGCTGGCGATCCAGAGGCCGTATTTACGGTGGCTCAATATCTCTCACAGGACGGTCCGTTGGTGGATGAGAACGAGCAATCTTTCCTTGATCAAGCCGTGCTGACAGAAGTGCTCTCAACTTACGAAGCTGCTCGCGAGGCTGGCATTATTCCCCTCCGTTCGCTCGATTTCAGTGACTCTCAACAAACCTTCGACGAACTCATATCCAGCCGAGCAGCCAGCGCCATCACGCCGCTTACGGACTATCTCACACTCGAGGCGCCTGAGGGCATCGCAGCCTTACCTGTACCTACGCAAGACCAACTTGGCATCAGCCTCACAGAGACCTGGTCGTGGGGCGTCGTGACACGGGATCCAGACCGACAAGCGCTGGTCGCATCATTGTTAGAGTGGCTGGGCGATCCGGTTTTTCTTGGCGCCTGGACCAGAGCCCTCGGCATGCTTCCCCCAACCTCCGCTTCACTGGATGCTTGGCCGGAAGGAGAAGACTCCGCGCTGGCAAGCAGCCTGGTGACCCTGGCGCAACCCAGGCCAACCGATAGTATTCTCCTAAAGATTGGACCCCCAATCTTGGAGGCGGTTTCGGCGGTCATCCAGGAGATCGAGACTCCGGCCAATGCGGCGCTGAAAGCCGTGGACAGCCTCCAGAGTCAATGACACAGCTCGCTCGGTTCTGGGAATTCGGATGAAACCTCCTGAATTTGACCATCATCGAGCACACCTCTCTCAAATTCAAAACGCCGTCCTTGCTGCAGGCGCTCCTCACCGTACTATCCATCGCCATCTTGGTTTTACAAACGGCATGCTCGCGGCCGGCTCATTCTCCTACGATCCCGGTGATTCCGGGCGGATCTATCTCATCGCCATCGGAAAAGCCGCTGGAACGATGACCGAGGCCGCCCTCGACATCCTGGGCCCGCAAATCCATGGGGGCGTGGTTACGCTCCTTGACGAACCGACGGAAGATCTCCCTCGACAACTGAATGCATTTCAGACGGGTCATCCGCTTCCCAACGCTGGAAGCCTCGCTGCAGGGGGCACAGCTCAGGCTTTACTTCTGGAGACAAGGCCAGAAGATCTGGCGCTTGTACTGATCTCCGGCGGCGGCTCAGCGATGTTTGAACTTCCCATCCCGGGAATCTCGCTCGGAGATCTCATCCGGGTGAACCAAGCCCTTCTGGATTGTGGCGCACCTATCCAGCAAATCAATGTAATCCGTCGAACACTATCTCAAACCAAGGCCGGCGGCCTTGCTCGCATGGCGGCGCCTGCAAAAGTCCTCGCGCTTATTCTCTCCGATGTCGTCGGAAATCAATTGACATCCATTGCCTCAGGACCAACGGTGCTGCGAAGCGATCGACCCGGCTTAGCAAAAAACATCCTGGCAAGATATGGCATCTGGAGCTCTCTGCCCGACAACGTCCGTTCTGCACTATCGTCCAAACGCGTCGAGAGATCCCCTGCCCCCTGGCCGAAGAATGTCGTCATCGGCAGCAACCGCATGATCCTGGATGCGGCGGCATCTGAGGCGGC
>CAZMZL010000095.1:0-10788 GCA_964570595.1 uncultured Anaerolineaceae bacterium | reverse complement strand
TCAAGATAAACCCTCTTATTCACCCTCTCCCCGTCTCCCGCAAACCCCTCTAATAAGGTGCGGAAAAAATTCCTGAATTTTTTGAATTCTGAACAACGGACATTAAACTCCCCCTGGGATACGCTCACAAGCTGGTGGGTGATCGGCTTGCTCTTTGTACTCATGGTGATCGAATTTTTCGCCGATAAGGCCCCGTTGGCAAACCATATCAATGACGGGATTCAGACCTTCGTCCGACCCGTAGCCGGGGCGATCGTGTTTGCGGGAAGCGCACAGGTGATCACGGACATCCACCCAATTCTTGCCATGATCGTGGGCATCCTGATCTCTGGAACGGTGCACGTTGCGAAGACGGCCGTGGTGCGACCGGCGGTGACGCTTACGACAGGCGGCGCCGCTAACACTCCCGTGAGCATTGCAGAGGACGTCATCGCGGCGATGGTCTCAATCCTCGCCATCATCATCCCCGTGCTCGTCGGGACCTTTGCCATCATCGCTACATCCTACATCGTGTGGCGGATGTGGCGGAGGGATGACACCGAGGAGGTGTATTGAACTAGCGGGATCAGCAGAGATTTGAAGATGGATGGGGCTGTCGATGAAGAATGTTCAGACAGCCTCTTTTGTTTGCGCCGAGCCCGAATCCGGAAAAGATAAAAATCGATGGGTAGAAGGTGGCTTGAATACGAGCGTGAGGGGGTGCGCAAAGATATCTTTGCTCTGTAACGGATAAACAACGGGGAAACCTTCTCCAGTACCATACTAAATTGTGCACCATCAATATTGATATGAAATAATTCCCCGTAGCCCCTCAAGTGAGGGGCAGATCATGGTCAAGACAACTAAAAAGCCGCTTCATGTCTATTTGAGAACGGACCCACTGGATGCGTTGCGTGCGCTGGCAAAGATGAGGGGGGAGTCGGTGGCCGGCCCGGCACGCCTTCTCTTATATTCTGAAGGGACCTTCATGGAGATTCGCCAGGCACCGCAGTTCATCCAGAGCTTGCAGGGCGGCTCGACGATCATCTTCCAAGAGCTCCAGAGCATCAAATTCATCTTCATCCAGCACCTCAAGATGTCCATCCGGGAAGACGAGCAGGTCGAGCGCGAGATCCTCGGCATAGATATGTCCATCCTCGATGATCGCCGGTCGGGTGATGTTGCAGTACCAGCCCTTGTGCTGCTTCCCTTCCCGATCGTAAATCGCGAAGATGTTATACCAGCGGTCCTTGTAGAAAGTTTCCACGAAAAGGTCGCCACGTTCTAGATTCAACCCAAATAATTGGACATCATCCCGATCGAAATGGGCACGCAAGGTGAGGCTGTTCTCAGTGCGCTCGACAACCGCGCCCTTGTACTGCCATACTTCGATACCTTGTTCATTCAATTTG
Organism: uncultured Anaerolineaceae bacterium; assembly: GCA_964570595.1. Taxonomy (GTDB): domain Bacteria; phylum Chloroflexota; class Anaerolineae; order Anaerolineales; family E44-bin32; genus E44-bin32. Next base: position 9,397 of record CAZMZL010000095.1, on the reverse strand, counting down.
TGTACGGTGATGGATTTTTTCGGCATCCTTTTTCCACTTCGAAGGCAGGTTCAGGGGGCAAAGCCAGAGCACCTTGTAGCTTGCAGGGATGAATGGCAGGCGGGGTATGGGAGTGGAAACGCCCGGTCGGGCTCTGCTCTTCACACAGAATGATATTCTCAGGTAGGACTGGCCAAACTTTCTCCATGATTTGCCGTGACCGCGAGGGGTCTCCACCGGAACGCAGCAAATTCAGAATGGTCGTCCCCTCTTGCCCTTCCATGTATGCCTTATCCCTTGTCCTTGTGTCATCTCGAGCGCAGCGAGAAATCCCCCTCGCTTCCATTTCAGAGCCCCGAAACTTTGGGAAGAAGCACCCTTTTTCCCGGTCCCATGTTCTCATTCTTTGAACTTGATAGGGGATTTTTCACCCCCTTCCAGGGGGTTCGAAATGACAAATTCCCTGATGACAACCTGGGTGGAGACACTTTCGCGCGTCGTTCAGGACAGGCTGCTCGCATTAATTTCCAGAAACTTAATGCCCCGGTTCTGGATCCCATCTCACCCTTTCCCTTCTGCCCTTCCTATGGCTACTGACCTCCGTGTTGGGAGCGTATGCCAGGCGGCCCTTTTTAGGACCTTAGGACCGTCCCTTGTTCACGCATCCACGCCCAGCGCTTCCAGGAGTTCTGCGACGTGGGCGCCAAACAGCGGATCGGCGATCATCGACTGCTTCCTGGGTCGTGGCAACTGAACATCCAGCGTCTTGACCATGCGTCCCGGTCGAGGGCTGAGGACAAGCACTCGGTCGCCGAGATAGATCGCTTCTTCGACGTCATGGGTGATGAACAGGATCGTGAGCTTGAATTGTCTCCAAACGCCCAGGAGCCAATCCTGGAGCTCTCTTCTCGTGAGCGCATCCAGCGCGCCAAAGGGCTCGTCGAGCAGGAGGGTGTCCCGGTCGGTGAGCATGGTGCGCAGCAGCGCAGCCCGCTGGCGCATGCCCCCCGATAAGGAGGTGGGATAGGCGTCGGTGAAAGCCTCGAGGTCAAACAGATGCAGCAAACGCTCGGCCTGCGCATAGGATTGAGCACGCGGGATGCCGCGCACATCCGGTGAGAGGATGAGATTGTCCATCACGCTGCGCCACGGCAGCAAAAGATCACGCTGGGGCATATAACCGACATGTCCGACGCGGTCGTTGCATACCTCCCCGTCGATAAAGATCTCGCCTTTGTCCGGTTCGAGCAGACCGACGATCATGTTGAAGATCGAGCTTTTCCCGCACCCGGAGGGACCCAGCATCGTGGTGAATCCTCCGACGTTGATCTCGAAGGAGACGTCACGCACGGCTTCGATCGAGGTCTCCTCCCCGAGGAAGGCCACGCTTACCCCTCGCAGCTCAATTCGTGGTGGTGTCATCGCTCTCCCCAAACTTGTGAAAGTGCTCGCTCATCCCTTCATCCTGTCCATTCAAGCCTAGTTCACCCGATCGACGGTCACGGTGATTTCAGAAGGGTGTCCCTGCGTAATCACGGGATATGCCGTCGTGTTGATGTACATCAGTTTCCCTTCGGAATTTGTAATTCTTACCTGCACCCCATAGCTGAGGCGTGGATCGATGATATCGGCGTTGTACGTGACCGAGAACGGGATGGGCGGCTGTCCCGGGTTGTGTATGATCGTCTCCCCGATGGTCGTGGCGGCGGCGTCTGCGATCGATACATCCTGAAGCTTTATCTCTACGGTCGATCCCTCTTGCAGTGGGTCCTGATCGCTCAAGACGATGGCGCCGGTCACGGCAGCCGCGTATTCCAGGGTCCTGCCGGCGGCGTCGATCAATTGCAGTGCGCCATTTTCGATGCGATAGGAGGTTGCTGAAGGGAGAACCGTGAGGTAGCCCCTCTCCTGCTCCATCACACCATTCGGTTGATCACAATGCAATTCCGTCACCGCGATCGATCCAATTGAGAGTGAACCCCCGCTCTTCTCATATGACCCCGTGTACGGATTGCACCCCGAACTGCCTGTCAGTTGACCGTTTTGAAACTGCGCTGTAATCATCGTGTTTTCGATAGGCGCACTTCCATCGAGGCGGGTCAATTTCCAGAGGTGATCTTCGAGACCGTCCTGCTCCTCCGGCGCTGTAGCGGTGGGCACAGGTGGTTCTGTTGCGGTCGCAGGCGGGCTTTCGGTGGGCGTCGCCTCATCGGATACACCAAAGGTCACGGGGACGTCGGCAGAAACTGCGGGTTCTCCCTCCTCGGGTGAGGACGAGAGGGCAATGATGCGTCCCGTTGTCCCTGGCTCAGCCTGCACTGTGAATTCTACCTGCCATGTACCCGGACCTCCCTCTTCCTCGGTGTCGAGAATCGTGACCTCTTCAGCCAGCAATTTTTCGTTTACGTCGTACGCTCGTACGACGATGTTGTTCTCAAAAAGACCTGCGCCGGATCCGAATACGATGAAGGGCTCAGCCACCGGTACAACCCCCTCGTTCCTGGGCTCGATAATGGCGATGAAGGGCGGGTAAGGTCCCACAACTTCATCGATCGGTGGAAGAAAATCGTTCGTGAAAGCCGCCTCCGCATCGATGGGGGTCGCGATGATCCCATGTTGGACCATCCAGTCGGCGTAGGCTGACCACGTATCCACAGATTGCTCGCCCCATCGGGCTGCATCCGCCTGATACCTGCTGGAAAGCCACGCCTGGCTGGCGCGTACGAGGTTCTCGTCAAGCTCGGGGACGGCCTCGAGCAAGATGTCCGCGGCTTCGACAGGGTTTTTGATGGCGTAATCATAGCCTCTCGAGACTGCTCCGAGGAAGGCGGAGGTTAGCTCCGGTCGCTCTGAAAGCGTCGTCTCGCTGGCGATGATAATGGGCGTGTAATAATCCGGGACACAATCGAACCATTCGTCCATCATGATCACGTCCAGGCTGATTCCCTCAAGGATGGCCTGAATGCCCTGCCAGCCCGTGAAAATCCAGGCAAGATCGATCTTCTTCTCCGAGAGCAATGCGAGCGGATCTGCATACCCGATGTCGATGATGTCGAGTTTGCTGAAATCACCCTCGTCGCACTCCATGAGGACACGCAGCGTCGGTTCTTCGAATGGGCTGCCGAAGGAGCCGTATTGAAGTCCTTCCCAGCCGGATGGAGAGACGACTTCGCGCGGTCTCAAGCTGGCGAAACCTGAGGTGTTATGCTGCAGGATGGCGGCGATGGAGACGATGGGCACCTCATCCGCACGCGCCAAGGTCAACTGCTCCTGAAAGCTGATCCCGTAATCCGCAGCTCCCCCAGCCACAGCCTGCTCGGCAAGCACTTCGCCGGGCTGAATGATGTCGACTTTCAAGCCCGCCTCTTCAAAGTAACCCTCGGCCTCGGCGACGAACAACCCGCTGTGATTTGTGTTCGGCACCCAATCGAGCATCACTGTGACAGGTGTGAGGTCATCGGCGGGACCCGTACCTGTACAGGATGCGCCGAGGAGCGCGAGCAATATTAAGCCGCCTCCGATCGCGATCCTTTTCATCTTCGTTCCTCCCACCCTCGTGAGGGTTTTTCTCATCTTGTTTGCCTCAGGGGGAGCAATGTGTTCGACCTAGTAGATCCCTGATTCTTCCCATTGTTCGATACGTTCTGAGGAGTAATACCATGGCAGCAAGGCTCTCTCGATGACATAGACAAGTAAAAATAAGACGATGCTCAATATGGACGTCAATACAATGCCCACGAAAACCTGATCGGTGGCCAGGGCGTTCTTCGACCGCAACATGTACAACCCGAGCCCCTCCGAACCACCAACCCATTCACCGATTGTAGCGCCGACCACGCTGTACGTGACGGCGATTCGCAATCCCGTAAAAAAGGCCGGCAACGCCGCGGGGAACCTCACCAGCCACCAGACCTGCTTCCGGTCGGCGCCCATGGCTCTCAGCAGTGAAACATAATCCGGATCGGCAGATGCAAGCCCATCCGCAGTGTTCACCGCGAGGGGAAAGAAGCAGATCAGCACAACAATCAAGACCTTCGGCAGCATGCCAAATCCAAACCAGATGATGAGAAGCGGAGCGATGGCCAGGATTTGGACTGTCTGTGAGGCGACAAGAATGGGGTACAGTGCTCGCCGAACAAGCGATGAGAGATCGATCGCAGCGGCGATGAGTACGCCCAGGATGGTCGCAATGGTTAAACCCACGATCGTCTCCAGCATCGTCGTCGTGATGGCGGACCCCAGCACTTCGCGTGTCTCCCAGCCGGCTTGTATAACCTCGAGCGGGGATGGCAGGATGAACGCGGACAAACCGCTGCGGACTGCGACGGTCTGCCAAACGAGGAGCATGAAGGCGATGAGCAGGAGCGGTGGGAGGAGGTCCCTGCGCCATCGCGAGCTTCTTGTTCTCATCTTGCGGTTATGCGCTCCTTCTCATCATCCGTGTGCTCAAAGTATAAACCGTGTTGAGCTGCCCTATGGACGCGCATGCTTCGGATTTGTGCCGATCGTCCATCTCGATCTCAGGCGCGACCTGTTGTATGTGTCGCTACCAGGGTGCCTGAATTGAGCAGCACTTCTACGTTCGCCGACGTGAATACATTGCTCACCCCTCGGGCCGGTCCCTGATACAAATCCTCGTTCTGCAAACGATAGGCCAGGTTTTTGGTGCTGACCCCAAGCGCGTCCTCGAACAAGGGGATCAAGCTGAGCGTGTCCCCTGACTTTCCACCGATCACTTCGCCTGGCGGGGTGATCAACCAGGTGGTCTGATGATTTGTCCAGAACTCAAGACGCCGGGAGCCGATCGCGGGATGGGAGAGCAAGGTCACGTTGGATAACGTCATATCTAACCTGCCCCCAGCGGCTCCGATGATGATGATCCTGCTCACATCGAGGTTGATGGCGTGCAGCAGGGCCAGTTCGAGATCGGTCTCGTCTTTATGAGCCGATGCTTCCTGGAGGGTCGCACCCGCATCGATAAGGGTCTGATATTGGGATGTAGATATGGAATCGAGATCTCCGATTACGCTATCGACGTGGAGTTCAAGCGTTGGAGCATGGTGAGCGCCGCCATCTGCCGCCAGGACGATGCAGATCTCAAGCTTCCTCAATCGCTCGCGGATGCGCTCGGGATGGTTGAGTTTGCCGTTCGCCAGGATGATCCCGGCCTGGTCCCTAATGGACATCATAAAAAATCACCCCCGGCGATAAGGGTGATTTGTGCGGTTTGTGCGTTTACGGCGCACCATCCCTTCGCCGGTATTACCCGGATCAGGTTCAAAGGGTCGAGGGCGCATTGGCCCTCCTCTCAGCCTTATGGAGAAGGCTCCCCGTGCATTCCTGAGCTGGAATGATTCTATCTGCATCCTCCCGCTCGGTCAAGCGCTCCAACTCGCTCATGACCTCATCGCGTGGAGCGGAGTTTGATGCGATCATTATCAATGAGCAATGATTGCGCCGTCCTCATTCTTCTGAAAGCAGCCTGGCCACCATCGTTAATAATTGATCCCGCGAGAAAGGCTTGATCAGATAATCCACAGCTCCGGCACGGATGCCCTCATCGATTTCGGATTGCTGCCCTTTTGCAGAGATAAAAGCAACAGGGATGTGCTCGATCGTAACATCGTGTTTAATGCTCCGACAGACCTCATATCCATCCAGGCGCGGCATCCTGACATCAAGTAAGACGAGATCGGGTCGCTCCTTAAAGACCAGCTCAAGTGCGTCCTCGCCATTCGGCGCCATGATGACATCATAGCCCTCAAATTCCAGGGTAAAAGAGATTAATTCACGAATATCGCGTTCATCTTCCGCGATGAGAATTTTGGTCATGCCGTTCCTGTCTCCGAGATGACTTCATCCGCGATAGGAAGTGAAATTGTAAAGCTCGTACCGCTGCCGGAGATCCCTTCGCTTGTCACCCAGATTCGACCGCCATGCATCTCCACAAGATTGAGCACGATGGAAAGCCCCAGTCCTGTCCCCGCTACTCCCAGGTTAAGGGCTTGTTCCCCTCGGTAGAAGCGTTCGAAGATGCGGTTCTGTTCCTGGAGCGAAATCCCGATACCGGTGTCGGACACCTCGATTTCCACCGAATCATTCACTGGAGCAGCTTTGAGCGTGATGATTCCGCCAGAGGGGGTGTAGTGAACGCTGTTCTCGACAAGATTTTCCATAATCTGTCGAACCCGCTCGGCGTCCCCCATTATCCTGGGGACGTTTTCTGGAAGGATAAGCTCGATGCCCAAGGTTTTATCAAAGGCTTTACATTTCTGATGAATGTAGGCTTCGGCCTCAGAGAAAATGGTCGAAATGCTGATCGGTTCAACCATGAGAAGGGTTCGGCCAGATTCGATTCTAGAGATGTCAAGAAGATCATTAACGAGAATTTCCAGACGATTGGTATTGACGCGCACGATGTCGAGAAACCGCCGCTGCTCGCTGTTCAGGTTGCCGCTTACGCCCATAAGGAGCAAGTCCACAAAGCCCTTGATGGATGTCATCGGTGTTCGCAGCTCATGACTTACTGTGGCGACAAATTCAGACTTGAGCCGATCGACCTCGACCTCGCGCGAGATATCCCGGACGATGGATACAGTTCCGAGATATTCCTCGCCCAGAACTACGGGCGCGGGATGTACGGAGATGACCCTGCCATCTTCAAGGACGATTTGCTCTGAGATAAAAACGACCTGATCGGAGGCGGGCGTCTTATCACTCCAATGGTGTATGGCTTCAGACCAGCGACCTCCAGAAGTGCCGTAGACGCCGATAATATCGAATACGGGTTTGCCGAGCACATCCCCGCGCGTCAACCCCAGGATGCGTTCTGCAGCCGGGTTGAAGAGAAGGATGCTGTGGTCGTGATCTGTCACGATGACTCCATCCGTGATGGAATTCAGGATTGCGCGTGATTTGCTTGTCTCAACTTGCTGTCCGCGCACAAGGGACCCGAGGTGCTCGGCTTGATTGCGGATCAAGTCGTACAGTTCCGCATTACTGATCGCCACCGCAATCTGGCTGGCCGCTGCAGTTACAAACTGGAGGTGCTCCTGCGTGAAGATGTTAAAACGTCCTGCATATAGCGTTATCGTGCCGATGACTTCCTCCGAGGCGATTAAGGGTATGACCAGGGCGCTCTTCTGAAGGGGTATGGCATCTTCATAGGACACCCAACGTTCATCCCGGGTGAGGTCATCGATGATGATCGCTTGTCGATTTCGGATGACCCATCCGGCGAGACCTTCATTGCTCGTCGAGGGGGATGGTCGTCCTCCTGGGGGAATAGGTTCTGGAAAACCAAATGATGACCGCAAGATGAGGCTGTCCGTTTCGGGGGAGACGAGGAGGATCGCGCCCTGGTCCGCCGGCACGACTTCCTGGATGAGGGACAGCGACCGGTTGAGTACTCTGTCCAGATCCAGGCTGGTTGAAAGCTCCGTCGATAATCGCAGAAGCGTTTCAGTTCTTATGAGATCGCGAGCTCGGTCGCGCCTTGCGTCCAGATCGGAACGTCTTCTTTCCCCTCCGTCACCGGAGGTCACATCGGGGGAAAATACGGTTGCGTCGAAAGATTGCATGATTTCAATCGAAGCTTGGAGGAGAGAGCCGCACTGAGGGGCGATAGACATCGCCCGTTGAGAATCTTCATCCTTAAACTGCTCTCCATCCTTTTTGTTTGCAGCAAGAAGCAGTCCAATCATGTTTCCGGCGCTGGTCAACGGCACGATCAGGGTGTTCTGGATATTTCCATGCTGAATCAAAGAGCGAAGTCCAAACTCGTCCACGGTTGGGTCACGAGGTGCTTCATTGGAAACCCAAAATTCCTGTTGTGTCCACACCGAGAGCGGAGCATCAGGCGGCGATGGGAGCCGGAACCATTGAAGGACGAATTCATCCTGAACCCCGTAAAAAGGAATGACGCCGCGCAGCAGCTGGTCAATCGGATCGTAGACAAGGAATCCCAGGATCGATACGTTGAGCGCCTCCGCGATCACCTCGGTGAGCATCTCGAGCAATGCTTCCTGATCCTGGAGGAGTGGAATGGCTTGAAAGAGCGTAGAAATCAGGTCATGGTCTTCACCATGCGCTTCACGAGGGTCGACATCGACCACGGTCTGTTTTACGGCTTCCGATGAGCGGATGGAGGCGGCGATCCAAACCACTCCAATGATGATCACGCCAAAAAACAGGAGGAAAAATCCCACCAGCAAGGGGTTCAGGCTGTTCATTGACGGGCGACTACCTGTCCATCCAACCGGCGAGCGTTCGCGGATGATCGCGTGATTTGGAAAATGTTTTCAAAGTCTTGTTCGCCCGCTTGTAATACTCCGATGGAAAGTGAGAGTTTGGGAGAAGCGCTTTCTGACTCGCCATTCATCTTGTAAGGACCTTCATATAGTGAGTTTAGCACCTGCGGCAGCTCATTCAGGAAGCGCCGCTTCAGATCATCACATGTGCTCGGTGCCTGGTGATCGTAACTGATGATCAAGAAATTCCCGCCGCCGGCATGACCCACAAAGTCGTCGTCACCTGGAAGTTCATCGACAACTTCGAGTATCAGGCGGGCTGTGAATTCAAGCACTCTGTTCATCGCCATGAATCCGTAGTGCGACTTGAATTCCGAAAGATGCTTAATGCCGCAATCCCATAGTGTCCAATTATTTTTAAGGAGGGTTCGTTTTAGTTCCTCCTCGATTGCGCTCCCGGTAGGGAGCCCCGTCCGCGGATCGAGTAAATTGTCCCGTTGTGCACGAGCGATCGCATTCTGCGCACGGAGTTTGAGTTCTTCGATGTCAAAAGGCTTGGTGATATAGTCGTCTGCGCCGAGTTCAAGCCCGGATATCCGATCGCTACGATCATCTTTTTGGGTGAGGAAGATGATGGGGATATGCCTCGTACGCGGCATCATTCTTAGTTCTTTACATACGGCATAGCCATCCATGTCGGGGAGCATAATGTCCAGGACGATAAGGTTGGGAGACATCTTTCGCGCGGCCGAGAGCGCGTTCGCTCCTCTGGGTACGACCTCCACATCGTACCCTTCTCCATCGAAAAAAATACGGAGCAAATTAGAGATATCGAAATCGTCTTCAACGACCAGAATGCGCCCTGTCTTCATCCCGAACTCCTCAGTGTTGGTGGATGCTTGACGCAAGTACGCTCGACGAAAAACCGTCTTTTATAGGAAAAAGCCAAAACACCCTGTAACGTGCCCCATGGACGAATGGCAAGCGGGGGGGGTATGGGGGCGCCAACCACCATTCAGGATTTTTCCCCGGCGGATGTCCGGAGCAAGCTGCGGAGTCCTTTACGATGCATGCAAGAATATGTGGATTTGAATTGGGCATATTCCCCTCTACAGAGGTGCTCGTTGAGGACATTCAAATCGATTCGTCTCTGAAGGATCGATACCATG
>CAZMZL010000094.1:0-10805 GCA_964570595.1 uncultured Anaerolineaceae bacterium | reverse complement strand
ATCGACCGCACCTGGAGGACACGTTCAGCCACATATTCTGCCCTCAGAGGATCAATTCCGAAGCCATCCTCATCCGCCAGAGCCTCGCCGCCAAGCTTCAGTAAGATGCGTTCAAAAACAGGTTTTTTCATTTTATTTTTCCTGAAAGATGAGATACGAAAGGAGGTACAATACAAATTCGGGCCAACATATTGTTGGCCCGAGCTATCAAAGTAATTCCTCGCCGAGGGTCCAGCGTTCGAATCGTCGAATGGTGATATTCTCTCCCGTGGCGACGATCAACTCCTTGAGTAAATCTTCCACCGTCAGATCTTCATCCCGGATATATTCCTGACGCATGAGACAGTTTTCTTTATAAAACTTGGCAATGCGACCGTCAACGATACGATCGACGATATTCTCCGGCTTCCCCTCTTCCAGAGCAAGCTTGCGAGCGATATCCCGTTCCTGCTTGACGATCTCTTCCGGTACATCCTGCTCTGTTATCCATCCAGGCGATGCCGCAGCCACCTGTAAAGCGATCTCGTGGGCAAAGTCCATAAACTCTTTCGTTCTGGCGACAAAGTCGGTCTCACAGTTCACCTCGACCATGACCCCCACACGACCCTCACCATGATTGTAGAGCTCCAATCGGCCATTATGGGTCGCCCTGTCCGCTCTCTTTGCCGCTTTGGAAAGACCTTTTTCACGCAGAACAACGATGGCCTTTTCCATATCTCCATCGGCAGCCTTCAACGCTTCACGGCAGTCCAGGATACCTGCACCTGTCCTGCTGCGGAGCGTCTTGATGTCATCTACTGAAGCGGTCATTCTTCTGATTCCTCTTCATCTTCTACAGCATCTTCACCCTCTTCATCCGAAGAACTTTCCTTCTCAGAGACATCGACTTCTGTTTCTTCGACGGCTTCATCTTCGGATGATTCCGCTTCATCGGTTTTTTCAACGGCTTCATCTTCGGATGATTCCGCTTCATCGGTTTTTTCGACGGCTTCATCTTCGGATGATTCCGCTTCATCGGTTTTTTCAACGGCTTCATCTTCGGCGGAAGCCGCTTCAACGTCGTCCGTTTCCTGAGTTGCTACTGCTGAAGGATCGCCCGTCTCTTCCGAAGATTTAGGTTCCTCCCCAGATGAGTCTTCCGCGGTCTTTGCAGTATCTCCTTCACCAAATTCACCGCTCTGGAGCTTCGCAAGCGTCGCTTCGCCGAGAAGTTCCTCATCGCTCATCTCGGTCCCAACCATGGCATCCAGCGCCGCGCCAGAGGGCGCGCCTGCCCCTTCCGGCTCTTCATCCTTTCGCAGCGCTTTCCCCTCCAGCACGGCATCCGCCATCTTGGAGGCGAGCAATTTGATGGCTCGTATCGCATCATCATTTGAAGGGATCACATAATCGACAATGTAAGGATCGCAGTTGGTATCAACAAGGGCAATCACAGGGATCTCGAGCAGATTCGCCTCATGGATCGCAGTAGTTTCCTGTCGCACATCCACAGCGAAGAGCAAATTGGGGAGAGATCTCATCTCGCGAATTCCACCGAGTCGGCCCTCAAGCTTGTCGATCCTTCGAGTCATACTCAAAGCTTCACGCTTCGTCAGCAGTTCGAATTCACCCTCATCTCGACGTCTTTCGAGATTTTCTAGTTCATCAATGCGGCTTCTAATCGTGCGCCAATTGGTGAGGGTTCCCCCCAGCCAACGTAAGTTGACGTAGGGCATGCCACAGCGTGTGGCTTCCAGTTCGATTGTTTCCTGAGCCTGGCGTTTCGTACCTACGAACAGCAACATTCCACCCTCTTGCACCGTATCTCGCACGAGGGCGTATGTTTCCTCGAGCGCCTCCAGGGTCTGTTGAAGGTCGATAATGTGAATGCCGTTTCGTTCGGTGAAGATATAGGGCTTCATGCGCGGGTTCCACTTGCGTGTTCTGTGTCCGAAGTGGACCCCTGTCTCGAGCAGGGATTTCATACTAACAACGGCCATGAGGTAACCTCCTGTGCGTTATACCTCCGTCACCATCGACCCAATCCGGAACCGGCTGGCCCACCGGCACGCCCTGATTGGTCTGGGGACGTGTGTATTTGCCCTGTCTGGGCGAAATTTTTCCCGCCAAGTCTTGATATCGGCGGGATCGGTCAGAAGTATAACATTGTGGCCGACATCCGTCAAAGGTGACCTGTCAACCTCGTGTTCTGCGTCGAAACTCTGGGCCCCGGATCATGCGAAGACCAATTCACATGGAATTCGAGGAGTGAAGAACCCCGCCGCAAGCTGGGGGCATCTTTCACGGGAAAGGTCTGGATGGGGATCGGTACCCCATCCTCCCCACTTGCCCCTCATTTCCGCAGCAGCAGGGTATTCTGGCTTTTTCCAGAAGAAAAAGATCCTACAAGACCATTCGATGATGCGTATCCAGACCGGGGAGATCACCCGGGCTCAATTTGCAGCAGATTTCTGCGCCACACGTTTCAGGAACCGTTCAATGTCGATCACAACCCGTGTATGCTCAGCCTCCCCCACCACCTCTTCCCCATCCCATACCTGAGCGCTGAACTCAATCACATGATCGTCCACACGCTCAACGAGCGCGCGAATGTGTACCTCTGCCCCGAGAGGCGTCGGCGCGAGATGCTTGAGCTTAATCATCGATCCAACGGTTGTTTTTGATTCGGAAAGCAGCGGTTCCACAAGCGCTCGACAAGTTTGTTCAACGAACGCAACCATCGCTGGCGTCGCTAAGACTTTCAGGGAACCACTGCCGATGTGAGCCGCTGATTCGTCAACAGTGACGACCCTGCTTTCCTCCATGCTCATCCCGCGGGAAATGGTTTGATGCATCATGATCCCCGTCTTCTAATTCAAACGATGTCTTCACCACGTTGAAGCACAACCGCAATTGCGACAGCATGTTCGTGTGTATGGCTGAGGCTGATCGACCAGCCGAATAATCCCATCTCATCCGAGAGCGATTGGGCACGCCCTGATAGATGGATCTTTGGGGCACGCTGTGGCCCATTGATAATTTCGATTTCCTTCCACCTCACTTCTCCTATACCCGTCCCGAGAGTCTTCGCCACAGCTTCCTTCGCCGCAAATCGTGCGGCAAGCGCGGGCGTGCTCCCTCCTGAATCAATGAGCTCTTGAATCGTATAGAATCGGTCAAAGAATTTCCTTCCATGGCGCAGGATGGCGCGATCAATTCTCTCAACTTCCACGATGTCAACGCCTGATCGAATCGAGTCCATCATGCTCCTCTCTCCGGGCCCGCGATTGCGATGGTCACCCGGTCGGCATCCAGATATCGCTTCATCGTCGAAAATATCTCTTCACGCGTGATCGATGCAATCAGGTCAGGATAGCGCTGGTAATAATCCATGCCAAGCTTATAGCGCTCGAGGCTTAAGAGCGCACCCGCCACACCTTCATTTGATTCAAGCTGCATTGGGAGCCTACCGATAAAATTCGCCTGGTTCTCAAACAATTCGGAGGAACTCACGCGCCGGCTGGTGATTTTTCGAATCTCATCCAGGATCAACGCAATGGCCTTATCGATATTGACGGGGTTCACACCTGCAATCACCTGCCAGGGTCCCGGGCCGGGTCCTCCGGAGATCACGCTGTAGGAGTAATACGCCAGACCGGCATTCTCTCGAACCGAATCCCCGATGCGGCCATACATTCCAAACCTTCCAAGGATATTGTTCCCAAGAACGGCGGCGAGATAATCGTCTTCGAACCGGCTCGGCCCCACCGTACCGAGCACGATATCACTTTGCCGTTTCCCCTCCAAACTGACTTCGATTTTGCTCGTGTTTTTAGGGCGGAGTACGGTCGGAAGTTCTGGTTGCCTGCGCTGGCCATCCACAGACCAATCCCCAAACACCTCTTGAACCAGTTGAAGGGCGTCGTCACACTTAATTGCGCCCACGATCGATATCACCATGCCGTCGGGTCCATAATGGGACCCGTGAAAATCCTGGATCTCCACGGATGTCAGCAGTTGGACGGTTTCCGGCTTTCCATCGGGTTGAATACTATAGGGGTGATCCCCGTATAAGGCTTCATCAAACGCCATCTGTGCACGCGCGCCGGTATCCTGGTCTCGAATGTTGAATGCAGTCAGGATCTGACCCTTCAACCGGGCAACTTCGTCCACCGGAAATGTTGGGGAACGGAGCACTTCCCCAAAAAGCGGAAGCAGAACGTTTAGGTCTTCGGCCAATGACTTGCCCTGGAAGGAGGTTGTATGCGTATTTGCACTGATACTGAGGCGAGCGCCCATGGATTCGATCGATTCGAAGATCTCGCGAAATGCACGCGTTTCCGTACCCCGCATCAGCGCCGCTGCTGTGAGATTTGCCATTCCGGATTTCTTCAGTGGATCTGCCAGGGCGCCCACAGGTAAGTAACCTGACATCACCACCGATGGGCTAAGAAAGTTCTCGCGTACAAGAACAACGATCCCGTTGGGAAGACGATACCGAGTGATTGATTCAGGCCCAGGGATCCTTTTTTTATCTATTTTTGGAAGTTGGATCGTCGTCTCAACCACGGTTTGCTCCATCCGTAGGTTTGTACATCCCCACGATTCTTTTCGTCGGGAGCAGGTATCGCCTCGCAACCTCTAAAACATCCTCCGCGCGAACGGCTTCTAAGCGATCCAAATAACTATCAAACCAGGCTCCATCTGCAAACATCTCGCTAAACCCGGTCCAGAAACCCTGGTTGGTGATGCTCTCGCTCCCGTAGGCGAAGAGAGCACGAGCCTGCTTGAGCGCTTTCTTCAACTCATCCATTTCGACGGGCTCATCCGTGATCCGTTTGAGTTCATCATCCAGCAGGGACAATGCCTCCTCAGGCGTACGATCAGGCAGTAATGTGACGTGAATCACATAGAGATACGGGTCCATCGTCGCCGCCATGCCGGCACGGACGCCCGCGGCGACTTCATTGTCGACCAGGGCGCGGTATAAGCGTGATGTTTTGTTCGAAATCCCGCCCGCAAAGAAATTCAAACTTGCGGCGCCCGCCAATACACTGCCCAACATCGTCAATGCCATGAAATCCGGGTCACGCGCTGGTGGGACCCGAAAGGCGACTTTTAGATACGCGGTTTCTCCCGGTCCTTCCAGGATGACGCGCCGTTCTCCGGGTTGGGGCGGTTCGGGTCGAGCCTGAAACCCCGGTCGAGGTTTCTTGGGAATAACCCCGAATAATTCGCGAATTCGATCCAGCATGGGTCGCACACTAAAATCACCGACGACGGCCAACACCGCATTGCTGGGGACGTAATACGATCGGTAATGTTCGAACAGATCGCGGCATGTGATGGTCTTAATATCATGCATATCACCGATGACTTCATGATGATAGCCATTCACCCGAAAAGCGGCCGCTTGAATCTCTTCATCCAATCGGAAGGTAGGTTCGTTTTCATGCCCTTCTCGTTCCGAAACGATGGCCGTGCGTTCGCGCTCGACTTCCCTGGAATCGAAGACGCTGTTGGTCATTCGATCCGATTCAAGCCGCAGCGCCAGATCGATACGATCGGCAGGCATCGTTTCAAAATAAGCCGTCCAGTCAAGCCACGTGAATGCGTTCCAGACGCCACCATCCCTCGAGATCGCCCGATCCATAACTCCGGATGGAAATTTGGGGGTGCCCTTAAACTGCATATGTTCCACAAAATGGGATAGCCCGGTTCCCCCGGGTACTTCGTTGCGGGATCCGACGCGATACCATATCCACGAGCTGACGATAGGAGTTGTGTGGATCGGTTTCAAGCGCACTTCCAGCCCATTGCGTAAGCGAGTCGCCACGGTGGAAATTTCGGGTACGGTCATGACGCGGCCACCTCCGCTTGCGGCTCAGCGATGGTATTCTCATCCAGCCCAAAACCACGGCCAACGGGCCGATAGCGGAAACCCATGCGCGCCATGACGATCGGATCGTATATGTTGCGTCCATCGACAATCACTGGTTGTCTCATCCTTTCCCGGATTCGTACGAGATCGAGATGTTTAAATTCGTTCCACTCTGTACACACAACCAGTGCGTCACTGCCATCGGCAAGTGCATACGGGTCCTCCGCCATGATGATTTCAGGCATAACCGCGGCGGCATTCGTCATCCCAACCGGATCATAGCCCCGCACTTCTGCTCCTAAAACACTTAACCGCCTGGCAATCTCCAGCGAAGGTGCCTCACGCATATCATCGGTATTCGGTTTGAATGTCAGACCGAGTAATCCAATTTTTTTGCCGGTGAGATCACCGAGCAGATCCTGTACTTTCGACACAAGTAAGCGTCTGCGATCCGTGTTGATATCCATCACGGCATGGAGCAGTTGAGGGTTTCTGCCTTGCTCTCCCGCCATATGGGACAGCGCTTTTACGTCCTTCGGAAAACAAGAACCCCCATACCCTAAACCGGCGTCCAGAAAGTGGCGACCGATGCGCTGATCGTAGCCCATTCCCGTCGCAACCTCCTTCACATCAGCTCCCAATGCTTCACAGATATTCGCAATTTCATTAATAAACGAAATTTTCGTCGCAAGAAAAGCGTTGGAGGCATATTTGATCATCTCAGCGGTTCTCAGATCCGTGATCACAATCGGGGCGCGAAGCGGCAGATGTAATTGCGCCACTTTTTCCGCAGGCTCTCGTTCTACTGAGCCAAGTACGGTCCGGGAGGGGTTCATAAAATCTGGGATTGCAGAACCTTCACGAAGAAATTCGGGACATGAAACGACCCAGAAGGGGATCGGTTCGGGTTGGTTCGACCGAATAATATCGGCAACCCAGTCCCCCGTACCCACGGGCACCGTCGATTTATTGATCACGATGAGCGGGCCATCCATCGAACGGGCAATCGATTCCGCCGCGGAACGGACATATTTCAAATCGGCTTCTCCATCGACGCCTGACGGTGTTCCCACGGCGATGAAGACAAATTCTGCCCCCTTCACGGCATCCGGGTAGGAAGTCGTGAAGGAAAGTCGATCTGCGCCCACATTCCGGGCGACCATCTCCTCCAGACCAGATTCATAGATGGGCATGATCCCTTTTTTGAGTCCTTCAATTCGGGCATCATCGATGTCCAACGCTATGACACGATTCCCGAGATCCGCAAAGCATACGGCAGTCACAATTCCAACATACCCCACACCCACCACGGTGATATTTTTCACGCTGATTCCTCCAACTTTACACGGTATTATTGTGAATTGTCGCAATCATACCATGGGTAAGATAAGTAAAGGAAAAGGCCTTCGTAAAAGGTCACGTCTCCCCTATGACACTACTCACTTGCCGCGCCCGTCTTCAACACGTACACTTGTTTCGAACTAGATAACTCCTATCCTAGTAGTTGGAGTAATGACGTTGAGTTGGAGGGATTAATGCAGATTACGCGTCAAGCCGATTATGCTGTGCGTGCGGTGCTATATTTATCGAGCTTGAATAACGGTCGGCGAGCGCCCACGAGTCGGATCGCCCGCGAGCAGCACATACCACCGTCGTTCCTCGCGAAAATTATCTCGCAGCTATCGGTCGCGGGTGTCGTCCAAACATCACGGGGCGCACGGGGAGGCGTATCTCTCGCTCGACCTGCTTTGGATATCTCCCTCCTCGAAGTCATTGAAGCCATAGATGGCCCGATCACATTGAACGAGTGTGTGCATAACTCCGCAGCATGCGTATTCGGAGAAGAATGCCCTGTGAAGGAAGTCTGGTGTCATGCACAATCGAATCTCGTCGAGCAATTAGGGGGCACCAACTTCGCTGCACTTTCCTGATTTAGTGTCAGGGGAAAACGATATAGAAAAACCGGCGCGATGAGCGCCGGTTTTCTTTCATTTATGATGAAGGAGGACAATTTTCACGAATAGGGGCGTATCCAGGAGGCCG
The DNA here is from genome assembly GCA_964570595.1 of uncultured Anaerolineaceae bacterium. Lineage (GTDB taxonomy): Bacteria > Chloroflexota > Anaerolineae > Anaerolineales > E44-bin32 > E44-bin32. The sequence continues at coordinate 2,902 of CAZMZL010000094.1, read as the reverse complement.
TAAAATTTCACCCGGCTCCGGTTGGGAATCCACGCACGTATACGCTCATCGCCTGAACCGGTCCCCTCCTCGATATTTCCGGTGATGTGCATTGAGGTGCAAGCCCGGCGATCGTATAATGAGGGTATTGAAAATGGAGGACCCCATGGAAGTGTCTGAAGCCATTCGTATGAAACGCGCCGTTCGACTGTTCGCATCCCGCCCAATTGATGAAGATACGATGATGACCGTCATCAATGCCGGCCGACGTGCGCAAAGCGCCAAGAACCGTCAGCCCTGGCGATTTATCGCCGTCAGAGAACGTTCCCATCTCGAATCCCTCTCAACGCTTGGCACCTACGCAGGGCATCTCGCAGGCGCAAGCTTTGCTGTCGCCATCCTGACCCCGGATCCGGGGGAACGTTGGTCCATTATGTTCGATGCAGGGCAAGCGGCAGCCTATATGCAGCTCACCGCCTGGGCATATGGAATCGGATCCTGTCTTGCCACGATCTATGAACCAGAAAAGGCACGAACGCTACTGGGTTTCCCTTCGAAGTATCATCTTAATGTCATGATCTCCTTCGGATACCCGGAGAACGAGCAGGACCTTTTCGCGAGCCCAAAAGCCGACGGCAGACATCCCATGGAGGAGGTCACCCATTTCGAAGTCTGGAAGAAGGGATCTTAAGGGGATGGGACAGTTCCCATGAACCACAGCTCAACACCCGGTTTGATCGCAGCCAGCGGCGCTTTATTCCTCCTCTCTGCTTGCGGAATCCAAACCCAATCCGCCGATCCGGTGACGGGCGCGCCGGAAAGTTCATCCGCCCCCGCGACATTGTTCGCACCCGCTCGAACGGCCGTCGCCCCTGAAATTACAGCCGTCGGAGATTTAGGCTGGATGGTAATATCCGGGTCGATTTATGATCGCGATTCTTCGCAGAACAAAACCATCGCAGATGCCCTTGTCACATTACGCCACCATTCCATCGTCCACCCTCCTGGCCTCATCTTTCAAGAGTTAACCACTGAAACAGGAGCGTTCGAATTCCCTCCCATCTACCTTCACGATAGTGATGTGCTCATCCTACGCACAGAAGCCCAGGGATACGAACCTTCCGAAACACGACGCACGGGACTCGATATTTTTTACGAGAGGGATGTATCGATTTCACTCCAGCATAAATGATGCAACTTGAAACCGAGTTCAACGGGAAGGACAATTGTGACCCACATTAAGCCCATTGCGCACAGCCACATCATCCAGACAGAAGTGATCTTCATGAGCGCGGACAAGCGCTTCATCTTGTTGAAAGCAGGAGGAATTGATGAGTAACCCGAGACCCGTACGAGCCCCGCGAGGCACAGCACTCACCTGTAAATCCTGGCTCAGTGAAGCCGCCTACCGCATGATACAGAACAACCTCGATCCCGAGGTGGCCGAAAATCCGGATGCGCTTGTGGTTTATGGCGGCCGCGGTCAGGCTGCCCGGGATTGGGCCTCGTTTGACGCCATTCTCGAGACATTGAAGAATCTGGAAGATGACGAGACACTGCTCATTCAATCAGGCAAACCCGTAGCGGTCTGCAAATCCCACCCGGATGCACCCCGCGTCCTCCTGGCAAACTCGAACCTCGTCCCGCATTGGGCAACACAAGCCCATTTCGATGAACTCTCAGCGAAGGGTTTGATGATGTACGGCCAGATGACGGCCGGCTCCTGGATCTACATTGGCACCCAGGGCATTCTTCAAGGCACCTATGAGACGCTTGGATCGCTCGCAAGAGAAAAAGGGTGGGGTTCACTTCGGGGAAAGTTTGTCCTTACTGCCGGGTTGGGAGGCATGGGCGGCGCACAACCTCTCGCCATCACGATGAACGAAGGGGTGGGCCTGGTGGTCGAGGTCGATCCGGAACGAGCACAGCGGCGTCTTGAGCACGGTTATGTCGAACATGTCGTGGACGATCTTGAAGAAGCCATGACCCTGGTTGAAGAAGCGCTCGATCTCGAAGAGCCCAGGTCGATCGGCTTGATCGGGAACGCGGCCGACGTCTTCCCCGAAATGGTCATCCGCGGCGTGAAACCGGATGTCGTCACGGATCAAACCCCGGCGCACGATGTCATATCCTACGTCCCAAATGGCCTCGCTTACGAAGAAGCGACGACCTTACGATCGGAGGATCCCGACGAATATGTACGTTTATCGATGAACTCGATGGCGGCCCAGGTCGTGGCCATGCTTGAATTTCAACGCGGGGGCGCTGAAGTGTTCGACTATGGAAACAACCTGAGGCAGCGCGCCTACGACCATGGCGTCAAGGATGCCTTCAACTTCCCCGGTTTTGTCCCTGCGTATATCCGTCCCCTGTTTTGCCTCGGCAAGGGACCTTTCCGCTGGGTTGCGCTGTCCGGAGACCCGGAGGACATCTTCAAGACGGATGATGCGATCATCAAACTGTTTCCGGAAGATGAACATCTGCACCGGTGGATTCATATGGCAAGAGAAAAGGTTCAATTTCAGGGACTCCCGGCGCGCATTTGTTGGTTGGGATATGGCGAGAGGGAACGAGCAGGAATTAAATTCAACGACATGGTCGCGAGCGGCGAGCTCTCCGCGCCGATCGTCATTGGCCGCGACCACCTCGATGCAGGTTCCGTAGCTTCTCCCAACCGCGAGACAGAAGCCATGCTGGATGGCTCGGATGCGGTCAGCGATTGGCCGATCCTTAATGCCCTCATCAACGCTGTGGGGGGGGCGACCTGGGTCTCGTTCCATCACGGCGGCGGGGTGGGCATCGGCTTCAGCCAGCATGCGGGACAGGTGATCGTCGCCGATGGAACCCCGGAGGCTGCCGTCCGGCTCGCTCGAGTTCTGGCCAACGATCCAGCCCTGGGGATCGTGCGTCATGCCGATGCGGG
>CAZMZL010000093.1:1582-11418 GCA_964570595.1 uncultured Anaerolineaceae bacterium | reverse complement strand
CCAAGGCTGGGGGTCGAGGATTCGAACCTCGGCTTACGGATTCAGAGTCCGCTGTCCTACCACTAGACGAACCCCCAATTGTGGGTTGGATTGTAACATAGGAGCGATCCGTAAGGACAATATTCTTTGAAGGGTTTCAGGAAGAATCCTTCAATCCATCGAGAAGATTTACGGCTTCCGCCACCCTTTCGAGCACCGTATCGCGGCCAAGAATCACCATGGTTTCAATCAGCGGAGGGCTCACGCGCTGTCCCGTCACCGCAATACGCAAGATCCCGAAGAGCTGTCCAGGTTTAAGTTCCAGCCTGTCGGCCAGATCGCGCAACGCCGCTTCTAAGGGGGTCTCCTCGAAGCTCGAGATGGCCTCCAGGAGCGTATGCGTTTCCCGGGCTGCATGTGCGGACTCGGAGGCCGATAAATTCTTTCCGATTAGATCCTGGGGATCAGGGTGTACTTCTTCTTGAAAGAAAAAACCAGAGATTTTAACCGATTCATCCAATGTACGAATTCGCTCCTGGATGAGGGGCGTGATCTGGCTGAGCAGGGCTGCTGAGGTTTCAACCCCGGCCTGAGCATAGAACGGCTCGATTCGTTTCTGGAGCTCACCCGTGGAGAGGTTGCGGATGTACACGCCGTTGAAGTGATCAAGTTTGCTGTAGTTCACGGATGCTGGGCTGGGATTTAATTTTCCAATACTGAATTTTTCAATCAGTTCCTCCATGCTGAAGAGCTCCGTATGATCATCATACGCCCAACCCATCAACGCCATCCAATTGTTCACGGCTTCCGGTAGATATCCCAGATCTCGCAGGTCGAGGGAAAAAATAGCAGCTGAACCGCTCCTGGAATTCCCGGCATCCCGCTTGCTAAGTTTCCCTTTGCCGCTGGGATTTAGAAAAACCGAGAGGTGAACCCAGATGGGCTGCTGCCACTCCATGGCTTCATAAATAAGCACATGAAGCGGGAATGTGGGCAGCCACTCGGAGGCGCGAAATACATGTGTGATTTCCATGAGATGGTCGTCGACCATGGCAGCCAGGTGATAGGTGGGCAGCCCGTCCGACTTCATGAGAATGTAATCATCGAGCGTCACGTTCTGGACGACGATTTCGCCCCTGAGCGCGTCGACGCCTCGAGTCTCACCTTCACGGGGCGTCTTGAACCGCACGACGTGCCTCTCCCCTGATTCGACTCTCTCTTTCGCAGTTGAAGGATCGAGGCGCCTGCACAGGCCGTCATACCGAGAGGGTTCTTTCCGCGCTTGATGTGATTTTCTCAGGTCGGCCAGTCTTTCGGGGGTGCAAAAACAAGGATAGGCCGCGCCGCGATCGATCATCTCTTCGATTTGGGTGCGGTAGATATCGCCCCGCAAGGATTGCCGGTAAGGTGCATGGGGTCCACCGATGTCAGGACCCTCATCCCATTGGAGTCCATGCCAGTTCAGAGCTTCAACAAATTCCTGTTCCGCTTCAGGGATGTACCGTTTTTGATCGGTGTCTTCGATTCGGAAGATGAACTGCCCGCCGGTCTGGCGGGCGAGCAAATAATTGTAGAGTGCAGTTCGGGCGCTTCCGATGTGGAAACGTCCCGTCGGGGAGGGGGCAAAACGAACGCGGGCGGGTGCTTGGGTCATGATTTAGTTTTCCTCGAAAAAAGTTATAGGTCGATCTGCTTGTGTCGTAAGATGACGGATTCCACCAAACCGACCCCGAGCAGGCTCGTGAGCAGCGAAGATCCACCGTAGCTAAAAAACGGGAGCGGCAGACCTGAGACCGGGAAGAGGTTGAGGTTCATCCCGATATTGAAAAAGCCCTGGAAGAGAAGCAGGATGGCGACCCCGTAGCAGATAAAGGAGCCATAACTGTCCCGGGCGATTCTGGCGCCTCTGAGACAGCGAATGATGATGAAGACCAGGATCATGATGAAGAGCCCGGCTCCGATGAATCCGAACTCTTCCGACAGCGCCGAGAAGATAAAATCGGTGTGACGAACTTTTAAGAAGCGAAGCTGCACCTGGGTTCCACTTCCGTAGCCCTGGCCAAAAATACCACCCGAGCCGATCGAGATGAGAGCCTGGTTGACATTATAAGTGTCTCCGAACTGCGCTTCAGGGTTGGGGAATAAGAATGTCACGATCCTGCCTTGCTGGTAGGGCTGCAAGAATGGCCAACTGAGTACCGGGGCTAGAATTCCAGCCCCCATGATGCCCAGCAGGTGCTTCATTTCCGCTCCTGCGATCCATACCATTGCCAGCCAGATTACACCGAGGACGATGGCCGTACTCAAGTCGGGCTGCAGGAACACCATCAATGCAGGTAAGCCCACCAGGGCAAGGCTTCGTAGTATGGTCCGAGGCTGATCGATCTCGTGCTGATTGCGGGCGAGGTAATCGGCGATCACAAGGATCATGAGGATTTTTGCGAGTTCCGATGGTTGGATCGTGGCGATGCCGACATTGAACCAGCGTGCTGAACCAAAACCCACGAATCCGGCGGTCAAGATGAATCCAAGTGAAACGATCACAAAACCGTACAGCATTCTTGAGAGAGCGGACCAGATTCGATAATCGATCGCGGCGGTAAGGAAGAGGACGACCAATCCAATGACCGCATAAATGGCCTGCCGAGGGATCAATTCGGCGAGGTTCTCGTTCCCGCCTATGGCCGATTGGATCATCGCCACTCCGGCGATCGTGAGAAGTGTTACGGCTGCCAGCAACCAGACGTCAAAATGACGCCACATCCTTGTCGATTGCATTGTGGAGATATTTTACCGCCGGCGCTTATTAATGGGGGCAAGTGGGATGTCCGCGACCAAGCGCTGCTGATCACGATCGTCAGTCAGCGAGATATTGACGGCTTCGGTGTCGATTTCAATGTGTCTCGATAACACTCGGATGATATCGTCTTTCAGGGCTTCGAGTTTACCAGGAGATAAGCCGGCACGGTCATGGATGAGCACGAGTTGCAGGCGGTCTTTGGCCGATCGGGCGCTTTTCGGGCTGGTAAGCCCCATTTTTTGAAAGAAGCTCATGCGTCTCCTCCCGATTTCACCATCCTGGAAATCCGACCGAAAAATCCGTCTTTGTCCGTCAGGTCATCGAAGGGGATTTCTTGTCCGTTCAGCCGGAGGGCGATGTTTCTGAATGCTTTTCCGGCTCTGCTGCTGTCATCCAGGACGGCAGGGATCCCCTGATTTGTGGATACGATGATCGAATCGTCTTCGGGTACGACGCCGATGAGATCGATGGCAAGCACATCAAGAATGTCCTCGGTGGCGAGCATATCTCCCCGTTTCACCATCTCGGGTTTTACGCGGTTCACAATCAATCTACCGGGATCTTTTTCCTCGGCCTCGACAAGCCCGATGATCCGATCGGCATCGCGGACCGCCGATATTTCCGGATTCGTGATGATGATGATAATATCCGCAGGCGCAATGGCGTTCCGGAATCCACGCTCAATTCCCGCGGGTGAATCGATCACAACCCAGTCGAATTCTTCACGCAGTTCATCGCAGATCCGCACCATGTCCTGGGGTGAGACCGAGGTCTTATCCCGCGTTTGTGCGGCTGGAACAAGGTAGAGATCATCGATGCGTTTATCACGAATCATCGCTTGACGGAGTTTACAGCGACCTTCGACGACGTCGACAAGGTCATAAACGATGCGGTTTTCCAGCCCCATGACGACATCTAAATTCCGCAGACCGATGTCTGCATCAATACAGACGACGCGATGACCCTGGGAGGCCAATGCGGCGCCCAGATTCGCAGTCGCAGTAGTTTTTCCTACTCCGCCTTTACCGGAGGTGATTGTAACGATCTTGGCGCTCATACTCGTGCTCCGTATCCTGATTTCCTTATTTCTTACGTTTGCTCGCCCACTCTTCTGCTACCAGTTGACCATCACGGATACGTGCTGTTTCTGGCTTTGGGCGTCCCTTCCTTGAAGGGGACACGGTGATTTGACCGGCGATGCGAAGCTGCGTGGGGGAGAGATCGAGAGCGCAAACGACAGCCTGGTCATTTCCTGCCGCACCCGCATGAACCAGCCCTCTCAACCGACCCCAGATGATGATGTTGCCGCCGGCGATAATCTCAGCGCCTGGGTTCACATCCCCAACGACGATGATGTGTCCAGGATGCCGAATGCTGTGACCCGAACGCAGCGTGCGATTAATCAGTACGGCCTCCTCACCGGTGAGATCGGTCGTGAGGGGGATCTCGTAATCATCGGCGGGGCTTTTCTCATGGACCAGATCGGTCGCGATCCCAAGATCTGCAGCCGCTGCCCGCGTGGTTTCGGATGTTGAGAGTATCGCATAAAGCGAGACATCCTGCTCGGCTAAGACCTCCCGTAAGCCCCCCAATTCAGCCGCGCTCAGCGTTCTGTCGTGAAGCTGAAGGGCAAGACGTGCACCTCGAAAAAAATCTGCTTGCTCACAGACAGAAGTAAGTAGATTTTGACGCGCTTCCAGCCATTCCCCATCAGGCAAAGTGACGAGAAGCCCGTCTTGAATTCCCTTGATTTCCAGAGAGGTATCCATAGAGCGCATGCCGGGCGATTATAGCATGCCCAATTTCTCTGGGCTAATTTAATCTTGTTTCCAACATGGAGGATCGATATCCATTGAAAGAGATCGATCCGAGAATTTGGATTGGGGATATGTGTCTGCGATCTTAGCTCTTGGGTATGTGTGAGCCAGCCTGGGCTGGATTCAAACCGGTAGGGCGTAAATCTTGTTATTCAGACCTGGCAATGTCGACCTCTTTAAGCTCGAAGTAGGCTTCAAGCACCTGTTTCACGATTGGTCCAGATGTGACTGCGCCCTCTCCGCCGTTGTATACAAATGCTACGACGGCGATCTCCGGATTTTCAAAAGGGGCATAGGCCGTATACCAGGAGTGGGTCGGCCATTCACCCGGTTTGCATAGACCCTGATTAAACACATACGCATCACAGAATTCTCCGGTGCCGGTTTTCCCTGCCGAGGAGATCGTCTCAAGGTCGGCATATCCAGCAGCGGTGCCCTCCGTCGTCACTCGATGCATACCGGCCTGGGCGCGCCGAATGACCTCCGGGTCGACATTGACATCGGGAGATCCGTGATCTGCTCTTGAGTCGATGACCATCTGGCGTAATTCATCCGGCATGGTGGGGCAATTTGCGCCGATGTCCTCCAGGGGAGTGATCTCGCCGTCGGCCAGGTCCCAGAGAATACAAGGTTCGTACCGTTCGACGAGGTTCCCTTCGCCATCGAGGATTTCCTGAACGATGTGCGGCCACATGACCTTCCCGCCGTTTGCCAGGGTCGCGATGGATGTGAGCACTTGAAGAGGGGTGGCGCTTACAAAACCCTGCCCTACGACGGTGTTATATGTGTCACCCGTGGACCAGTTTTCACCCAGGGCGATCCGCTTCCAGGTCCGGCTCGGAATGAGCCCGTTTTCCTCGCCCGGTAAATCGATCCCGAGTTGCGCGCCGTATCCAAGCGCAGGGGCATAGACATTGATGCCATCGACACCGAGCCCTTGCTCAATCTCTCCAGGATAACCTCCTCCAATCTTATAGAAATAGACATTGCAGGATTCTGCAATCCCTCTCTCAAAATCGACATCACCGTGGCCGTCCCTTTTCCAGCAGACAAAATCCTTGGCTTTGCCGGGATCATTCGGGAAATATCGATCTGCGATGGTGATTTTTCCGGGATCAAAAAGGGTTCGTTCCGGGGTGATGACGCCCTCGTTCAGCGCGCCAATGGCTGTGACCATCTTGAATGATGAGCCCGGGGGAAATTCACCCGCGATGGCGTGGTTGGACAGTGGATTGCCGCGTTCATTTGCGATCAACTGCTCATAGTAGTCCACCGGGATCAAGCGTGCGAATCTATTGTTTTCATAGGTTGGCAGAGATACCATCGCCAGTATCTCGCCCGTTTGTGGATTCATGGCGATGACGGCGCCCAGGGGAGCTCTCTCCTCGCCTGCATATCGGTTGATGAAATCGATCCGGCTTTCAAGCGCCGTTTGAGCGACTGCCTGCAGCCGCGTGTCGATGCTGAGTTTTACACTATTACCGGGAACCGGTTGTGTGAAGGAACCTACCTCGCGTACTTCCTGGCCGGCGACATCTCGTTCAACTTGTTTGATCCCATTCTGCCCGGCAAGAATTTCCTGGAACAATCCCTGATATCCCACCTCGATTCCGGCATATCCGACTTTGTCCCGATCGGCCTCAAAACCCAGTTCTTCATAGAACTCCTCCAGGACTGCCGGGATAGGCCCCATGTAGCCGATAAAATTCGAGGTCAGGTCGCCTGTTGTGTAATCCCGTATCGGGACCGCATCGACACTTACCCCGGGAAGATCGACTTGTTCCTCTCTTAAAATCCGACCGATTTCTTCATCTACATCGCATGCGATCGGCCAGGGCTCATAGGGGCGGTTCGTGGCGCCCTCTTCGACCAATTGAAGAATGCCTCTGCCTGGGATGCACAAGGCTGCTGGAGGATCTTCGTGATCGATTGGAACGCCCGTTATCTCCGACAAACGTTGGTAGATGGCTTCGACTTCCGCCGGGCTGTCTGGGAGCAGCGCGGGGGTGATCATGATGTTGAACGCAGGGATATTGCGGACGAGTTGGAAGTCATTCCGGTCGTAAATCACCCCGCGGGGAGCCGGAATCGTGATGGTGACAAGCCTGTTCTCATCCGCCTGCAGTTGGAAGGCTTCCCCCTCGATGATCTGGAGCGTGAAAAGGCGCAGGATAAATGCAATCACCGCGATGGCGATTAGTGCATAGATGATGTTCAGTCGAAGAACGGAGATATGTTTTCCAGAACCTGGGTTCATTACAGATCGACCTCGGCAGGGTACAAACGGTGTGCAATCCCTGCCATTGCCTGAGCCATGGGTATGGCCAGGATTATGTTTAAAAATGTGCTCGGGAGGATAACACGTCCAAATGCATATGTGAGGTCTATCTGTCGTCCCGATACCAAGAGCACCGCCAGGATGATGACGTGATAGATGAGCGAACCCATCAGCGTGATACCTGGCGGCATGAGAATATTGGCTTCCCAGATGCGTCCTGCGTACAGTGAAACGAGCAGGGCGACAAGAACGAGTGCGATGGCATGCATGCCAAAGGGAAGTGCGGAAAAGAAACCCAGAAACAGACCGCCAAAAAAAGCAAAAACCAGAGATTCTGTTGTGCGTCCTGCAAGCCCCCATCCGATCACGACAAGGAGGATCAGGTCGGGTCTTCCCGATAGAAAACGGAACTGGCTGAGTATGGTCGATTGAATTAATGCCATGAGCGCCATGAGGGGAACGCCAATGATGTAAATCATGAAAGCTTCATCCTTACGGCGCGTTCGTGTCGATCGAAAATGTTTGGAAATTCGTGATGATGAGCACAACTTCGAGGTTTTCAAAATCCACGCGGGGTTGAATCGTTGCTTGTTGAAAGAGATCGTAATCTCGCTTACGGATGCTGATCACTTGTCCAACCGGAATGTCCGCCGGATATTTACCACCCAGACCTGACGTCAAAACGAGCTCTCCTTCATTCAATTGAGTGTTGAGATCGATAAGGTCCACGATGAGATCCCCATTGAGCTGTGCCGTCAAGATCCCGTCTGAACGAGATTCCTGAAGCCTGACATTAACCGCAGATTCCGGATCGCTTATCAATTGAATTCGAGAAAAAGTTGAGAAAACCTCAGTGACCCGACCCACCAGGCCGCTTTCCGTGACCACGGGCATGCCCCGGGCGATGCCATGGTCCGAACCTCGATCGATCATGACCGAACGGATAAAGGGGCTTACATCTCGTCCGACGACATTCGCAGCGATATACCTGCTCTCGGGTTGGGCGCGCGCATAGTTGAGTAATGCGGATAAGATTTCAGCTTCCGCAGCTTGTTCGCGCAGGGAGATGACCTCCTGCTGTAATCGCGCGTTCTCTGCTTCGAGCGCGCGGATATCTTCCCGCAATGTGGCTACATCACGCGGTGCGGTCAGGATATCTCGAATTGCTGTGAAGCGAATGGATACCCAGGATTGGACTGCGGAAATGGGTCGAAGGGCAAGGCTCTGGACGGGTTGCAGAAATCCGCCGAGATTAAGGATCATGAAGCCGGCAGCAAGAAATATTAAAATCGCAGCCAGTAAAACTCTTGTGTCGATCCTGTTCATGGTAATGGATTGAAGGCGCTCAACGAATTATCCTAATAGGCTGTCGAGCGTTCGAGGCCGACGAGGAAGTGTCCCAGCGTGTTGAAATCTTCAAGAATCTTGCCGGCGCCCCTGGCGACGCACGTCATCGGATCATCTGCTTGCCAGACTCTCATTTTTAATTCTTCAGATAATCGGTCGGTCAGTCCCTGAAGCTGGGATCCTCCTCCCGCGAGGCATACACCCTCTTCCATGAGGTCGGCGATGATCTCGGGGGGTGTTTCGTCGACGGCGTCTCGAAGCGTGTCGACGATGATTTTCACCGAACCCGAGAGGGCTTCACGAATTTCTACCGAGGAAACTTCAACGGCCTCGGGTAAACCACTGACGAGATTTCTTCCCCGGACAGAGGTTGTCTTCTCTTCTTTGAGAGGATAGGCAGAACCGATGGCTAACTTTACTTTTTCTGCCATGCGCTCACCGATGAGCAGGTTGTATTTGTTGCGGATGTAATTGATGATGTCCTGATCCATCTCGTCACCCGCCACACGCAGCGACCGCGAAACGACGATGCCGCCCATGGAGAAGACGGCCATTTCGGAGGTGCCGCCGCCAATGTCACATACCATGGATCCGCGCACCTCACCGATGGGGAGCGAAGCTCCCAAAGCCGCAGCCGTCGGTTCTTCGACCAGAAAGGCCTCCCGTGCGCCCGCCGCCATGGAGGCATCGTAGACGGCGCGTTTCTCTACCTCTGTTGCGCCGCTCGGAATTCCAACGACGACGCGCGGTCGTGGGACGGGGACGAGGCTTTGCTCGTGCGCCTTTGCGATGAAATATTCAAGCATCCGCTCCGTGATATCAAATTCCGAGATCACGCCGTCTCGTAATGGCCGGATGGCAAGGACGTTCGCCGGCGTCCTGCCGACCATCTGTTTTGCCTCCGCACCAATAGCGATCACGCGTTTGGATTTCTTCTCGATCGTGACCCAGGACGGTTCATTGATCACAATACCCTTGCCGCGAACGTTTACGAGCGTGTTCGCGGTGCCAAGATCAATGCCGATGTCGAGGGAAAAGAGCCCTAAAATCCAATTTAGGGGATTGAGTGACAAAGGGGCAAACCTCCAGTGGAACCAAGACGCCATTATACCATAGGGCCCCTCTCGACACATCTTCTACAAAGCGTTATGTCACCTAAAATCAGCCTCTCGACACGATGCTATAATCGTCATGCAGATGAACATCGTTGAGAAAATCTCCGCTTATATCGAAGATCAGGACCTGCTCGAACCGGGAGAGTCGGTCCTGCTGGCTGTTTCTGGGGGCGCGGACAGCCTCTGTCTGTTGGATTGCATGCGGAGCTTGGGCTTTTGCGTCAGTATTGCCCATCTTGATCATCGGCTGCGGGAAGAAAGCGGGGAGGAAGCTGATTTTGTAGCTGCGATCGCGGATCAGTACGGTATTCGATGCGTGCTTGGCCGGGAAGATGTTCAGGCGGTCGTCGAGGAGGGAACCTCCGTTGAGGAAGCCGCTCGTCTTGTGCGATATCAGTTTCTGGTCGAGGCAGCCCAACAACTTGATATTAAGGTCATCGCCACCGGGCATACCGCGGATGATCAGATTGAGACCATCCTGATGCATTTTCTTCGAGGTG
>CAZMZL010000093.1:0-1572 GCA_964570595.1 uncultured Anaerolineaceae bacterium | reverse complement strand
GGGGCCCTCCGGCTTGGCCGGTATGAGACCCAGGACACCCCTGGATGGTTGGTCCGACATCCCGAATGCCCGCGGAATTAAGCTCGTCCGGCCTCTCCTGGGAATTACGAGGAACGAAACGGTCGCACATTGCCGTGAAATCGGTCTCCGACCTGTGATGGATTCTAGCAATATGGATCAAACCCTGCACCGCAATCGAATCCGCCACCATCTGTTGCCGTTGCTCGAGACGTACAACCCTCGTATTCGAGAAAACGTGCTCCGGATGGGCGCGATCATGTCTGCTGAGACGGATTATTTAGTTGACGAAATCCAGGCCCTCTGGGACAAGATCGTCGCACCCGCAGGCGAGAGTGCGCTGCTCCTCCACCGTCATGAATATATTCACCTTCATCCAGCCGTTCGACGCGCTTTGCTGCGAGCCGCGGTTGCGCATATCGCTTCCGACCCCCGTGATATCCCTTTTGAATCCATCGAGCGGGGGATCAGTTTCCTTCTTTCAGCTTCGCCTTCGCAAACCCTCCAAATGAAGGGGAAAATCGAACTCATTCCGGTTGGAGATGATGTCCTGATGATGAAATCGGGCGCCGAAGTCTTTCACCCGCGATATCCTCAACTGCTGGAGGAGCATGCGGTTCCCCTTCCAGTGCCAGGAAAGCTGGCTTTGGCGAATGGTTGGGAACTGATCACATCGATCGCACCGGTCCCCGAATCCTTCGATCAAAAGGTCGATATCTGTGATCGCGTCACCCTCGATCTCGATAGGCTGGAAACCTCGCCTCTGGTGCGTCCCAAGATGCCTGGCGATCGTATGCGCCCACTCGGACTCGAAGGCCATCAGAAACTTTCCGACCTGTTCATCAACGAACGCATCCCGGCTTTTGTGCGCGCACGATGGCCCCTTGTCGTGTCAGGAGATGAGATTGTCTGGGTCTCGGGGGTGCGTATCGCTCATAAATTCCGCATCAGGGAGGATACCCGGCGTGCGGTTGAGATCAGGCTTGTCAGACCGGCGTAAGTCTATGGATCCTTGTGGTGATAAATCTGCTGCCGGCTTGTTCAATAATAAGGGACACAAATTTTCTGTTTCGATGTGACGCTTGACAGAATGACCCCGCATAGGCCTGGGCAATAGTAGTGGGTACTATCCTTGAATAGCCACCAGCGTCAATAATCTGAGCCCCTCGGTTGCAAATTGTTGAATATACTTATATGCTGATAATGGACATTGTTACCCCGAGTACTTTAATCACACGTCCTGCGCTCAACCGGGGAATTCACTGAGGCCCGAACCAAAGCCCCGAATAGTTGTCAGTTTATCCCAACCCCATCAAACTGGCGCACACGCAGACCTTTATCGGTCTGACGATATCGACGTTCTTCATTAACCACACTTTCATGCCGTTATTAGAAGAGGATCTTCAGGAGAAAAATAATGAAGTACTCTAGATATATCGTTTCAGGCTACATCGCTTGGCGGTGAACCCCATTTCTTGGACACTGATAGAGACCCGGAATTTTGATGCTGCGGCCGCGCCTGCCACCCTCGACCAGCTTGACGCCCATGAATCC
>CAZMZL010000092.1:0-11445 GCA_964570595.1 uncultured Anaerolineaceae bacterium | reverse complement strand
CGCCCTTACATGATCCTTCGCGACGCGATCAACGGTTGGCGAACCGCCCTTACATGATCCGTCGCGACGCGATCAACGGTTGGCGAACCGCTCCAACATGATCCATCGCCGCGCGTAGGGGCGGTTGGTCAACCGCCCTTACATAATCCTTCGCGACGCGATCAACGGTTGGCGAACCGCCCCAACATGATCCTTCGCGACGCGATCAACGGTTGGCGAACCGCCCTTACATGATCCTTCGCGACGCGATCAACGGTTGGCGAACCGTCCCGACATGATCCGTCGCCGCGCGATCAGGGTGGTGATTTTAATGGGGAGCTGATTCTATTAATAGGGGGAAAAGTCCTAATTTGATGCGCATAGCATGAGTTGTGGCTCATGGGTCATGCGAAAGTCGTTCTCCTCCAGGCATATGCTAACAACACGTTCCCCGCCATCAGACGGCGGACCTCCAGGCCATATTCGCTTAACTGCCGCCTGCATCAACATGATCTGGCTAGGATAGACGTGCCAATTTGTTCTGAGAAAATGGCGGATGTCATGATCTGTGACGGAGTGAATATCCATGTGAAACCCCTTTGTTCTCATCCAATTTAAGTACGGTCCAATACCAAACTATCATGACTTTGAAAAGATTAACATTGCAGATTCCTAACAAGCTTTTCAGGGTGGATGGGTTTCCACTCGATGTAATTTAAAATTCTGTCCGATGATTGAATTTGAAGCAAAATACCAGTAATCTTATATCCTCGATTTATACATGGACAATTTCTTTGAATTCGCACGAACTATTCAGATGAATCGCTCGCCTTGCGATGGAGTCGAAACCAAATGATGAGCAAAATCACGCATGTAGTCAAACGAACCGGAGCCCTGGTTCCATTCAACAAGGATCGGATCACGAACGCAATCTATCGCGCTGCCGTTGCGGTCGGAGGGCGTGATCGAGAACGATCGGAAATCCTGGCCAAAGAAGTCATTGAGGTATTGGAAAAATCGCATCCGGAGGGAGATCCCCCCCACATCGAGGAAATTCAAGACACCGTAGAAAAAGTTCTCATTGAAAACGGCCATGCGAAAGTTTCGAAGGCATTTATCCTCTACCGAGAAGAGAGGAATCGCCGCCGCATGGATCTTTCAAGACGAGCATCCGTTCCTTCCGAAAATGTGCCCTGGTCGAAAATCTGGTACGCACTGGATTGGGCAGTTTCCCACAATGTACACACGATCGACGGGTTAAATGAAAGATTGATCCGAGGGGAGTTTCCGCAAATTGTCCATGAGTCCGAGTCGATGTACGAAGACGATATCGCTACAGTCACGGAGATGATCCATGAACGATTGAAGGCGCTCCGCGCCGTCATCATCAGTGGGCCCTCGTCCTCCGGAAAAACCACAACGACAATTAAGTTGGAAGACCGATTGACCCATTTTGGATTCAAATTTCGAGCTTTAAATATCGATCATTATTTCTTCGATCTTGAAATGCACCCCCGGGATGAATTCGGTGACTACGATTTCGAAACCCCCCAAGCGCTCGACATCAGCTTGATCAATGAACATCTTCAAAGGCTCGTGGCTGGAGAAGAGGTCAGAATTCCGAAATATGATTTTAAAACCGGGAAACGGGCGCTCGACCATACACCGATGAAACTGGAGATGGAGGAGATCCTCCTCATCGACAGTCTCCATGGTCTTTATCCCCCGATGACCGACAGCATCCCGGATGAGATAAAGTTCAAGGTATATCTGGAACCCCTCCTTCAAATGAAAGGTCCAGATGGAAAATTCATTCGGTGGACGGATCTAAGGATGGTACGGCGGATGCTGAGAGACGCCGTACATCGGGCTTACGACCCGGAAAAAACTTTAACGCATTGGCACTATGTCAGGTCCAGCGAATTAAGGAACATCATCCCCTATCAAGGCACGGCTGACTTCATCATTAACAGCGCGATGCCATATGAGCTCTCCCTCTATCGACCCAGATTGCTGAATGACTTCGTACAGTGGGAGGAAAAATACCGAGACGATCCACTGCGAGAGGATGCGCATATTCGAGCTTCTCGCATGAAAGACATACTCAACGCTGTTCAACCTACCGAGGACGATTCACCGGTTCCTGCAGATTCGGTGTTACGAGAGTTCATTGGAGGGAGCCATTATTCCTACTAGAATTCCTTCTTCATAGGTTCAACACCGAATGACCTGTCATGCCAACATCGAATCTTCTGTTCTCTCATTACCCCTAAGTTATGAAGAGGGTTCAGGCTGCGTCTTCATGATTTCCCAATCATGTTGTTCGGCGAGAGCCTGAAGTTCCCGATCAGGATCAACGGCGACAGGATGACCTACAGCGTGGAGAAGATATCGATCTCCGTAACTGTCCGCGTACGCAAAGCTCTGTCGTAAATCCTTAATATCAGTCCTTGAGAGATAGGCCCGCAACCGCAGAACCTTGTCTCGTCCCTGGCAAACCGGACGCACGCCCCGACCTGTATAGCGACCGTTATCCAAGGCGGCGGGTGTACCGATCACGTCAGAAACACCCAGCAATCTCCCGATAGCCGCCAGCATGGGCGTAGGCGTTCCGGATAGCAGGATGACACGGTGCCCACGTGCCTTGTGTGATTCCAGGTGAGCGACGACATCCCTCTTTAAACGTGACCCGATATAGCTTTCTGCAATCCAGTCAAACGCTCGTTCGCCTTCATCCTGTGTCCAGCCCCGGAAGAGCCAGGGGATATCCTGTGCCCATGTAGAACGCATTTTTTCCTGTGAAATTATTCCCGCTCGCGTGAGCCACCAGATCGGTATGTGGGAAGCCAGGAACAACGCCAGATCAAAGCGTTTTACACCGTGAGTTTTATGATGAAGCGCAAGACCCTGGGTGATATGCCCCTCATACAATGTCCCATCGAGGTCGAAAACTGCCGCCGTCACCCGTCCTCCTGCGGACTAATCCAGAGACAACCAGCCGGCACTCCCCCGGGAAACTTCTTTAATTTGTCTTCAGAAATCGAATAGGGACCCAGGCTGACGACATAATACCCCGGCGTCTCAGGCGAATAGGTCATCTTGTTTTTCGATGCGTTGTCGAAAGATTTCAACACGACCATGCGATAGTCATGCAGGGTAGTTGAGCCAGAATCAAAATCCGTCTTGATGGTATATTTTTCATCATCGTTGAGTTCCACCCAGTAGAGTAATCTTCCGCTGGGAGTGATCAATCGTAATGGGATGCACGCCCCACCTGCATAAGCTTGCAGCGCATGAAATCCACGATAGAGAAAAACAAAATCACCTTTCTTGCCAATAATTCCGGGCAGAGGATTCTGGTCAATGATCGTCCCATGTGGAGATTCAAGATGAAGCACATCCTGAAAAAGGAACGTGAACCCAGCCTCAAGTAAAAGCTCACGAGCCTGGGCATAGGGCATTCCGATCATATTGGGGATCACAACCGCCCCAGGCGGAAGCGGTGTCTCTGTGATCGTCGCCGTAGGTGGCATCGTCGGCGCTTGTGTAGCTGTCCCCGTCGGCGTGTTCGTCGGAGGCATCATCGGCGATGTTGTCATCGCCGATGTCGTCATCGAGGGGGCTGGATGTGTGATTCTGGTTTCGGGTGCTGCAGTTTGAATATTGCTCACATCCGTCCGGGTTGAACAAGTGGGCAAGACTGCTAAGAATCCGATAGCGATAAGAAAGAAACCGGGAAACCTTCGCCGTGGACACTGCAGAAACCTGCGTCCTACCACCCCCACACATCGCAGCAGTTGATTAATGCGTATCGTTCTCAAAGAACGCTCCCAACACATACGCCTCGAAAGACCAGACGCCGGTCCCATTCGATTGAGAACCCGGCGTCTGCGTCAGGGCTCCAGGCGGTGCAAACCCAATAACCCTGACTAATTAGCGAATATTTTAGTGATTTTCCGGAAAGAGTCAAACGCCAAAAGGATCACTTTTTACAATCTCTGGCTCCATCTCACGATCATTTAATGCCTTCTTTTCTTGTGAGGAGTATCACAACTCATACGTTGCAAACAATCCCGAAATTCGATGACGTACTCACCGAAGACATTGAAGATGGCGCCAACGCCGTCCATCGGATCGAATTTCGCACAACCGATCTTCGAAAACATCGTAATCGTGCACGGGCGCTCGCGATAACTGCTGCCCGTGAAAAAGCCGAGGCGCTCTCAAAAGAATGTGGACGTCTTGAACCCGAAAGCATTCAAGGGGTTGTGGGTCCGGATACGGATCAGGTTGGTGGGGTTCGTACGGACGTGGATCCGGGACTCAAAAAACCATTGACTCGATGGCGTGCTCGTTCAGGTTTCGATTGCGCCCGGGAAGATTATGGTCAACACGCGGGTATCCGTCACATTTAATTGAAATAGCTTAAATTTGAAGGGAACGCTCTCATTCACAGATAAAAGAGATGGCAGGATTAACTGCAGGAGAGACGCTCAGCCGCCTTCTGCCGGGCGAAGGTAAAGCGCTTCGACGAGCTCCCGATTGAAAGCGAGTGCAGGCGCCTCTACTCGGGCATTGGGGAACAGAATGGCGACCAATTTCGTATCGAAGAGGGGGACGAAAGCATTGGATCCTTCAAACATCACCGCTCCAAAATCAAACCTCCCCCCTGCCTGGATCATCCCAAAAATGTCGAAGCCGCCTACAAGAATGCGTATGAAATGCGGGAAGGGCTTGGTGTAGCCAGCCCGCATAGCACTGGAAGTTCCCAAGCCGGCGCGGTTCCCGACCAATACGGCCACGATTTCTTTTTTCACAAGCCATATGTTGCCGACAGATTCCTTTGATTTGGATACCATATGTAAGGGGCTGAGTTCTCCATCGAGTACTTCAATGTAAGACTCGGTCGGCATGTTCAGATAGCTAAACAGGCCATGTGCGCCGGGAAACACCGATCCTTCGATCCTGTGTGTGGTCGTGAAGATATCGACTTCCACCGTTCTTTTCGTCGCCATATTTCACTCGCTTTGAATACGGAAAGGAGCGCCAGTCGCTTAATCCAGAACCTACCTCATATTCTAGGTCAGTTCACAGCCTTGTTCAACTGACGATTTCCATGCAGATTTGCCTGAATGATGATTTTCACCCCAATAACCCGCTCTCCATTCGTCCATGACGTCCCTGGGAATTCCGGCAACTTTCGATTAGCGCCTATGCGCAATATTGCGGAAATCAAAGTCCGGTATGATTAAAGCAACTCTTAAGTGCATGTCCCCGCCAGGTGATAAAATGAGCCTGGTTCGAAGCTGAGGTTACCCATGTTAGTTCAACCGATCGAGAATTACGGCATCATCGGCGATCTACGCACAATCGCACTGGCTGGGATGGACGGATCGATAGATTTTCTATGTCTGCCCAGAATTGACTCCCCGTCGGTCTTCGCCAGACTGCTCGATCATGAGCAAGGCGGCTACTTCCGGATTTCACCGGTTGTGAGCGACGCTCGGCAGAAACAGATCTACGTGAGCGACACCAATGTCCTGCTCACTCGTTTTCTATCTGAACAAGGCGTCGCTGAAATTTCGGATTTCATGCCGGTCACCGATCCTGCACAACCCAGCATGATTGTACGCAGGGTGAAGACGGTGCGCGGGGACCTTGAATTCAAGATGGTTTGCCATCCGTCTTTCGATTACGCCCGTGTGGATCATAAAGTTGAGCCCAAAGATGATGGAGTAATATTCATTTCGGATGATGGTGTCATCTTACGGCTGCGAACCCCGATTTCCGTCAATATTGAAAACGGCGCGGCCATCGCCCGCTTCCGGCTGTGCCCAGGGGAAACAGCCGTATTTATCCTGGAGTACGTCGATTCCAGGAAGGAATCACAAGCCGGGGCGCCTTACTTCGTTCCACAGGCATTTAAAGATACCGTCAATTTCTGGCATTCCTGGATAAGCCAATCGAAATACAATGGCCTCTGGCGTGAGGAAGTTAACCGCTCAGCGTTGACCTTAAAACTGCTCACATCACGGGAGTATGGCTCAATCGTCGCCGCACCCACTTTCGGTCTGCCCGAAACCATCGGGGGGGAACGCAATTGGGATTACCGTTACACCTGGATTCGGGATGCTTCTTTCACGCTCTACAGCTTGATTCGTTTGGGCTACACATCGGAGACGGCTGCTTTCATGAAATGGATCGAGAATAGATGCGCCAACCTCCGAGCGGGGGAATCACTGCAGGTGATGTACGGGATCGATGGTCGCACGGATCTGGAAGAAGAAATATTGGAACACATGTCCGGCTACCGGAACTCCATTCCGGTCCGAATAGGAAACGGCGCAGCCAATCAACTTCAACTGGATATCTACGGCGAGCTAATGGATTCGGTCTACCTATTTAATAAATACGGGGAGCCGATTTCCCATGATTTGTGGAATCGTCTGGTCCCTCTTGTCGACCACATTTCTGCTGCGTGGAACCAGCCCGATGAGGGTATCTGGGAGGTTCGGGGCGGCAGGCAGCATTTTCTCTTCTCCCGTCTGATGAGCTGGGTGGCCATCGACCGCGGCTTGCGCCTGGCGCAGAAACGCTCATTTCCAGCCCCAGTGGATGCGTGGACCCGGTCGAGAGATGAAATCTATCACGACATTTTCAACAATTTTTGGGATGACGAAATCGGCGCCTTCGTCCAGCATCTTGGCACGAATGCCCTGGATGCCTCAAGCTTATTAATGCCTCTGATGAAATTCATCAGCCCAACGGATCCGAGATGGCGATCCCATCTCGAAGCAGTTGAGCGTGAGCTTGTGTCCGATTCCCTCGTGTACCGCTACAGCATCGATGCAGCCGCGCCTGATGGGCTCAGTGGCGATGAAGGAACGTTCAGCATTTGTACTTTCTGGTATGTTGAATGTCTCTCTCGAGCAGGAGAGGTCAACAAAGCCCGGTTTTATTTTGAGAAAATGCTTGGCTATGCCAATCATCTTGGATTGTATGCGGAAGAGATCGGGCCGCGAGGTGAGCAGCTCGGCAATTTTCCCCAAGCCTTCACACATCTTGCGCTGATCAGCGCGGCCTACGACATCAATCGACGACTGACGGATGAGTCCCCAGGGACCTGATCGCCCTTCAACCATTCGCCAAAGAAGAAATTCAAAGACCGCCACTCACGCGGGGATGATGATCGTTCGGACGAGGTCAACCGCCACACCTGAAGAAATCCGCTCTGTGGAGAAACCGCAACTTGATAGCGAAACCAACCCGATTCGCACCCTCGAGGATCCTCGAAATATCGTCTTGAAATTATTGGTCCCATGATTTTAGATTCACGAACGCTCTGGGTCGACGAGTCCATCCTCGTCCTGAGTGAAGATGCCCCCCGCCTTTCCATTCATCCCTGCAGCTAAAGCGTATTCTGGCTTTTTCCCATAAACCACCGGGGCTGCTCACGCTACCGGTCGGCCACGATCCATCCAAACCACATATCACCAACCAGGTCCTGCTTGGATGAAAATAGATTTCCGTGTATCTTTGATGATGGAAATAAAGTGCGTGATACCCACCCATCATTGATGAGGAGACTGAGTGATACCGTCAGGTATCTACCGGTCCCATGATCCTGGTCCGCAACAACATGAATCACCACCCCCGGAGAACATAAACCGAATGCATGCCATTGAGGTATCAGAACTACGTCGCATCTACCGGACAACCATTGGCGTCATCAGAAGGAAGACCAAGGAAGTCCTTGCAGTGGATGGACTTACATTCAATGTAAAGCAGGGGGAGTTATTCGGCATCCTGGGTCCCAACGGCGCGGGCAAGACGACGACAGTGAAGATGCTCACAACGTTATTGATCCCATCCGACGGCAAGGCGGTCATCCTTGGCTATGATGTCGAAAAAGAACCGGGACCCATACGATCTCGTATCGGCTTCATCTTTGGCGGCGAGCGCGGTCTTTACTGGCGGCTTTCGGGAATCGACAACCTTCGCTACTTTGCCAGTCTTTATCATGTCGATCCTAAAGTCACAAAATCGCGTATTCCCTACCTGCTGGAGATGGTCGGTCTGACCGACCGCGGTGAAGAGAAGGTGGAGGGTTATTCGCGCGGGATGAAGCAGCGCTTGCACATCGCTCGGACGCTGATCCACGATCCGGAAGTGCTCTTCCTCGATGAGCCGACGATGGGGCTCGATCCTGTCGGAGCTCGCGAAGTTCGTCAGGTGATCCGGGATCTTCAAGCCGAAAAAAAGACCATCCTGCTGACCACACACTACATGTTCGAAGCGGACGCGCTCTGCGACCGCATCGCCGTGATCAACCACGGCCGATTGGTGGCGCTGGACACGCCCGATGCGCTCAAAAAACTGGTGAGCGACCTTTCTGTCATCGAGCTTGAGGTTTTCGGCGTACAGTCCAAAGACCTGGACGATGTCCGATCGCTCCCCTTCGTAGATTCCGTGTCTGTAGATGAACATGATCAGCGTCAAGCGCTCTTGATTCAAACGTCGCGAGGTTCTGAGGCTGTACCTGATCTTCTCGCCTCCCTCAAGGACGTCAGAGTGGGCAAAGTTATCGTCCGCGAACCCACCCTGGAAGATGCGTACATCCGATTGGTTGAAGGCCAGTCATGAGCCTTGAGAGGTTGCGAGAAAA
This sequence comes from uncultured Anaerolineaceae bacterium, assembly GCA_964570595.1. Lineage (GTDB taxonomy): Bacteria > Chloroflexota > Anaerolineae > Anaerolineales > E44-bin32 > E44-bin32. The sequence goes on along the minus strand of CAZMZL010000092.1, from coordinate 2,801 downwards.
CGGTCGTGCCGGTTATTCGACCTTTGAGATGACCCTGCGTCAAAATGTCATGGATGGATTCATCATTTTCACGATACTCATCCAGCCGCTCCTCATCGCCGTGATGGCCTTGTGGATGCTCCAGGATAGTATCGAGAACCCGGTTATTTTCATCATCGTAGGGAGTGGTCTCACGGGGCTTTGGAGCAGCCTGTTATACATCAGTGGAAACAGCATCACCAGGGAAAGGTGGACCGGCACACTCGAGATGCTTGTGGCGCAGCCGACACCCTTTCCCATCATTGTCTTCGGGAAAAATCTTGCCCACGTGAGCCAGTCCCTCATATCAATGATCGTGGCCTACATTCTCGCCACCGTGATCTTTGGACTCCGACTTACGATTGGCGAGCCCACTTTGTTTGTGATCGCGCTCTGCTTAACTGTGGTTGCCTTCGTTTGCTTTGGTTTGATCGTCGCACCGATCTTCGTGATGAACCCGGGAGTCCAGGGCTGGCAGAATTCGATGGAATTCCCGATTTACATATTGAGCGGTTTCCTTTTCTCGATTGCGCTCCTCCCCGATTGGACCACGCCCTTTAGCTACATCCTGGCGCCCTATTGGGCGGCGAGGGCCTTGCACGGCGCGTCCAGCGGCGGCGCCTCGACCGCGGATATCCTTTTTTCTCTGGGGATGCTCATGCTGTTCAGCATCATCTATATGATCATGGCTGCATTTCTCTTCCACAAGCTGCTGATCAAGGCAAGATCAGAGGCGACATTGGCTGGTCAATAAATTGGAAGGGTCAAGGTGGGATTGGTTGGTCGTTCGATGAAGCGGATCACAAGGAACCTCAATTTATTCTTTCAGGGAGCCCTGCTCTCCTACATCGCCCTCTTTCGCTGGCTTCGGCCTACGACCTACATGGCCTCGAAAATCGTGATGCCGCTTTTTCAGCTTCTCTTCTTTACTTACCTGGGGGTGAGCGCCACCGGGGAAGATACCGCCGGCTTCTATGTGGTTGGCAACGCCATGCAAATCACGGCGATTAGCGGCATCTACGGCGTAACGATGAGCATCGGGGGAGATCGCTGGTCAGGGACACTTCCTTACTTATTTGGTTGCCCGGCTAACCGCATCACGATGTTCCTGGGGCGTGCCTTTTTCCACATCTTTGATGGAATGCTTGGCGTCTTCATCGGATTTGCGTGGGGGGTATTCCTGCTCGGACTCGATCTCTCAAACACGTACATCCCAGCACTCATACTCACGATATTAATCACGACAATCAGCACCGCAGGTCTTGGTCTTCTGATGGGCTGCCTCAGCCTTATCACGCGCAATATCATGTTCGTGAACAACACGGTGTATTTTCTACTGCTCATCTTCAGCGGCGCGAATATACCCGTTCAGGTGCTGCCGCCTGCTCTGCAAATGATCTCCTTCATCGCCCCCCTGACTCGGGGGATCGCGGCCGCCCGTATTCTCATCCTGGGAGGTGATCTGTCACAGGTGTCTGGGCTACTCTTAGGAGAATTGGCGATCGGCCTTATTTACGGCGTGCTTGGGTACTCGCTTTTTCACTGGTTTGAAATCCAGGCGAAGAAACAGGGCACACTCGATAGTGTTTAATGGACGCGCAGGGTTTTGATCGATGAAATATTTCCACGCATTCAAGTTAGCTTTCGAGATGTCGTTCAAGCAATCCGCCACAGACGCCTTTGTCTTATTCGGCATCTTCGTCCAACCTCTGATCATCGCCATCCTCGGCATGTATGTCCTCGGCGACCTTGGTGGAAACATTGCCATCTTCGTTGTAGTTGGAAGTGGGCTTACGGGCCTTTGGACGGGGCTCCTTTTCTCAAGCGGAAACAGCATCACCGAAGAACGTTGGACCGGCACGCTCGAGCCCCTCACCGGAACACCTACGCCGCTGCCCTTGATCGTGTTCGGGAAAATTTTTGCCTATGTCCTCCAATCTCTCGGCTCCATGGTCGCGGCCTATATCCTGGCCGCATTCCTTTTTCAAGCGCCTCTCCAAATTGAAGATCCACTGCTCTTTACATTCTCAGTCTTCTTGACGGTCCTCTCTTTTATCGCGTTTGGATTGGTGCTCGCACCGCTCTTCTTTCTTAGCCCGGACATTCAGAGATGGCAGAACGGTTTGGAATATCCCATATATATCCTGTGTGGATTCCTGTTCCCGATCGCCCTTCTCCCTAATTGGTCCACTCCGCTCAGTTATATTTTGGCCCCTTATTGGGCCGCAAGAGCCCTGCATGCATCTTCAAGTGGTCCCATCGACCGTTCAGAAATTCTATTTAGCTGGGGGATGATGCTCCTATTTGTTGTGATCTATCTAGGGGTATCTGCGTTTCTCTTCAGTCGCCTTGTTCGGAAAGCGCGCATAGACGCGACGCTAACTAGACAATGAACGCGCGACATAAAACCAGCCTCGGCTTCCAGCACCAGCCGATAAGGTCCGATCAATCATGCAGCTTATTCTGATCAATATTCGTCTCTTCTTCCAGGGTGCTTATTTCTCCTATATCGCCTTATTTGCATGGCTGCGTCCCACGACATATCTCGCCACGAAAGTAATCGCACCTCTGGGACAAATTCTCTTTTTCACATTTCTCGGAATGCATGCTTCCTCCGGTCAGGACGCGGATTTCTACATCATCGGAAACGCCGTCCAGCTTGCGGCATTAAGCGGCATATTTGGCGTATCCATGAGCATCGGTGGAGAGCGTTGGTCTGGCACCTTACCCTATCTTTTTGGAACTCCAGCGAACCGTTTTATCCTCTTTGTGGGTCGATCTCT
>CAZMZL010000091.1:0-11455 GCA_964570595.1 uncultured Anaerolineaceae bacterium | reverse complement strand
TAAACCTCTCCCAGGTTGGAACTTGCGGGCGGTTTATTATGACAGCCGCTGCCATCGCCAGGCCCGCATAGAAACAGCCGAACACGTAAGTCCGCCATGACGCGTTGATCACTCGAGGTCAACGTTCCCCTCACCCCGACCCCTCTCCCCGCTGGGTAGAGGGGCTTTTTTTTTGCTCGATGCTCGGATGCACCAGCGAAACAATCCAGGGTATTTCTTAAACTTTTGAGCCTTCCGGTCACAGGCGGGGCAGACCTCCCGCCAGAGTTGAACCTCCCGCAGGTTGGAACTTGCGGGAGGTTCAACAAGAAATCATCTGTCATCGCCGGGCCCATATAAAAACGGGCGGGCACAGGAGTCCGCTGATACGCGTGGATCATTCATGGTCCACAACTCCATCGCCCAACCCCTCTCCCCGCTGGGTCGAAGGGCTGAGTCATCATCCGTAGAGGATTGAACAGGTTACGGGTGAACCGAGCTGCGACGCTGTTGTCTTCAGCACAAGATTGGTTCGGTCAGCCTTCGCAAAGCTATTTTACCCTCTGGCCAACGTGGCCAGTCGAAAAAAGCGCCCTCTTTGGGCGCTTTTCACATTTTGGGTATTGATGACCAGGGGGAAATTATGGGTGATGATCCATCATTCGGCAAACAGGATCATCCCGTTAATTTCCAGCTTGTGTTAGCAAAATCGCGAACACGGTTCATAAACTCAATCACATGAAGCGGGCATGGAATACGTACCCAACAAAATCCAGGCGGAGTTGCCGCTGTTATCTTCGGCTTTTGCATACACCTTGATCGGAAACGGGGTTGGGGTTGGCGGCAATGGCGTATCCGTAGGAACCGGCGTATCTGTTGGAACCGGAGTATCGGTGGGAGTATTCGTGGGAGTTGGAGTTTCGGTAGATATTGAAGTATCGATGATCGGACGATACGGGACCATTCTCATGATGGGTTTCCATCCGCTCAAGAGCCATGAATACCCGGTGTCGAAGTCGATCACAAAAGTCCCACGATAGATGGCATCCCAGGTCGAACCGCTCAATCCACCGCTCACCGGCGGGGAGAGATCACTTGAGTAAACATAACCCGTCGAATCTGATCCAACGACTTCGTACTTAATCTTGACCCAGTGGATGCCGCTTGATGGCCCTGGATCCACGACGCGTAAACCGGAAATATCAACCGTCACCGAACAGTCCGGTAAGGCTTGAGGGCTGGGGCTCAACGTCCCGCCCGAGAACGACAGTTGAGGAGCCCGAGAATCTCCACCCAGGGATGTGGGCGATGCAATTGGAGCAGCACTTTTAGGAGTATGGGTTATCGTTGGAGTCCTTGTCCAAATGACTCGTTTTGTAGAAGTGGCTGTCGTTGTTTCCGATGGCAAGCTTGTCTGTGTGGCACGTTGGGTAGGTGAGAGTGTCGCAGTGTACGGGGAATCTCCGTCGAAATTTAACGCCGTCGCCGTTGGGACGAGATCGTCCATGGCGACCTTTATGGCGCTGGAATGTTCATCGGCGTCTTCCGGCGACAAGCCGAGATCGCGCATGACCTCGCTGAATATGGTCAGGTTGATCACGCCCAGGAAACCATCGGACTTCTCCACCCCATAATCCGCAGCGAGCCTGGATCTGACGGCGAAAGAAAATGGGCCGGAGTCTGCGGAAGCCGAGTTCAACAATACCGCCGTGAATACCCAGACCATACCGAGGAAGAGTAAAATACCCGTGATCGTGACCCATGCCCGTCTGTTCTTCATGACCTCGCCCTTAACATGACATAACCATCCATAAGCGCAACTCGATCTAATTCTACCTATCGTGGTCCTAATAAAATACAGGAACGGCCCAAAGAGGACAACCCTTCCTTCTTTCCTATCGCTCGATCTCCAAAACTAAATTCGAAATGGGACTTCGATGAATGAATACGTTTATGAAAAAAACCTGATCACAAACGGTGAAGCGTTCGTATGGTATGGTTCATTCGGCAGCCGGAAGATCACCATCGAAATCATTCGGCGACTCTGCCACATCGGTTCCATCATCGATTTCATAGGATGAAAAATCAACTAACTTCGTCGATCGCCCCACAACCTCATGTACGCCAACCTCACGGCGGTCATCTGGCAGAGCTGCACGTCCATGGCGGCCAAACTCGAATTGCGATCTGGTCCCTGAGAGATACTCGTAGGTATCCTCACTGATGATGAGGGTGCCCCCGCCTACAGGGCGGGTTACCTCCTGGATCCGTTTGGCCGTCGTCACCGTATCTCCCAGGAGCGTGTACTGGAGTCGATCACCCAGCCCAATACCGCCCGCCATCACCCATCCGGACGATATCCCGATGCCGATGTCCAATGCATGCAAACCTTGAGCCGTGCGCCGCTCGTTCAATCGACGAAAGAAATCGATGATCTCCATCCCGGCATGGGTGGCTTGCAGCGCGCTCACCTGGAGCGGAGAAGATCGTGGGAGCACTCCAAAATAAGCCAGCAAGACATCGCCACCGATCTCCTGGAAAACGCCGCCGTGTTGAGTCACGATGGGTAGAGCTGTATCCAGGATCTCGTTCAGCGTTCTCATCACGAGGGTTGGATCGGACTGATGGACACCCGATGGATGACCGCTGATCTCGGCGTAGAGGATGGTCGCCCGCACGCGTTGTCCTTCTGTGAGATCATCACGCAGCGCCAGTGTTTTAAGAAGATCCGACCTGGACTCGGGATCTTGAAGCTGGTTGGTGAGCTGTCGATACATCGTGTCTTCTCGAATCCCTGCCACCATCGCGTTGAACGACCGCGTCAGGGCGCCCAACTCATCCGAACCGCCCTCCGGGACCATCGTCTGCAGATTCCCGGAAGCGATTTCTGAGGATGCTTCGGTAAGGTCGCGGATGGGTTTTGTGATCTGCCGCGCCACAAGCAATCCCGTGAGCAGAATGAGCACCAGTGCGACGGCTCCAAAACGGATGACTGTCGAGAGCCGATCTCGAACCTCCGGGGAGATCGTGCTTGCTTCCGCCTCCCCGAGGAGCGATATGCCCAGAACGCCCAGTTCATGCTCGCCTTGCCGGGCCAGCATGGGCGTGAGCACCTCACCATAGGCCTGGCCGGCGACATGGATCGTCCTGAACGGCTGATCGCCATCCGCCGGATCCCGTGCGGATTCAATCAGACCGGGCGTGAGAGCAAGTCCGGGGGGATCGAGCGGGACTCCGGGATGAAAAACGGTTGATAGAAGCAGCCCGGTTTCTGAGTCATATAGGCTTGCGTGGCTTCTGGCGACTTCGCTCAAATCATCGAGAAGCGTGGTTAGGTACTCGCCCACCAGAACCGCTCCGAAGATGGTCCCATCTTCATCGATGAGCGGGCCACCGATGAAGAACACGTATTCTTCGTCATCGCCGATTTGTAATGCATGCAAACCAACTTCTTTTTCGCCCCCCCCATCGCCAACAAGATCGCTTCCAGTGGTGGTGAGGATATCCTGGACGAACGTCCAGTCCTGGTAAAATTCTTCTCCGCGCAGGGTCAGGTAATCGCCGGGCGGCGCATCGGGGCTGCTCTTCCGAATGGCTAACAGGCTGGAACCGTCCCGATCTAACACCACGGCGACATCCAGGTCCGCATTCACGACCAACTGGAGCACGCGTGACCTTAACGCTTCTGCGTTCTTCCGAATGACCGCTTCGGGTACACCTTCGGTGTTTGAGATCGCTCGCTGAACCTCCAAAAGCCTGGATTCAACCCGCACGACCTCATCCACAGCCTGTTGTCCGCCATCGAGCACCTGTCGATAAAAGGTCACTTCATTGGCTTGTCCGAGCATCCTGCTCCCGAGCAGGACGACCAGAATCCCCAGCAGCAGCGCGAGCAGCATAAATGGAAGTACGATCTTCCAGCGAAGGCTGAATCTAAATCGAGGCGTTGAAGATTTGTTTTTCATTTAAGGGCCCCCACATCATCCCAGACCCGGGTCGAATATGTTATCGATGCACAAAATCCGATGTCATACGATCGTTCCCGAAATCGGGAGTGGAACATTCAGTTCCCCAACGCTTACGAGAGGGCTTGTGCTGATTCGACCCCTGTGTCCATCATTCCCGTCACCCTTTCGCTCACCCCGAATTCAACCTCCCGGGGACAGGGGAATATCGCTCGCTGTCCAGAACTCATCACCCGCTGGTCAGCTCCCCAAACACAACGATGCGCTCTGTGTCCACAAGGTAGGGATAACAGGAAATCAACGTGATGGTGGGCTTTGAGGTCGGCTCGAGCACGCTCACCTCGGTGGGTTCAACGATTTTCATCCCTGAAACCCGGTAGACGAACTCTCGCGTCGCCGTGTTCAGGACAATCTCATCACCTGGCTTAAGCTTGTCCAGATGCCGGAACAATTCGCCGAAGATGTCGTTATGAGCGGACAGGACAAGGTTGCCGTTCTCACCCGGATTGACCGACCCGATGTGCTGCCCCACGCCCTTCTTGAGCTGCTCCCAGCCATCCCCCTGGACGACGGGCGCCGCATCGTTCCACAGCGCGGGGATGAAGACATTCCGGGCCTGTTCGGGACCAGCCGTTGGGATGGCCACAGAAGGCAGGGATTGCACAACCGGGCGGAGATTTTCAGGGATCTCCGAATCGTTGGGTCGTGCGCCGCCGGGATCCGTCGGAGGGGTATGCCCGGAGGGAAGCACGACGACGCTGATCAGTGGTGTGGGCGTGGCTTGAGCTACCGAAAGCGCTTCTGCGACCTCCGCATTTAATTTCTTGAGCGCCCCTGCGCCGTTCAGCAAGATGTAGAACAAGCCAGCGACGGCCAGGATTTCAACGACAAGAAGGACCCGATTGAAGAACTTTCGTTTCCGGGGAACCTCAACTTGAAGGACTGCTTCTGGGGAACCATGCACTGAAGGGAGGATATCATCGAGCAGGCGCGTGTTCTTGATCGGAGCCTCGACTCCCATAGGAAGGACCCTGCCGCTCTTTTCGAATTGGCGGAGGCGTGCTCGCCGCGATTCCAGCTTCTTGCGTGCGAGCAGCGCCTCCAACTCGGCGATGGACAACTCCTCCGCCGGGCGTCGATCTTTCGCCATTGCATACCCCTGCAATCAATATTCGGTTCCCAGGGTGCAGGAACAATGCCACGCACTTTTGAGGATTATACCCGAACCTCTCTGAGCCACCACCCCGCCAAATCCGCCCGTATGATCGCACACGACCCCAAGCAGCGGGGTGAGAAATCCGACCCCGTCTCGGGATCGGAGAATGCGCCAACAAGATATCTGAGCATATTTGGGTAGGTTTGGGTAGGTTCGGGATTTAACGATGAAACCTACTGGACATAGGCACGCGATAATAATACGGTGGTCCTGCTTTAATTCCTACATTATTAAGCCTGAAGGGGATCATGTCGCTCCTGAATCTGTCTCAGAAGGCAGTCTGGTAATGTCATCAACCAAAGCCCCATCAAAAGTATTTGATCGATCATACATGTGAACGACAAAACCAAGCAGCTCTGATGAGGCCTGGAGCAATGCGGGGTTCTCAGGATCGTCGGATGTGAATAGGGAAGTTGTCTTTGATCTGTCCGATGGGGGCTACCGTTTCCGGGCAGACATGAATGGCACACAGTTCTGGAGCGGGGAGGACCACCAATGCGATGTTCCAGGTTGCAGCGATGCAACAGTTGTGGTGACGATCCCCGTTACTGTGACGGTCCTGGATACGAACGCTGTTCTGAAGGAAGGTTTGCCGGTTTATGCCTTCGACGGGCCGACATACACTGGATATTCAGGAGTTTCTGATATCAACGGCGAAGTTGAGCTCACGCTCCCGCAGGGTGCCTATCGCTTCCGTGCCGATTACGACGGCACCCAGTTCTGGAGTGGGGAGGTGAACCACGGCACGGTTCCAGGATGTGAGACAGCCACGATTGAGTCGACACTCCCAGTGACGGTGACGGTCCTGGATACGGATGCAGTGCCGCAGGAAGGGCTTTCTGTCTATGTCTTCGATGGTGCGACCTATTCCGGTTACAACGACACCATGGATGTGAATGGCGAAGTCTCCTTCACGCTTCCACCCGGGGACTACCACTTCCGTGCCGATCTGAACGGAGCCCAGTGGTCCGAAACCACAACCGCGGTCCTCACGGATCCATGTTTTCGCGAACCGTGTGGTCAGCTCAAGGTGGGTAATCGTGTGGACTACGGTTAAGTTTTAAGCACCTCTCTGGTTCTGTTTTTGCCCGGTTTATAGTTCCGAGTAACTAAAAATCCTCAACCCCCATGAACTTGATCCCCCTGTCCCAAGCTCAAAACTATTTTTTAGGAGCGAAGCATGATCTTGGCGAGCCTGACGATACCCATCCTGGTGATTGGCATATTCGGACAGGAGCCGCTCCAAAATAGCGGAGATGGAACTATCCTGCTCCGCAGCCAGAACCTTCACCCTATTAATTAGATCTCTGGGCAACGAGAGCGTCACATTTTGCTTTTCCATCAAAACCTCACATTAAAGATGTGGGGCACACTAAAGCGTGAAGAGCAATCTGGTATTTTGAACGACCAAACTCTTGAGCGTCTGGTCATACACATCCGGGCAGTGTTTCGGCGCAAGAAGATCGTTCCTTTTCGAGGTGCAAATTCGGGCCAACCATTCGGCGATGCGCAAGACACACGAGTGTCCTGTATTCTATATTATGGGACTCTCGTCCTTGTGCCCCGGTCACACGAACCCCAGCCGATCGTGCGGAGTCATCCTATGTCACCCGATTGGACCCAGCCGATTAGCTCAATATAAAGCATTGGTCCCATGCGGAGTCTTGAGTTAGCAAAAGCCCTCGTATCGCCATGGCAATCTTCTCACCTCCATGGGCAGACGGTTCAATGGAGGAGATGGCCGAATAATCGATCGATTCTGTGCAAATTGTTCTCAAATCGATAATCGGTATCCTTCTGATTGACGCATGACGAAAAATAATCTCGTTGAAGATCGCCAAAGCCGCCTGTTCGATAGGTTCAAGATCTGGTATCGAGTCATAGATCGTACAAACAGCTATGGGTATCTTGTGACTCATGACTGCGTCCAGCGCTGCATCATAGTCGGAATCGAAATTCGCTCTAGCTTCAGCAATCAATCGAAGCCCATCGGAGCCTGAAGAACTCATGCCCGACAAGCGGCCTCGATATTCCAGGGCATCGTTCCCCCCACAGCTTACGACAAGATGGGAGGCATCACCCGGCAATTTCTCAAGCTGGTCGATAACATCCAGTGTTACATCGCCGTCTACGGCCAGAAGGGTCGCCCGCCATGACTCAGGGAGACCGCTTTGGAGTTGGTTAATTACCGGGGGTTCCCCGGGAACGTAACTGGCGTTGTCGAAGATCGAATCGCCCAGCAACACGACATGGTTCATTCTGCTTCCCTCCGAGGTAAGTTTATTGGCCTGAAATCTCTAACTTTAACAAGATTGGTTTATGGTCGCTCAACTTCTCGATGTCTTTATTGTATAAAACTTTGCAGTCGCTCATTGCCGGCGCTAACTTCGAGCTAATGAAGAAGTAGTCCATCTGGAACGGTCTCGCACCTTTCTTTCGATATGTCTGTTTGTGCCCACCATATACCTTCTGCGTGGCATTGACCAGCCCATAGTTTTCTATTCTCTCAAACAAGATCGTGGGCGACGCTCCTTTGATACCGTTTTCCGTCAGATTCCCACTGAATACTTGTGTTGAAATCTCCCCCGATCACCACCAATCTTTTGCCCAATTCGCCCAGGAGAAGCGGCGCGAGATCGGTCAACATGGCACGGGGGTTGGGCGTGACATTCCCATCCTCGATGGGACCATACAAACTGACAACGGAGTTGCGTTGTGTTCAACGCTTAGATCGGCACATGATAGCGCGTTCGGGATGAAATTCTTTAGCTCAATCTGTTCCAGGTCAAGATTCTTGCTGACAATCGTCGTTCCCCACTTCATCTTTCCCCCAAATGCATTGTGGATCGAGTGGAACTCACTCGCCTCCTGAGGTGGGACAAATTCTTGAAGCAGCGCTATGTCTGGCTCTATTTCGCCCCAGATGTATCTCCATGCAGCTTCGCAGGACGACTCGCTTTGCCGCCAGTGATTCATGTTCCATGTGAGGATTTTAAATTCCGTCGCCCCTCTCCTCCCTGGATCTTCGAAGTCCTGTCTCCTGTTTTGAGGTCATAACTTCAACCAGCCTTCATCTGCTTTGCCCCGAAGAATTCTTGCGCCTCTTATTATATGTTACCGAACAGTGCCATTTCCCCACGTACGGCTCGAGTGTAAAATAGCACATCAAGGTCACTCTTGAGGATGAAATCATGATGATATCGTCCTCCCCAAAATTCCCAAACCCACGAAGGAGCCCGCATGAGCTACCGCTACGCCATCATAGGAGCAGGCCGACAGGGCACTGCCGCCGCATACGACCTCGGACGATTTGGTGAGGCGGAATCGATTTTGATGCTCGACTACGATGAAGATCAGGCCTCCGCATCCGCATCCCGGATCAACAAACTCCTGGGAGATGGTCTGGCAATTTCCAAACAAGTCGATGCGCGAGATACAGACCGCGTCGCAGAAATCCTGCGAGACGGCAAGATCGATGGTCTCTTGAGCGGAGTCCCATATTTTTTCAATCTTGGATTAACGGAGGCGGCTATCTCAACCGAGACAGCCATGACCGATCTGGGGGGCAATAGCGAAGTGGTGGGCCAGCAGTTGAATTTATCCAAGGCCGCCGCGAGGGCGGGCGTGGCGATCATCCCCGATTGCGGCCTGGGACCCGGCATGACGACCACGCTCTCGCTCTACGCCATGGAGCAGCTCGATGAGCCTCGCGAGGTCTTCATCTGGGATTGCGGGCTTCCCATGCAGCCCGAGCCCCCCTGGAACTACCGCCTCACGTTCAGCATCGGGGGATTGACGAACGAATATCATGGGGACTGCCTCTTCATCCGTGAAGGCAAAACGGTTCGAGTCCCGGCTCTGGAGGAGTTGGAACTCGTAGAATTTCCTGAACCGATCGGAACGCTCGAAGCCTTTACGACCTCGGGCGGGATCACCACCGCAGCCAGGAGTTATGAAGGAATTCTGACCACCTTCCAGAATAAAACGCTGCGCTACCCCGGGCATTTCGAGAAGTTGAAGGTCATCCAGGGGTTGGGTTTGCTTGAGACAGACCCCATCGAGATCGGAGCAAAAGAAATTCGACCTCGGGATGTGCTGCACGCCTTATGGGAGCCTTTGATCCGGGCAGATGCGGACACGAGGGATCTGGCCATCATACGCATCCTCGCGACAGGGGTCCTTCAGGGCGTGGAGACCGAAGCCCAGGTCGATTTGTACCTCGAGTATGACGAGGAAACTCACTTCACCGCCATGGAACAGGGGACGGGCTGGCACGCCGCAATTCTCACCGAAGCGGCGGTGATGGGCAAGATCGAGCACGGCGTGATCCCGCTCGAGGAAGCGATGACGGGCGAGGATTTCGTCGCCGAAGCCGCACGCCGTGGTTTCGAGATCCAATTGGAGATCAGACCCCAATAACAAACGAAGCTCAGTATTCATGCCGAACATCGAAACTCCATTCGCTGGGGGTTACGCTTGATGAAAATCGGGTGTGTTATCGTTTGAGGGAGGTCTCAGCCGGCAGTCGTATTACGGGAGAAGCTCTCCCATATCCCCATTTACGACCATCTTCATTCTGAGCGCAAGGCGGTCGGTCTGTTCACCGGCAAGCGTTAATCGCTTCAGGGGATCTTCCGTGCTTGTCGCAAGCGAATCGCGGATACCGTGCAATTGAGGGACGAGCACCATGTCGATATACTCAAGTGCATCGCCGGCATTTTTAAAATCTTTTTCATGAGAATATCGGAGCAAGGATAGGAATCCGTCGAGGTCATTCAGGGCGGATTGAATCGAAGCATCCAAGCCGTCGATGGCGTGCATATTTTCAGACAGACGCTCGAGCGCATCTAACGTCTCGGGAAATGTGATCATTTAAGCGACCCCCCGCTAAATATTCACCATTGGTCCATCTACAGTATAGCGCGACTTTACTGCGCCGAATACGCCACTCTAGTCATGGTACCCCACCGATAGAAGAGCTGTCAGGCGTATGTCTCAGGTTTCAGCTCGGCGATATAGGGCAGCGTCCTGAAACGATCCCCGAGGTCCAAGCCATAACCCACGACCCAGACATCCGGTATATTAAACCCGAGGTAATCGATGGGAACATCGAGGCTGTCTCGTTCCTTCTGAAGCAGAACACAGGTCTTTAACGACTCAGGACGCCTCCCCAGCAGTGTCTTATACAGGTACGAAAGCGTCAGGCCCGAGTCCACGATGTCCTCTACGATGAGGACATGCCGGCCTTCGATCGGCTCGCGCAAGTCCATGAGAATACGAACCGCGCCGGAGGATGTCGAAGTCTTCCCATAACTGGAGAGCGCCATGAAGTCCACTACGTGAGGGATGGTCAGTTGACGGGTTAAATCCGCCATGAATATAAACGCCCCCTTCAGGATGCCGATGATGTAGGGCGGATCGGTATTTCCATAGTCCGCAGAAAGACGCTCGCCAAGCTCGAGGTTTTTCGCCGCAATCGCTTCCGGGGTGATGAGCACTCTGTCTAAATCGGGGTGTTTATCCATCATGTTGGACCTTTCCTGCCGGGTGTGGTTTTCGGATCAAGAACGAAGGGAGATACAATCCTTGACCGCAATGAATTGTACGAACAGATCCAGAATAATCAAATTTGATCCTTGAGGTCATCCGAAAGATCCGGAGGAAGGAGAGGTGCATCACGCCCTCCGTGATCGATGGGAAAATCTAACCCACCATCCTTGAGAAGAGGAAATCTCCCACGTCACCGACGGACGATCGACTGCATTTGAAATTCGTCGTCTCCGGGGCGACTTCTGTGACGGTCATCATCCTTGCGAATAGGGTCGATTGAGATTTATAGATGTGTGCGGTTACACGAACTTAGATCGGCAACATTTCCTAGAGCCATCGACGCGGCCGGTATTGGAGAGATTCTGCCAGGTGTGTCATCTGGATATCAGCCTCACCGGCAAGATCGGCCACCGTCCTCGAAAGTTTGAGCACCCGGTGATACCCGCGCGCGGACAATTGAAGTTGATCCATCGCCTGGCGCATGAGGACCTTGCTTTCTTCATCCAATTCACAGAAAACGCGCACATCGCCGGGACCCATATCCGCATTGCAGCTTAGATCGGCTTCATCGAATCGGGTGCGCTGAATGACTCGTGCAGCTTCCACTCTGGCGCGAACATCGCCGGAACCCTCACCCACGCGATCTTCAGCAAGTTTTTCATAATCTACTCGCGGAACTTCGATATGGATGTCGATGCGATCCAACAAGGGTCCAGAAATGCGTTTTTGGTATCGTGTGACGACT
>CAZMZL010000090.1:0-11534 GCA_964570595.1 uncultured Anaerolineaceae bacterium | reverse complement strand
TTGGATGGTATGTTTTCCTCGCACGAGATCGACGCTGTGGCGAAGCGCGATGATGAGTTTCGAATCGTCTTGATCGGGGATTCGTCGGTCTGGGGTTTTCTTCTTCATCCCCAAGAAACTTTGGCCTCTCGACTCAATGCCCTTGACGTTGAACTCGAGGGGGGGCGACGTATCACAGCCTATAATCTTGGGTATCCGACAATGTCACTTGCGAAGGATTTACTCATCATGAAACGTGCTTTGGCCTATGAACCCGATTTGATCGTCTGGCTCATGACCCTTGAGTCATTCCCGAAGAACGTACAACTGGATACTCCCATCATCGAATCAAATCCTGTCGAGGCGCTGGCGCTCATTGATGCTTATGATCTTGATGACCTGAATGAAGACGGTATCCTGGTTGAACCATCTCTTTGGGAGAATACAATCATTGGACAGAGACGAGTGATCGCCGATCTGGTCCGTCATCAAATCTATGGCGTTTTATGGGCGGCGACTTCCGTTGACCAACACATACCAGAAACGTATAATCCCCGAGTTGAAGACCTTGAAGCAGATGAATTGTTTCATGGATTTAAGCCCGGGGAACTTCAAACATCCGATCTTGCATTTGATGTGATCCGTGCCGGCATAGATATGGCTGAGGATGTTCCGCTGCTCATCGTGAATGAGCCGATTTTCATCAGCGATGGACAGAACAGCGATATTCGATACAATTTTTATTACCCTCGATGGGCGTATGATGCCTATCGCAGTATGATGCAATCTGCTGCAGCCGATGAGGGTTGGCACTATGTGGATGCCTGGGACTACGTTCCGTCCGAAGAATTTACGGACAGCTCGATTCATTACGCTGTAAAAGGTGTGAACCTTCTCGTCCGAATTCTTGCTGATGAAATCACGGCTATGGGTCCATCCGAGTAATGATCATTCGATGGTGTGGGAACAGAAGGTATGGTGATGGTATCTAAATGGAGCAGGGCTCTTGCGTTTGTTTTCGTACTTGTGGCGCTAAGCACCGCTTGCACTTTTGAGGACATCTCCTCAGTCGATCTAGAAACAGATTACTCCGTCGCGATTAGCGAAACGGCTGTCGATGAAAGGACCGCAGAACCATCCGATATCCTTGATGTCGGCTCAAAACCTCTCCCTGGCGCTCCTGAAACGGTTGGATCTGCGGATTCCCTCGAAGACGTTCCAAACCTCCCTGCATCCTTCACGCGTGTGATCTTGGGACCAGGTGAGTGGATGGACCTCCCGGTAATCCCTGAGGTGAGTGAGGCGACGCGCGCAATATATTCGCGTGGAATCGAGAGAGGGAATGACCCCCGTGCGTTTTCGAAGATTGGGGATTGTCAGAATGTGCCATCGCTTTTCCTGGCCCCATTCGATGATCCAAGACTGTATTCGTTAGGAGAAGAATACGCAGGTTTACAAGAGACCATTGATTGGTACGGTGGTTCGTTTTCACGTGATAGTGAAGCTGTGCGGAGAGGTTTTAATGCCGCCTCCGTGATTTCACCATTCTGGTCTGATCCGGAGATGTGCGAAAGTGGGGAGAGCCCGCTGAACTGCGAGCTGCGCCTCAACCGTCCGAGTGTCGCCATCATCAGTCTTGAAACATGGTGGGAGGGAGCTCCTGAGAATTACGAGAAGTATGTACGTGAAATCATTGAGACCACATTGGCATATGATGTTGTACCGATCCTTGCGACAAAGGCGGATGATCTTGAAGGAGGCCACCAGATTAACGCCCTCCTTGCGGATTTGGCGATGGAGTATGAAATCCCTCTCTGGAACTTCTGGCGGGCTGTTCAACCTCTTCCTGACCACGGCCTCCTCGAGGACGGATTCCATCTCACCATGGCTGGAAACTATTTTGACGATCCCCAGAGAATGAAGAAAGCCTGGCCGTGGCGAAACCTGACCGCATTGCAGTCACTTGATCAAGTTCGACGCATCGTTGTGGAAATACCCATTGAGTAGCACGACATCTTCGTACATATCCCGTAAATCGAGGTCTTCATGGGCGATTCTGTAAAAGCTCAGCTTTCATCCTACATCGCTGAAGAAATTCTCAAAGATCCTGCGCGACGGATCGACGAACACGAAGCGCTCATCTCGAGTGGCCTGGTCGATTCATTCAGTCTTGTCGATCTTGCACTGTTTGTGGAGGATAAATTCGGCGTTCAGATCGATGACGCAGAACTGACGGCGGATGTATTTGATACGATCGAAGAACTTTCAACCATCATTGTTGCGCGGCAATCCACCTAGATTATGCTGGAAACGATTTCTGAAAACCTTCATTTAACTTATCAAACAGAACCCGATCGGATGGCAATTATCTTTCATGAAAACGATGGGGATCATGCCGTCACGTATCGCGAAATCCTCCATAAGGCCGCTGGTGTAGCCGAGAGACTAGATTCGCGTGGCATAAGAGCAGGCGAGCCGGTGGTGATCATTCTTCAACATGGACAAGTTCTCATCGAAACCTTTTTTGGGGTTATCCTGCAAGGTGCGATCCCGGCTATTATGCCCTTTCTCACAGAGAAATTGTCCCCGCAGGTCTACCGAAACTCATTATCCGCGCTGATCGAGATCACGAAGCCCGCCGCGATGATCACGTACGCAGATTTTGAAAGTGAGCTATTGAAGGCCGTCGAGGGAGAAACCTCGGTGAGGGAAGTTTTTCTGACCTCGGATTTTGCACCTGTTGATGACATTCCGTGGGATGAATTGCCCGGGATGCAGCAATCGCCCGATGATATTGCCTTACTCCAGCATTCGTCGGGGACGACGGGGCTTCAAAAAGGTGTAGCTCTTTCCCATAAAGCCATTTTTCAACAAATTGAATCTTACGCTGAATCCATCATGATGACCGATGATGATGTCGTCGTGAGTTGGCTGCCGCTTTACCATGATATGGGTCTCATTGCAGGTTTTATCATGCCCTTTCTTCTTCGTGCGAAGTTAATCTTGATGTCGCCGTTTGTCTGGGTACGAGCTCCCTACCGACTCCTGCGTGCGGTTTCCGACCACAACGGAACATTATCCTGGCTGCCTAATTTCGCGTACAACTTCATGGCCAGGAAGATAAGGGATCGAGATCTTGAGGGGGTCGGTCTCTCTAGCTGGCGTGCGGTCATCAACTGCTCAGAGCCGATGCGATGGCAGAGTCATCAAATGTTTATCGAGCGCTTCGAGCCATATGGCCTGCGGCCAGATGCGTTGGCAACCTGTTATGCCATGGCTGAAAATGTCTTCGCTGTGACCCAGGGTGGAATACGATCGCCCGTGACCGTCGATGAGATCTCACAACAATCACTTCGGGAGGGCGAAATTGCCGAGAAGATCGCGGGTGATGAAGTTGGTGTCCGGATGCTGTCCGCAGGAAAACCGATACGAGCGACACAAATAAGAATCTTCGATCAAGATCATCAGGACCTTCCCGAACGTCATTTTGGGGAGATCGGGATGAAGAGTACCTGTATGTTGCGGGAATATTTCAATCGGAGAGATCTCACCGAAGCGGCATTTCATCGAGGGTGGTACTTGACCGGGGATATCGGTTACGTTGCTGCCGGAGAACTGTATGTCGTAGGGAGACGGAAGGAACTCATCATCGTCGGTGGCAAAAACATTCATCCTCAGGATCTGGAGGATCTGGCAGGATCGGTCGAAGGGGTCCACCCCGGTCGAACCGTTGCTTTTGGCGTGTTCAATGAGGACATCGGAACGGAAGATGTGGTCGTCGTTGCAGAGGCGGACGCGCATGATCAATCTGAGCGTGAGGGTTTAGCCAGGATCATGCGAGACGTGATCACGCGAGGATCTGATATCACACCGCGCACAATAAAAATAGTAGAGAGGGGATGGATGGTCAAAACAAGCAGTGGAAAGATTGCACGATCTGCAAATCGAGAAAAGTTTCTCGATGAGGGACGGTTATGATGGAGACAGCTCGCTCTTGTTGATGATTGACCTTTGCAGGGTCATATTCCGACGATCCTGAGGAAAACAGTGAATACACCCACGTCATTTTTTAAGCCATCCGACACCCGCAAAATACTGGCGCGTTATGGCATCCGTCCCGCCAAGAAATTGGGGCAGAATTTTCTCGTCGACTCCACCTCCCTTTCCCGGATCGCCGATTCTGCGGATATTCATCCGGAGGACACAGTCGTAGAGATAGGCGCCGGTTTAGGCGCTCTTACACGTGAGCTTTCAGTGCGATCGAAGGAAGTTATCGCCGTCGAATATGACCTCCATCTTGTGCCGGTTCTGGAATGGAGTACGGGTGATTTGGAGAATGTCGTCATTCTTTACGGGGATATTCTGGAAATGGATATCGGCGCCCTTGCTGCATCTGAACCCTATCTTGTGGTCGCAAACATCCCCTACAATATTACATCCAGGTTGATTCGACGCATCATGGAGTCTTCAGTACCAGCGCAGCGCGTCGTTCTTACGATCCAGTTTGAGGTGGCCGAGAGAATCATTGCAGAACCGGGTTCCATGAACTTGCTTGCTCTAAGCGTGCAGGTTTACGGATCACCTGATATTATCGCTCGGGTGCCGGCCGAGTCCTTCTATCCAAAACCGAAAGTTGATTCGGCGATCACAAGAATTGATGCTCATACCACTCCCCGTGTGGAAAAGGACCAACTACCGCGTTTCTTCCAGGTGGCGAAGGCGGGGTTCAGTCAAAGAAGGAAACAACTCAAGAATGCCCTCTCGGGTTCGCTGGGTATAAAGGCCGAAGATGTGAGGGTGTGGCTCGAGGATGCACAGATCAAACCGTCAGCCAGAGCCCAGGAGCTCGATATCGAGGATTGGATCCGTCTGGTGCAGGTTATGCCTGACAAAGGCTAAAACTGCAAGGTCCTCATCCGATTTGTGTGGGTGTGCGCTGTTTTGTGGGCTGCAGGGCGTTGCTCGAAGTTTCGGCCGGATCACGGAGGTCTGAATTCCTGGAAACGAGGGCTCCATCAATTGGGGAATGCGGGGTTCTTCAAACGAACTCCCCATTGAGTTTGGAGAAGAACACTCGAATATTGGGGAGCTGGAGGGGGAGGCTAATCCGACTGCGATTTGAGCGAACGGTGGGTAAACAGCACTTGCCAGACTCGGAGTGCTGCCTCAAGTTGGATTCGCAAGGACATTTTTGATTGTCCGATTCGGCGGTCTTCGAAATAGATGGGAAATTCTTTTATCGTATATCCAAGTTTCTGTGCAACATAAGCCATCTCAACCTGAAATACATAGCCATTGGACCGAATGTCATCCAGAGGCATCCCAGCAATAGTCTCGTGTTTCCACATACGAAATCCCCCCGTCGTATCTTTTACCTTGAGACGGAGTATCGTCCGGGCATACACATTCCCGAACCAGGATAACAGGACTCGAGCGATTCCCCAGCGTTCATCCAGCCTTCCTCCGGGGATATAGCGAGAACCAAAAACCGCATCCGCCGTCTCTAGCTCCTCCATGAATTTAGGCAGGTAGGAGGGGGAGTGAGAAAAATCAGCGTCCATTTGCGCAATAGTCTCGGCGCCCTGCTCGAGAGCAAATTTGAAACCAGTGATGTAGGCCGTCCCAAGGCCCAATTTTCCGGCTCGTTCGATAAGATCCAACCGACCGGGCATTCGAGCTGCAAGCTCCTTCGCAATTGCGCCAGTCCCGTCCGGGGAGGCATCATCGACCACGAGGATCTTCAAATCTGGGATTGGCAGCGCCCAGAGCTCCGCAGCCAGAGTGGGCAAATTTTCGGCCTCATTGTAGGTTGGAATAACGACGGTGAGCTGTCTCACGCTGGCTCCGATCTCGGGCACATTGTCACATGATCCTTACGAGTATCAAAATAGGTAAATGGGTACAGCGATGATGATTCCACGGTGAAACATTGCAGAAGCAAGCACCGTCTTTCTTGTGTTATCGCGCCGAGATTCCGCCTGGAGACCATTCATTGTTGAGTGGTTTGATGAATAGCAAATCCACATTCGCTGTCACCGGTGGCGATACATTGATCTTCCATGACGAGAAAATCTGTTCCACCGGCGAATAAAATGAGACCCCGCTCGATGATCCCAAGGAGCACGAAACACGCAGGCGAGGTCGTCCTTCGTCCCCAGCAGACGGGGCAGGCTGAGATGCTGATTCGCAAGCCATTCTGGCTGATCTCGTATGTGCTCTTGATGTCGCTGATCTCGTTAAACAGATCAACCAGCGTCTTGATCACCAGGTGGAATCGCTCTTCGGAAGGTTGATCAGCCTGTGCACCTTCAAGCGCTTCTGCCATCCCGGTTGCGGGCATCAAGCTGTCATCAAAAATGGTCCCTCCGGCTTGCCGGGACAAACTTCGACCTCCAGAGATGCCATAGACTTCTTCCAGAGATTGGTTGATGCCGGAGAAATCAGCGAAGTCAATCTGTTTCTCGAGATCGTCAGGTGGGTATGCGTCCCCCCAATTTCTCAGAGAAGCTAAATTCAGGACGGTGCTTACACCGTTCTTTCCTGCAAGGTCATCCAGCGCTTCGAGAAAGCTTCTGCAGAAATTATTGGGCAGGTGGAGATTACTCTTTTTGGTTGAATTCACAGGGGGAGATCCGATGATTACAGGAGCTCGGCAAGATCTTCTGTGGCACGCCGTACGTCGAGGAAAAGCAGCCCGAGTTTCGCTTCCTTCCTCGCAAGCACTGTGAGGACAGCCTCCTCTCCAATGGACATGAGGATCACAAATCCGATTGAGCCCCGAATATAAACCTGATCGAGATTGCCGCGGCCCATCTCGGTCGCAATGCGCTCACCGAGCGAAAGCATGGCTGCCGACATCGCGGATACTCGATCTTCCTCGACATCGTCCGGTAAGGCCGATGCCATGGTCAGGCCATCCACGCTTACGACCGCGGAGGCCTCGACATCGGGAGATGAGGCTTTCAGGTCGAGGAGGCGATCGACCATGAGCTCAGTGCGTGATTTCGTCAAACGTTGATTTCCTCAGGAAAAGGATGTCTGGCTCAGAGTTGTCAGAGCGGCGGTACTGTAGCATAGCGGATTCTGGTTGTCAAGCAGGATGAATCAAGATGATAAATCAAGGCGATATCTCATGCATTCAACCGGATATGCCCCGAGATGGATCGACGGGACTGATCATGATATTGGGGGGAGTGGATGACCGGCTGCATTCGCCTATGCATCACCTGCCTCGAGGTCAGGTTCTGTCCGGGGCGTGGAAAATCGCTGAAGTCCGGCAAAAGCGATGATGGCGAGGAGGATAAGCGTTCCAACGGCGGCTCCGATCATAACCCTCGAAGTTGAAGGTCCTGATTGTGCGATCTCATTTACGATGACACCGGCGCCGAGTGCGAGTGCGCATAAGTTCCAGATTGCGTGGATGGCGACTGCAATTAAATAATAGGGGATCGCCTTCTTAATCGAGTGCTCTCTCGCAGCTTTCGCCAACCCAATGCTCGTCAGACCGGTCGTGAACATGTGGATCAGGGTCGCACCTGCACGAGCGATCATGGTCAGTCCCCAGTTTTCTCCCGGCTGTGCCAAGAAAAATGCCTCGAAGAGGGCATAACCGGCACCAGCAAGTGCACCTCCGAGAAAGGCTTCAGTATTCGTGAGACCTCTTTTCAATAACGGCCATATGGCGATCGTTTTAATGACCTCTTCTACCAATGGCACAAGGACGACCAGGTAGAGTAACGCCAAACCAATCACGATAGGTTGGGAGAGGAAATCGAGGAATGCGGACTCGACCGCGGGATCCGAGAGCACTTCCCCGGTACTGAGACTATCAATAATCGGTTGGATGTTGATTTCCCCGAATTGCCCCATGAGCAGCAAGATGATCACAGGAAGGAGCAGGATCATTTCAATCATGAATGCCAGAAACGGAGAGACCCACAAACCAGTATTAAACTGCCCCCATCTCCGGCGCGCGCTCAATTGTGGACCTCGCCGCAGGACCATGACAACAGCAGCGATAACCGGCCCAACGGCCGCGAACACGTGGGCAATGGGACCCAGTATCCAGGGAAGAAATTCTTGCTCAAACGCGAGGAAACCCAGAAGCAGACCGGCTGGAAGGAGCAGCCCGGTGAGGCTCCATGCCTCTGAAGGCTGACGCGGCGCAGGTGATTCCTGTGCGAGGATGGAACGGAGGCTGAGATAGAGCAGAGGAAGGCTGGCAAGGCCCATCACGATAAGGGAGGCGCCGGCAGCAAGAGGTGCAATTGCTTCGAGGGGATCTCCCCAGAACACCGCGATGCCCGCCATGGTCATCATCCCTAGAGTGGCCATGGCGCTAAAACCAATGGCGATTATGGATGCAACGAATAGGGCGTAATCCAGGGTGTTGCTGGCTTTCTGTTGATCGCTCATCTTGCCTCTATGGTGATGGTTTGGATCTTGTCGGAAGAATGGGTGATGAGATTCGATGAGGGGTCTCGCGGTGTCAGGGCTTGAAGCAGATCAAATCCTTCCACGACGCGGCCGATAATGGTCCTGGATCCGTTCAACGCCGGCAATGGGGTGAGGGATATGAAGAATTGACTACCATTGGTATCCGGACCATTGCTTGACATGGCCACCATTCCCCCCTGGTTAAAAGCCAGATCCGGGTCAATTTCATCCTTGAGAAAGTATCCCGGATTTCCATAACCCGTCCCGCTTGGGTCTCCAGTCTCGACCAGAATTTTATCGATCACACGTAAGAATGAATTTTCATCAAACCAACCTGCATCGGCCAGAAAAATGAAGCTGTTTACATTTTCCGGCGCGGATTCGGGGAGCAGCTCAATGACGACTTCGCCAGTTTCTAACTGTATCCGGGCATAATACTGACGACCGGCCTCGATGGACATCGGCGGAGCCTTCTCGTATTGTCTCACCTTCAACATTTCCAGATGAACCATCGCTTCCATGTTCAAGAGAATTGGATCGAGCCGCATCCAGGTCCCGTTGATGAATATGAATGGGGTACCTGTCAGACCTGAACCCAGAGCGCCCTGGAAATAACGCTCCATGTCAGCTTCACGAAGACCGGAAAGGAGGTCGGCCGCCATGATTTCTTCATCGAGTCCTAGTTTGACGGCGGCGTCAATGAGCCAGGTA
The DNA here is from genome assembly GCA_964570595.1 of uncultured Anaerolineaceae bacterium. Taxonomy (GTDB): domain Bacteria; phylum Chloroflexota; class Anaerolineae; order Anaerolineales; family E44-bin32; genus E44-bin32. The sequence goes on along the minus strand of CAZMZL010000090.1, from coordinate 2,408 downwards.
TTGAATTCCGGAATGCCCAATTTTACCCATTCCGATTGATGCGCGAACAAATAATCATGCATGGCCCAGAATTCGCCCTGAACGCCAGCCGCCTCTGCAGCCTGCCCGGCCAGGGAGGCCTTGTCGTGGATGGAAAGGAGCGGGAAATGGCGGAAGACAAAGCGGATGTCGTCGGTGTGATTTTCCTCGAGCTGCTCGATGACGAGCTCGAGGTCAGCACAGTATGGGCATTGAAAATCCGAGTAGATGAGGATCGTGACAGGTGCATCCACGGGCCCTCTACTCCAATCTTCATCCGAGACTGGCTGGATCGCGATGAGTGTCGCTGTTGGGGGGAGCGGGGATGGCGAGGGCGTCGTCGGTGGAATGGTGCTGGTGGGGCCGAGCTTGACAGGGGTTGTCGTCGGTGGGCTTGTGGGTGCGGGACCAGACGACGTCGAGGGTGAGCATGCGGTCAGGTAGATCGTACCCATGAAGATTATGAGGAAAAGGGAGAAGGTTCTGAATTTCTCAAGCATCGTCGCTCATCGTTCGATCTTTGTTCTCGTTTTCCTCGCACAGCTTTATGGGAAAAAGCCAGAATACCCTCCCTGGTGCTTGCTGCAGAGATGAATGGCAAGCGGGGTATGGGGGTGGCAAACCCCGGCTTTTTCCTGGGTAGATGCCCCGCAGCCTGCTGCGGGGTTCTTCACTTTTGGATCGCGTCACACGTCGACATGCGCTGGTGTCCGTCGGGTGTTAGACATGAGCATCCATTGTAGCAGGTTTGGTGAAATGTAGAGTTTGTAGGTTTGAATTGTCTATCCACACTTGGATACCGGAATCTTGTCCATGTGGTATCGATGCGGTATCCTTACCTTCGCAACGGGGGTGGTTGAGTCCCGGTGGGCTCCCCGGTCTTCAAAACCGGTGGCGGGTCGTTCAACGGGCCGCGGTGGGTTCGACTCCCATCCACTCCCGCCTTTTTATTTCACAGGATAGGGTATGGCCACAAAAGAAATCGTCGGTTACGCGGATATCAATCAGAGGCTCCTCCCATACATCCGCGATGTAATGGATGTGCTCGATGTGACTACGGGAGGCGAGCAGGAAGACTACGCAATTCGCTATCGCGGAACTTTGTCCATCGATTCGGAAGAAGCCTTCAACCTCTTGGATCCTCAGTTTTCGGCTCATGATCTGACGCTTCTTTTTCGGGAGGAAGGCACGGATCAATTCATCCTCGGGTTGCCCGGAACGGTCCCGATCAAACGCTCCAATCCCTGGATTAATCTGATCCTGTTTCTTCTCACCGTTTTCAGCATGCTCATCGCCGGAACGCTCTATGGGTACGAAGGACCCGCCGTCGACGATTTTGGCGAGCTGCTCACCGGCGTGTTTCAAAATCTCGCCAACGGGATACCGTTCACGATCGGATTATTGTCCATCCTGTTAGCGCATGAATTCGGTCATTACCTGGCTGCAAAGTACAATAAGACTGAAGTTACGCTGCCCTATTTTCTTCCCTTTCCAGGGAGTCTCTTCGGTACCCTTGGGGCGTTCATCCGTCTCAAGGAACCCCCCAGGAATAAACGAGGATTGCTGCAGATTGGCATCGCAGGACCCATCGCCGGGTTCATCGTGGCTGTCCCGGTCCTGATCTTGGGTTTGAGCCTTTCGGAGATCGGATATCTTCCACCCACGCCGGAAGCAGCCTTCGGTCATGTGCTGGAAGGAAATTCAATTTTCTATTTAGCAGCAAAATATGTTGTGCTCGGTGATCTTCTACCTACACCGATCGACTATGGCGGTGTCTCACCATTGTTCTATTGGGGACGGTACTTCTTGATTGGTTCACCCATCCCCTATGGCGGCCGCGATGTGCTTCTTCATCCGCTTGCCTGGGCAGGGCGGGCGGGTTTGTTGATCACCGCGCTAAACCTGATCCCGGCTGGTCAACTTGATGGCGGGCACATCGTATACACGCTCATCGGTGATTCGGCGAAAAAAATATGGCCCTTTATTGTCATCGCCCTGCTGTTAATGGGCCTGGTCTGGCCGGGTTGGTATATATGGGCGATGCTGATTTTTTTCATGGGACGTAGACATGCCCAACCTCGTGACGAGATCACGGAGCTCGATACCCGTCATAAGATCCTCGCAATGTCGGGATTGGTGTTGTTCATCCTTGTATTCATGCCGCTCCCTCTGATCACTCTCGGGACCTGACACATCCCCCCTGCCTGGTTGTGATTTCTCCATCATTCCACGAGCATCGACATTCACAGCGTTTGGCCGCAGCATGATAAATATCGAACCACAACCCAACAATGCTGTGACTGCTAATCCAAGCTTGAGAATTGAATAATCCGGTTGAGCCGTATTGAGATGGCGGGAAATCAGGCCGCCTCAAGCGTTCCCTTGCGTTT
>CAZMZL010000089.1:0-11576 GCA_964570595.1 uncultured Anaerolineaceae bacterium | reverse complement strand
GCATTGGTCAGCAGCACGAGATCCAGGAGACTGCTAAGAACTCCCAGAATCCCGGCTCCCCCACCTGCGCCCTGGAACGCCTGGACGAGGTTGACAACGCCGATGATGATGCCCTGGATGCCGAGAATGATCACGAGTACCGTGGGGACCAGGATCGAGCTCCAAATTGGGTTCTGGAGCACGATGACGCCCGCAACGATGCCCAGGACACCCACAAGGAGTTTCCATCCCCACATCGAGCTGTTGATGAAGATGCTCACGATGGCGAAAACACCCTTGATGAGCCAGTAAATACCCAGGACCTGGACGAGGACGAGCATCGTCGATCTGGGATTTGAGAGCAACATCAATCCCAGTATTGTGGCTGCTACACCTTCAAGAAGAACCAGCCACCAGGGGAAGCCAACGGCCTCTCCATCTTGTTGAATAGTCTCTGCGGTCATTTTTACTCCTCCTATTTGAGTAAGGGAATGATTGGAATCACGGGAAATAAGATAACCCGTAATTAGATAAACGTATTTTACACGATTTTAGCACCTCACACACATTCAACTCGTCTAAATCAAAACTTGACCGTGTGTCGGCGATATGCACAACCAGCGACGGATTAGAAAGAATCCCATGAATTCCATATGCCGGATGGATCACGAAAACAAAATCACTCGATGCGATCGCTCAAGATTCTACGCAGCTCTTCCTGGATCTCAGGGTCGAGTGATGTGTGGTAAAGTTCGCCCTTATAGGGGCGAAGAGCGGCGAGGACAACGTTCGGATCGCCGCCATGCGCCACAATGAAGAGTGCTGAAGTCCCCGGCTCGATCGCCTCACTTACCTCCGCGATGAATTTTTTGTCGACACCCAACCCCGCCAGCTTGCCTATCGCAGCACCACCCAGTGCGCCGAGGAGCAAACCGCCAACCGGGAAGATCAACCCCCCGATCAGCAGCCCAAGCGCACCGCCACCTACCGCGCCGATTTTTACCCCGCGATCGGTTTGATTTTTTACATGGACTTTGCCGCCCGCGTCCTTCACGACGACCGCAGAGTCATCGAGGCTGATGCGCCCTTCATGTTCAACACTCTGGAGAGCATGGTGGACTTTCTCGGCTTCGTCCATGTCTTTGAACACGATAACGACGATATTCGAATCTGGCATGATGATCCTCCTGGAACTACGTCAGAATACGTCATAGGCACCCGACCTGGATGTCTATCTTCATTCCACTGTTCTGGAACACGAACGACCCAAGGCCGCCGTTCAATCAAACCGATATCATTCTGATGGTATTAGGACATACTCGTCGTCCACACACTGCTGGCAAGAGAAGGTGGTATAAGCCCTCGTTCTGACAACTCGACGGGTTCAGGAAGCTCCTCCTAAATTCCATCCGGCTCGGCCGGCCGTTGTGTCATCAAAGTATACCCGGCCAGGATGAGATAAATCCCCAAGAGCAATCCTATCGCCCAGCCAGCCGAACTCGGGAAGTTCAGGAGAATGAATACACCCAACAATCCAGAGACAAAACCGTTCACGACCAGCGTGCTCCAATTGATGATCTCCAGCCGTTTTGAAAATCCTCGTACAATGAGAACAAGCCCCTCCAGGATGAACAGCGCCGCCAACAGCAGCGTCAAGGTCAAAACACTTGGGATTGGATTGTTCAGGATCAGACCGCCGATCATGAATGTCAAAACCGATACAATGATGCCAAGGAGCAAGCCTCCCTCCTTGCGGTTCATGACGGCATGAACGCCTCGTACGATACCTGCAAAAATGAGAATCCAACCTGCAACGACCGCCATCGAAAGCTGGGTGAGCAGCGGCGCAGCTATCGCTGCGATACCAAGGAGAATTACAATGAACCCGAGGAGTTTTGAGTGCCTTGGCGCAGTACTTGATGTTGGTGGAGCCGAGGAATCTTGTGCGGAATCTTCGGACATTCGAACCTCCATTTGTTTTGGGGCACCGTGCCTCGATGATGCTTGGTGGCGCAAATTTATCGGAGCATCAAGTTTAAAGCATAACTTGTACATCTGCAAATAAAGGACAGCGCTCGAAAACCCATCTATGATCCTTCGCAATTTCTAACCCATGAATGGGATAGGCTGGCTCTGTGAGGCCATTGGGCGAAGACGCGCGAAGGGTAATGCTATAATTGCTATCTCCCAAGCGGCCCGAGAGATGCCGGGGACAACGCCCCATACGTCTTCCTGTGGAGGGGCAAGGGCGGAGACTCTGTCAATCACACAACCAGATAAACTGAACGTCGGGACGTACATAAACCACTTCATTACCCACTCAACAAAATTTCGTAAAAGCAAAGGAGCCCCATTATGACCGGTCCATTAGAATTGCTCGTTTTCGCATATCCTGATGAAACCTCGGCAGACGAATCGCTCAAGAATCTGAAGAGATTGAAGAAGGAAGGTCTGATCGATATTGTCAATGCGGCAGTGATTGTGAAAGACGAAAAGGGCAGAGTCCACGCGAAGGAAACTGCTGACCCAGGTGCGAAACAAGGCGCCCTGTTCGGTGCTGTTGTAGGAGGCCTCATTGGTTTGGTCGGTGGTCCCGCCGGGGTCGTTATTGGCGCCGCAGCAGGTGCGGGTACGGGCGGTGTGGCTGCGAAGAAGATCGACATGGGCATCCCTGACGACCAGATCGAAGAGCTTGCCAGTTCGCTGGAGAAGGGCAACTCAGCCATCGTCGCCATCATCGACCACGCCTGGGTCGACAAAGTCCTCGAAGAGGTCGAAGATGAGGCTGAAAGTGTCCTCCGGCAGGCCGTAAAGGACGAAATCAGCGAACAATTACAAGGCTCCCCCGAAGAAGGTGGGGACAGTTCTACGGATTGATTGGGCTCCAGGTTGAAGATGATGCTGTGGAGGGATTGGATCCAGTTGTTGATCCTTACTCTTTGAACACGGTCTTTTCACCCGGACCTAAAATCCGAATGCCAACATCCGGCGCAATCTTCGCGGCAAAAGACGCAAACAGGCGCGGCGGGTTCGTGAGGAAGGATGGTCCCGTCCAACCCAGTCCGATCGGGTGATAGGTGCCCCAATGGATCGGTATAGCCCAACGGGGCTTAAGATGCTGAAGGGCGAGCGCGGCCCGATAGGGATCCATGTGTCCTGGTCCCAGATTCGGCCCCCAACCCCACACGGGCAGCAAGGCCAGATCAAGCCCTTCAGAGTAATTCGCCATCTCCGGGAAAACGTCTGTATCACCCGCAAAGTAAATCTTGGATCCCCCCTGAACGAAATATCCAAGGCATTCGATATCCTCCCCCGGGAGGATGCGCCGCCCGGAATGCTCCGCCGGCGTCGCGAGGACTTCAACATCGCCAACCTGAACCCTTCCGCCAATTCCTATCTCCTCGATTCGCTCGAAACCCGCCGCTTCCACCAGGCTTCGAGTGCCCTCAGGAAGGATGATGCGGGTAGCTCGATCCAGCATCTTCAAGGAGGGGAGATGAAGATGATCCAGATGCTGATGGGAAATGAGCACGGCATCGATGTTCTTTAATTGTTCGTCGTCAACCTGGGGCGCATGGCGGCGAAGATGCATGACCCATTTTTTTAACAGTGGGTCGGTAAGAAGTCGAACGTTCTCGGTCTCGATGAGTACTGTCGCATGTCCAAAGTACGTGATCTGGGTTGAAGTTGCCAAAGACGTGGTCGCTCCTGACAAATAAGATGTAGATCGATATTCTCCATTTTAACATGCGATGGATCAGAGCGGATCGATTAGAACCGGCAACCGACGAGGAAGATCAGCCCGCGAAGATGCCCCGCAGCAAGCTACAGGGTATTCTGGCTTTTTCCCATAAACATCAACATGATTTGAAGGATACGCGAGAATAACGTAGTATCGGGTTCGAGATCCATCATCATTCAGACGTCCACCGGGAGGTTCACTTGCGATCCATCACAATTCAGGCGATCCATCTTCATCCAATATCCCTGCCGCTGGTGGAACCACTGAAGACAAGTTTTGGCGTCGAGGAAAATAAAGTCGCGCTACTGGTGGAACTGATCACGATGAAGGGTCAGGTGGGCTGGGGGGAAGTGTCCGTGGGGTCAGCACCGGGGTATGGTCCTGAAACGATGGTCACCGCCCATCATATCCTTGATGATTTCATCATCCCGTCCATCCGGAACAAGACGGTCCACGATCCAACCAACCTCCCCCAGTTGCTTGCCTCGATCCGCGGGCACAAGCACACCAAAGCCGGCCTTGAGGCAGCCGTATGGGACGCTTTTGCAAAAGAGAATGAACTTGCCCTTACCGACTTGTTCGCTGCCCATCTGGGAGATGGTCAGAAATCACGCCAGGCCGCAGCGGTTGGCGTAAGCATTGGGATCCAATCATCCATCGCGGAGACAATTCAGATTGTTGAGATGCGGTTGGCGCAAGGATATGGACGGATCAAACTGAAGATTATGCCTCAGTGGGACCTTGATCTGGTCCGGGCTGTCCGCGAACGATATCCTGATATTTCCCTCATGGTCGATGCGAACAGCGCCTATTCCCGGGAGGATTTTGATCATCTCTCCGAGCTGGACAGATTCAATCTTCTCATGATCGAACAACCCCTCGGCTATGATGATCTTCTCGAACACAGCCTGCTGCAGCGACAGATAACCACGCCCCTTTGCCTCGATGAAAGCGTCAAATCTTCCCACGATCTAGACCTTGCGCTGGAAATCGGTGCATGCCGCATCTTGAATCTAAAACCCGCCCGGGTGGGGGGTTTCACGGAGAGCCTTAAGATCCATGAAATTTGTGTGAAACGTGGCCTGCCCCTGTGGATTGGAGGGATGCTGGAGACGGGTGTGGGGCGAGCTGCGAATCTGGCTTTTGCCGCACTTCCAGGAGTGACATTGCCCAGTGATATCTCTGCGACGGATCGTTATTTCGACGAAGATATTACTGATCCGGCCTTCTATCTGGGACCAGGTTCCACCATCGCCGTTCCTGAAGGGATGGGCATCGGGGTAGATGTTCTGCGTGAGCGGTTAGATCGGGTGAAGACTGGATAGGATCATTTCAATCCCTGGCTGTGCTGCCGCACGCTCACGTATCTTCTCGCCGATCTTTCCCGGAGCGTCGTTCCTCCCCGCTCCTCTGCTCTTCGCCTTCGCGGCTTCCACCCTCTGATTTCCTGCGGTCCTCACCCGATCGACGGTCTTTTCCGCTCCGCCGATCCGTGTGCGCGGGCTCTTTCCCGCGTGCATTCTCATCAACCATACCGCGTTCCTCCCTATCCTGTGGACGAATACAATCTCATGTTAGCTTTCTTTCCAACGAGATACAAATCATTGCGATGACTCAGGGACGTCCCCAGCATCGAGGCATACATCTGCGTCTCAGCACATGATCGGAGCCACTGAAACGCTGAAGGGAATGATATCGCTGAATTCTTAACGATGCGAAATCGCCTTCCCACTCATGCAGCCCATTCAGCGCAATCAGCCCTATAATCAGACCGTCGAATGATGTAGTCTTCCAACATTCATCCTGAGCTTCACTTCATCGTTGATTCCAGGGCAGGCCGGTAGTGTATACTCTGTCAAATCGGTGTGACGAGTCAGACAAACCAAGTCACAATCAAGCGGGTACTTATATCATAGGAATATCAGGAGAAACAATGAAAAGCGATGAACCGATCCATGCAAGCAAACCTGCAAAGGTGGCTATGATTCAATGCGAAGGCTATGGAAACCCTGCATCCATAGATATCGCTGAGAATCTCAGTCATAACATTGAATTATTGGAGTTGGCTTGCAAGGAGCATAATCCGGATCTTGTGCTCTTCCCAGAGATGTTCACCACCCCATACTTCTGCGGAGATCACAAGCATGAGTACTTCGATTGGGCGGAGACGATACCCGGACCGACGACAGAACGGATCGCTGAGAAAGCCGTGGAGCACAACTGTTACATCGTCGTTCCAATTTTCGAGCGATCGGTTTATGGCGAATACTATGACAGCGCGGCGCTCATTGGACCGGATGGCAACATTGTGGAAGGACTTCTGTCAGATGGAAGCCGGGTGAAATGTTATCGTAAGAACCATATTCCGAGCATATATGCGCATACGACACGGTTGGACGAAAAATTCTATTTCCGTCCCGGGCAAGGTTTCCCGGTTTTTCAAACCGCATTTGGCCTCCTGGGCATTTTGATTTGCTATGACCGTTCCTTTCCCGAGTCGTTCCGAAGCCTGGTCCTGCAGGGTGCTGATCTGATCCTAATTCCGGTCGCATCGTACGGGTTTCGACATCAGGCTTTTATCCGCGAACTACAGGTTCGCGCCATGGAAAACGGCGTGTTTTGTGCAGCGGCAAATCGGGGAGGCGTGGAGAACCTCACCTTCGAAGTAAGCTTTTTCGGTTCATCTGTTGCCATTGATCCGCGAGGGGAGGTTATTGTCCAGGGCGAAAAAGATAAAGGCGACGTGATTATCAGCGCCGATCTGGATTTGGCTCAAATCGTAGACGCCCGCGCCGATCTCCCTTATCTCAGAGATCGCCGACCTGACATTTACATCTTCTAACCTGGACAACGGTTCGCTTAAGGAAATTTCCCTCTGGTGATGCATAAACCCGCACCAAAGAGAATGCTCAACCTGCAAACCCACCCCACTTCAGTTTTCGTTTGGCAAGAAATCAGGAATGCATCGATCGATGCTTGTGAACCGCATCGATAAAGGCTTTCGCTTTGTCCTCATCAACCGGGTCTAAGAACCGACCGTCCTTCTTATAAGCGCTGCCAACGATAATGCCGTCAGATAATTCAAGCAGCCGAGAGATGTTGGATTTATTGGCGCCACCGCCGACGATGAGTTTGAAATCCGGATGATGCGTGCGTAAGCATTGCAATCGATCGATCAGGTCGTCAAAAGAAAAACCAGAGATGACCAGACCTGATGCATGTCCATGTCGGACCACCAGATCCGCCATAACTTCAAGCGGCATCTCACCCAGGGGAGCCGATGTACGATCATAAACGTCGGCGAGGATCATGATGTCCTCGGCGCCGATTCGCTTTCGAAAGGCTAAGACATCGTGGGGGTCTGCGCTCACCAGACCGGTGGAGGTGATCGAGGCCCCGGCGAGAATCTTAATCCGAACAAATTCTGCGCCAACAGCGCTGGCGATTGCGAGAGCAGCTCGACTGCCATTCATGAGCACATTAATCCCCAGGGGAACATCGACGTTTCTTTTTACCATCTCGGCAATCCTGGTCATGTACGCAATCGTCGCTTCATCGCCATCATGAGCAGCCGGGACATCACCGGTATTCTGCAGGAGCAGGGCATCGAAACCGACTTTCGAAAGGATGCGAGCCTCATGGACCGCGCGCGTGGTTACATCCTCGAGGGAAGCACTCCCGGTAACAGCACCGGGCAATGGAGCCAGATGGATCATGGCGATGATGGGTTTTTCTATGGAGAAAAGTTCCGACATGCTTTCTTCCTCGTTTCAATAAAAGGATCTGGTGCTATTACAGAAAAGAGCGGGCAGCAACAGCTAGGCGGACAAGAAGATGATCAACGCTAGATTCGCTACGATATGTGATGCAACCGCAGTTGCGAGGTTGAACCGAAGTGTGAGCAAGCCCAGGAAAATGCCGATCAAGAAGTTTACGACGAATGCAAATGGGTCAAATGTACGCAAGCCGTAGATCAGCGCGCTGATGAGCAACGCGAAAACTAAGCCTCGCCGTTCGTTGATGGAGGATAGCAAGTAGCCCCGGAACATCTTTTCCTCCCCCACGGCTAGAATGACGCCTCCGCTCAGAAATGCGATCATCATCGACGCCCCGGTCAGCAAACCTGCCATCTCTCTGACACTGATATAAAGGTCAGGAATGAGAGAAAGAAACACCTGGTCGAGAAGTAAGCGAAAGCCGAAAACACCGACACCTGTCAGGATTCCAACGATGGCAATTTGAGCGATGTGTCCTTCCAGCGGAAGAAGCGACGAAACCGCTTCAGCATCGACCCAACGGGCCAGGAAGAAAAAAACCGCTCCGGAAAGGAATAGCGCAAACCAAAACAACGCTGGGCGATCTTCAGATAGAGCCTGCGCCTTCATCGGCAGCTCGATAACCAGTACGAAAACAAGGCATGCAATGGCGATAAAGGTCGGAGATTTCCGGAAGCGCGAGGCCAATTCCGCAAAGGTTACGATCACCGGTTCCTCTTGAGGTTTTTCTTTTCCAAATCGCCTTCTCAACCAATGTATAAACATATTGTCTTTTCCCTGCTTCTCTACAATCTTTCACACATGCTCAATCGAGGATCCGCGCCAGCATGAAAGCATCCAATCTTCAGCTAGTCATCCCAAGCATCGAAAGTTGGAACAAACTGTGCGCCGGTCTTCAAAACGATTGACTTCAATAGAGCGATCGCGTCAAGAGCGTCATTCAAATCCAATATCTCATTGGGCGTATGCGCATACCTGCGCGGGATCGAGACGAACCCGGTGGGGATTCCTTCGCCGGATGTATGGATTGCGGCACCATCTGTAGTCCAAAGTCCATAGGCAGCTGACAATTGAACCGCTATAGATTCTTCTTTTGCCGTTTGCATGATCAGTTTACTCACAGCCGGATGCGAGACGGTTCCGAGATATGCGTCGGCAACGCCTTCAACCAACTGGATGACCGGTCCACCCCCAATCGTAAAACGTGTATCGGAGCGATTGGACATCGGCGTGTCATCGGTCGGTACCGTATCTAATGCAATCGCGTAATCCGGGTTTAGCTTTGCGGTGGTCATTCGTGCGCCTCGCATCCCGATCTCTTCAAGCACATTCACGACACCAAAGAGCGTAACCGCCGGCTCTTTTCCTGAAATATCCTCAAATAGTCGAATAAGCGCTGCGCAACCAATCCGGTTGTCGAGCGCTTTCCCCATCACTCGCGTGGTCCCGTCAAAAGCCACAAGTGGGCTCTCAAACACAACTGAACTGCCTACCGAGACGCCCCATTCACGAAGCTGGTCCTCATCACAGGCGCCAATATCGATGTGGAGATGATCGGCCCCTGCCTCACTCGTGGACGGATCCTGGCTGTTGATATAGGCAGGCCCACCGCCGACCGTCCCGATAAACTTTCCGGCGACACGCACGCGCGTTGCTGGAAGAACAATGGAGTTTATCACTCCGGTAATCTGGAAGCGAAGGAACCCATCCGGAAGAAGCGCGGTTACAACACCCCCAACCTCGTCAGAATGAGCAGCGATCATCAATCGAGGGGCATCATCGGGTCCCCGTCTCTCGGCAACGATGTTACCGAATGCGTCAACGGACACTTCATCCGCAAAAGGCTTGAACTTTTCAATGAGCACTCTTACAACGGCTTGCTCCATTCCAGAAACGCCAGGAAGCCGGGTAAGCTCATCGACAAGTTGGTACACTCTTTCAATACTGTCCATTTATCCCTCCCCGTCCATGACAGACAACATTTTCTTATGCACCGTAAGCAGTGCTTGTTCGAAGACTTCGTAGGGGATTCTCACTACGCCGGCTCCGACAAGCCCGTGGCCAGGCTCTTTGTGCGCGATGCCCGTGTTGACCACTGGCTGAATACCTGTTTCCACAACCAATCGGACATCAATCCCGGTTGGCGTGCCGCGAAAACCCAAAACGGGAATAGTAAAATTCGGGTTTTCTCCGAGTGTAATTTGATACATTTCTTCCGTATACTTGCGAGCATCTTCTGGCGTTCCGCCGACGAATCCGACGATGGCCGGTGAGGCCGCCATGGCAAATGCCCCAATTCCACACGTCTCAGTAATCGCGCTATCGCCCAGATCTCGATTCGCATCCGCACTTGAGAACCCCGGGAAGAACAATCCTTCAGGTGTATTGGCCGGATAAGTGAACCACGTTGGCCCGGTTCCGCTGATCGTGATCCCAACCTCCCTGCCATTACGGGCAATCGCTGTCACCATCGTGCTGCAATCAACACCACTGGCGGAGAGCAACGAAGCTTTGCTGGAAGCCATCCCGACGTTCAAAAAGAAGTGCTCCTGGCCGGATAAAAACGTAAGGATCTCATCGCGCTGGCTGGAATCGTCAACCACACGGGCGATCATGGGCGCCAGAGATTTAAACAACAACGATGTCGCCGCCAAATCTCGGTTATGGCACTCATCACCCATGTGCAACGCCCGCGCAATGATCTCTTTTACATCGATGCCGCCTAAGGCTTGAAAGGCCCGATTCAGGCTGGGCGCCAAAACCGACTCCATCCAGCGCAAACGTTGAATGACGCCCTCGTCATGTGCGCCAAACCGAAGCGTCCGACCCCAGCCCTCATTCAGGTTGGAATATGCAATCGTACCGCTGCACTCATCCTCCACGACGAACACGGGCATGCTCGCGGTAATTACACCCGCCATGGGGCCGACCGCGTCTCTTGAATGGCATGGGGCAAAATCGACTTCACCGCTGGAAGCAAGTTCCTCGGCTTCAGCGGGCGAGTGCGCTAACCCTTCATATAACAAACCGCCTGCAACAGCCCCCCGCATCGGGCCTGCCATTTCATCCCATTGGATCGGCGGGCCGGCGTGCAAGACGGTCATTGGGGTCATATCCCGCAACACATCCTTTGCGGGAACCACGGCTTTCAGAACAGGCTGGGATTGCATCAGGCAATTGAAGGCTTTCTCATTTGCCGCTTTAATCTCTGCCCCAATACCGATATCGTCATCGGCCATGTCAGCCACAACCCTGGCGAGATCGCTGCGACCCCTGGCCGGTGGACGCCAATTAATATCAATCACGTCAACGCCTTGAGACCTCAAGTCTTCCGCAAATCCCGGCAGACCGACGTTCAGGACACAAAACGACCCATCTAAGATGTCCGACATAATCCAGTCATGACCCTCGAGTCAACTGAAGGTTGGCGATGAAACGCTCGTCTGACCTGCGGCTACCAATCTACCGTCGGCTTGTCTTTCTGCAATGTACTCAAGCAATTTCGCCGCTCGTTTCGGGTTAAATATTCCACATACACAGGGCCGGGCAAGTTCGAGCGCAGCTTCATCCGGCGTTTGTCGTTCCAGTCGGACGCTGCGAGCGAGATTCTCAACCAGCTTGCTTGCGATCATCCCGTGACCACACATTGTGGTGATCTGCATCACATCCGAGTCAGGTAGACGCTCAACCCGTCCCCAAACACCGCCTGAGCACTCAATGGTATGCTGGCGAACCCCCGCTTTCTCGCCGATGCACTTGGCAATGTCAAATGGTCCACTGACGACCACAGAAAGTCCAAGTTCTTCATCTTTAACCCGTCGAATTAATTGAGCAACAATTTCCTCGTTGTCAAACACAGCATGAACGATGCTCACATCCTGAATGCCATCAAGGATCTCATCTCGGGAGTGGGTTAATATGTTGCCCGTCTTCATGTCACCCGCGTTGATGGGATCAAGTTCAAAGGCAATCTCCATGAATCGCTTCATTCGGCTGCAAGAACCTTCTTCATTAATGCCCTTAGCTGACATTACGAAGACGATGATATCTTCCTTTAAGTTCTGGGGGTTCCCCAAGCG
>CAZMZL010000088.1:0-11582 GCA_964570595.1 uncultured Anaerolineaceae bacterium | reverse complement strand
GGATATCCTCGCCGTAGTGAAACTTGCCGGCCATGATCCCGAAGATCTTGGCGCATTTGAACTCGATCCCGGGGATGACTACCCGGATTTCGCCGAGCGGGTGGGACGAGCAGTCCAGAGCGGTAAAGCGGAGAGGGGCATCGTGATTTGCGGATCGGGGGTGGGAGCCGCCGTGACCGCAAATAAGATTCCTGGAATCCGCGCCGGTCTGTGTCACGACACCTATTCGGCACGACAGTCGGTTCAACACGACAATGCGAACATACTCGCCCTTGGAGGGCGGGTTATTGGCCCAGAACTCGCCGCAGAACTTGTGCGCGCATTCCTTGGAGCCTCATTCTCCGGCGAAGAACGTCATCAACGACGGCTGGGGAAGATCGCCGACCTGGAGGCGCGTGAGATGAAAAAGGAACAGGTATGAACTCAATCCATCGTACTCAAGAATTAGGTCAATCGATCTGGTTGGATTACATTCGACGGGACATCATCGAATCAGGTGAATTAACGCAGCTCGTCGAACGAGGGGTCATCCGGGGGGTGACTTCGAATCCCACGATTTTCGAAAACGCCATATCAAGCAGCGATCTCTACACAAGCGACCTGCGCTCAATGGCTCAGGGGGGCTGGACGGCCGAGCAGATATTCGATCAGTTAGCGATCTCCGATATTCGTGGAGCGGCTGATGCTTTCTTGCCGCTCTATGAGCGCACAAACGGGGCGGATGGATTCGTCTCAATCGAAGTCAGTCCAAAACTGGCAGACCGGACCCAACCTACGCTTGATGAGGCTCGAAGACTTTGGGCGGTCGTTAATCGTCCAAATGTCATGATCAAGATCCCTGCCACGAAGGCCGGTATCCCTGCGATTGAAGAGGCCATCTATGAGGGGATCAATGTGAATGTAACGCTGATTTTCTCTTTAGATCGCTATGCCGAGGTGATGGATGCCTACCTTCGAGGGCTTGAACGACGCGCCTCCGAGGGCGGCTCGCTCGATCATATTGCTTCTGTGGCTTCATTCTTCATCTCTCGCGTCGATAGCGCTGTCGATGGGATGCTGGATGAGATTGTCCGGGCTGGTGGCCCGAATGCTGAACGAGCTTCGGCACTGTTAGGAAAAGCAGCCATTGCGAACGCGAAACTTGCGTACGCGCAATTTGAAGCTATTTTCGGATCCGATCGATTCTTGAATCTTGAAGCGAAAGGCGCCCGGGTTCAACGACCGTTATGGGCTTCTACGAGTACGAAGAATCCCGCTTACGTGGATACATATTATCTCGACAACCTCATAGGTCCTTTCACCGTTAATACCGTCCCGATGAAAACGATCGAAGCGTTCCTTGATCATGGGGTAGCCGAATCGGTCCTGGGGGAAAATCTGTCAGCTTCCCGTGCCCAGATCGAGGCGATTGAGTCTCTCGGCATCTCCATGGCGGCGGTTACCGATCAACTGGAGAGGGAGGGCGTATCCAAGTTCGCAAATTCCTTCAAATCGCTTCTGTCCACGCTGCGAAAACGTTCACGAACCGTACAGAAAGAGCTTGGACCGCTCCAGGCTCAAGTCGAAGGGAGTCTCGCTTCGCTGGACCGGGATGAGGTGGGTCGCCGGCTCTGGCAGGAGGACACTTCTCTATGGACTGAGCATAAGGGAGCCGCTGAAGAAGTGAGCCGACGGCTGGGTTGGTTGACGCTTCCCGAACAGATGGCATCAACCCTTGGAGATCTGGCAGCTTTCCGCGATGAGGTCCTTGGTGCCGGATTAACAAAAGTTGTCCTTCTTGGCATGGGAGGCTCGTCGCTCGCTTCCGATGTCTTCCGGCGCACCCTAAATAGGGAGGATGGATTGGAGTTCTACGTCCTTGATTCGACCGATCCGGCTGCAATCGCGACGATCACGCGGAAGGCGCCGGTATCTTCGACGCTCTTCATTGTGGGGAGCAAATCCGGCTCAACGATCGAACCTCTTGTGCTCATGGAATACTTCTGGACCCGGACGAAAAGAAGGCGAGGCGATGAGGCTGGGGGGCACTTCATTGCGATTACGGACCCAGGTTCCAGGCTAGAACAAATCGCCCAGGAACGGAAATTTCGAAGGGTGTTTTCATCCCCGTCAAACGTGGGCGGTCGCTATTCGGCGCTGAGTTACTTCGGATTAGTCCCGGCGGCGCTGATGGGGATCGATATGGATAAACTGGTCTCTGGTGCGGACAGAATGACCCGAGCTTGTAGTCCTAAAAACGAGGCGCCCCGTAATCCAGGATTACACCTCGGGGCATTACTCGGGTCTGCAGGGCTCAATGGTCGTGATAAGCTCACCGTCGTTGCCGATAAGAATCTGGAGCCGTTTGCGGACTGGATCGAGCAGCTCGTCGCAGAGAGCAGTGGAAAAGAGGGCAAAGGTCTCACGCCCATCGTTGGAGAACCACCCGGCTCTGCAAAAGTATATGGCGATGACCGATTGATGATCTATCTGCGGGATGGGGGCGAGCTCGATCGCAGGGTGCGCGGATGGATCCGGGCCGGTATTCCCGTCGCTGTTGTTGAAATGACGGCCGATGCCGAAGGTTTTGGGGGGGCTTTCTATAAGTGGGAGGTCGGGACCGCAGTTGCCTGTCACATGATCGGAGTCAATGCCTTCGATCAACCGGATGTTCAGAGTGCGAAGAATCGCACTGGAGACCTTCTGACAAAATATGAAAAAACAGGCGCCATCCCTCGATCCAACTTGCTTTGGGAAGGGGACGATTGGCGGCTTTATGGTGAAAAGAATCCTTCAGAAAGCGATCTGATATTGGCCGAGGATGGGATCGCAGGAATCCTGGAAGAGGCGGCAACCTATGGCATGCTCGGCATCCTGACCTACCTGCGCCAGGATTCTCCGACATCCAAAAAGATTTCCAATCTTCGCAAATTCATACGCGACCATCTTGGAATCGCCACAGTTTCCGGCTTTGGGCCGAGATATCTGCACTCGACCGGTCAGTTATATAAAGGCGGGCCGGATCAGGCGGTCTACCTGTTCATCACCTCTGCTCCGAAAAAGGACATTGAGATCCCTGGTAAGGCCTATACCTTTGGCGCGCTCGAGCGTGCACAAGCTGTGGGAGATCTTCAAGCATTAGCGGAGGCTGGTCGCCGAGCATATCGCGTTGAATTGGATTCACCCGACCATCTCCGGGATTTTCTCGAAGTTTTCCATCAGGTGATCGAGCGCAAATCTAACAACTAAGGGCATCTTGAGCGCGTGGTTCGATGCCATGCGCCATTGTATTAAGGAGTTTGAAAGCGCCCTGCAGGTAATAGAACTGCGGGGCGATTTCATATCTCACAACTTGATTGGGTAATCGGGATACGTAATTGTCGCCTTGCCCACATTTTTATAGGCATTGAGCGTCCTCAATGTGTAAATAGAATGAGCACAAGACCTCTACCGAAGCGTGTCCTCGTGGGTCGTGACGAGGATATCTTTTTCGTCCTTCCCGAAGACATCATCTTGAATTTTCTCTCCGAAGGATCGGAGAATGCTCTGCTCTGGAACATGTTTTATCCGTTGACACGGCGCGGCGTGTCCATGGATCGCTTCCTCACGCTGCGTCCACTATTGGGCACTCCAATTGAGCCCTTCGTTCCCGATGGTCATCTGATGCCGTACTTCTGGGGTTATGGCGTCGATGGTCGGCGGCTTTTACGGTTGGATGAGACACTCCAGGAGGTAGATGGTCCGGGACCAAAGACGGAGGTGGATTTGTTTCTGGTGGGAGAGCATGACCTGGTGTTGGTAGAAGTAAAAAGGATGAGCGCTTTGGGGCGCTGCTCCCGCTATGGGAAGAAGAAGTGCCCTGAAATTCACAATGCAGGGGATAAGAGCTGTACATATTGGGCGGATGATACTCCCTCCTTCAAGGATATCATGGACTTCGGTCCTCGCCCGGAGCACGAATCGGCAATACCGCCTTGTGCAAGGCATTACCAGATGGCAAGGACCCTGCTGGTTGGGTTGGGCTTGGCCCGGCGACTGAATCTTCGCTTGCATGTTTGGTTGATCTTGCCGCGCGCCGGATGGAAAACAGCTCAAGTCGGCTGGATGGATTTTGTTGAAAGGATCCGGGATGATGCCACCTGGAGCTGTATGCGGGTTCTCGCCTGGGAGGACATCGCAGGCATGAGAATGGAAAATCGCCCCTCTTGATCGTCGGCTGTCGGTTGGATGAGGTTCTCCCCCAGAAAGCGTGGGTGACCAGGCGGATGCGCTGCTCAGGACCATTGGAGTAGTTACCGTAAGGGCCCATGGGTCACCCGACCTCACTATTCCAGCTTCTTCCATAAATATCCCAGGGGTTCAACCTCCCCAAGGGTCACACCTTCGGGAGGTTTACCGTCTGGACATTAAAGCGCGGCGCAGTCTGTGATCGGAAGAGTAGCTTCATGATTTCGCATCAAGACGAAGCGTTTGAGTTAGAACCTGGATCGTTGTATCTGAGATTGTGTTTGTGCTTCGACCTCATCGCGGGCAACGTGAGGTGGCTAAAGGCCGCCGACCAGATAAAATCCCGCCGACATCAAGATCACAAAGAGGCTGCTCGCTCCGAGCTGGCGAAAACCAATCGCCCGTGCTTGAGCGCCGATGGGAGGACGCAGGACGGATTCGGCAGCATCCAAGAGCATGAGCAAGAAGGCGATGACGGAAAGCCAGGGGATCCAGCCGCCAATTGCCAGGGCCGCGCTGAGAATCAGGTTGAAGAGATGATAGGTGAGGGACCGGACTCCGTTTCGGAGTCGGATTTCCATTGGAGGAATCTGGTCTTGCTCCCGATAATTCAGTCGGTCGTAAACATTTACGATCGAGGCTGCGGATTGCAGCCAGGTGAGCAGCCAGAGGATCCAGGGCAAAAGGACATCCGTTCCCCCAGACACCCAATAGGCGGCTGGTGCCGCCAGCGCCAGCACCCCTGACCCCACGAGTTCGATGCCGCGCCGTCCACGTTCTGCACGTTTTGAGATCAACCAGATGTTCCAGATGAAGACAGGAATGCCTGGTATGGTGAGTAAAAGGACCTGCCTGTATCCTTGGGCTACTAAGATTGCGACGGAAAGAAGCAATCCAAAACTGTACGCGACGATCCAGATTGCGGCTGGCCGGACATCCTTTTTGTTTCGCCTCCCGCTCCACGCTTTGATGATGATGCTGACGGGTTGGCGAACGAGGAAGGCGAACAACGCCGCCAGGAACAGAGTCAGGAAGGCAGACGTTGGCCCGCCTGCTGCGGATGTGCCGATGATCAACGGGCCTAACCACCAGATCCAGATCCCATGCTCGCCAGGAACTGCATAATGCTTCCGTAAGAATCTTGGCTTGTGAGGCTTTTGTTTTTGCATCCAGCCATTATAAACTTGAGCGTTGCAATCTGGTACCTGACCCCGGGATGAGAAAAAGGAAGAGAACACGACGGTCAGCACGGGATCATCCCTTAGGTGTGCGTTCGAGAAGTGAAGATGTTGGCCGGACTCTGCCTGGGCGGGTATGAGCGAGATGCGATCACGAATGGAGATGTTCGGATGGATTACTCACATACGGAAGCGATATCGGTAGATGTAGGTACCCGGCTTCGGTTTTTACGAGAGGAGCGCGGGCTGAGCATCAGGGCGCTGGCGCGTGCGAGCGGGATCTCGGCCAACGCGTTGAGCATGATCGAGCGTGGGGCGCACATCCCCATCTGTGAGCACGCTCTACAAGGTCGCCAATGCCCTGGATGTCCCCATCACAACCCTTTTCGAGAGCGCGTTGGAAAAAGAAAAAGTCGTCTTCAGAAAAGCGGGTGAACGGACGAGGGTGCCCTTCACACGAGGCGTATGGGAGGGTCTCGGTGGGGAAATGTTCGTCGGTCGAGTCGAGCCATTTGCGTAAACCCTGGAGAGTGGGGCAAATAGCGGGCCCGAGCCTGTGGTCCATACGGGTCATGAGTTCGTGGTTTGCCTCCGGGGGCAGCTTGAGTATCAGGTTTACCATCTGGATCGCGGGGATTCGCTTCTGTTTGCGGCTCACCTGATCCATCGTTGGCGCAATCCCGGTCCATTGGTCACGAATGCGATCTTTGTCCTCTCGGGTTTCGAAGAGGGGGAGAAGCCCGGCGGTCACCATATGGGTGCCTCAAAAATTAAGAGCGGGTATGGTCCTTTCGGATCCATATTGATGAATTGCAATGACTCGTTCTGAAGGGGGAGGGAATTCGATCCATCCGACGCAAGCCCGGGGATCTCGAGAAACGATCCATTTACCCTCATCGCAACCCATCTCCCTTAAAAGGAGAGGGTTTTTGAATCACCGATTTGAACCGAGACACACGCCTATCTCCGTTGGTCGTACCCGATGGGAGTACCCACTGCGGGGAGGATGGAAGTGGAGGGCGGAGGAATCACTCCCACATCGGGCTGTCGTTAAGGTACGGGCTCTAACATCACTGATGGGAATTGCTTTTCACAGGATCGGGGCGATGGTTTGAAGGCTGCTGTGGACTCGGGAGCGCTGAAAGGACCTGTTGATAGGGAAGGAGGAAGTGGAATCGGATGGGGATGTTTCTGCTAGGGGCTGTCTGGAAAAAATCCAGACAGCCCCAGGTGATCGTTTTCCGATCGAACCACAAATTTTAGATGAAGATAATTTGTGCGTCTTCGGTCAAGTCCATGAACGCACCCGCAGTGACGATGTCGACTACACCGGGGACGAAGTCATCCATGGTGAGATCCATCATATCCGCCGACATTTTGCAGGCATAGAGTTTTGCGCCGGCGTCGACGAGCATCTGCACGTATTCTCTGACGGGTGGCACTTCCAGGTCCTTCATGGTCTTGTTCATTAATTTTGTGGCAAACCAGGTCATGCCCGGTATGATGCCCAGGAAGTTCGGGATACCCAGGTTCGGGGTCGGCAAACCCATCATGGTCATCTTCATGCTTGTGTTGGCCACGGGAGGGATTTCCAAATGATCCACACGTACGTCCCGGATAAGATCCATGCCCCAGAAAGTGAAGAACAGGGTGACATCGATTCCGTTGCCCATTGCGGCCCAGCCCATAATTAATGCGGGATAGGCCATATCGAGATTTCCTTTTGAGCAAATGAATGCCATTTTGCGGGTGTCGTTGTCCATTTGATTGGCTCCTTCTCTAATTTGTTGATCTGAATTCGCGGGATTGATTAGACGCATCCTTCCGGTTTCCCCAGGCCTGAAATTCTCGCTACCTTCTTGGCGGGTCCTTTCGGATAGAGGGCAAACAATTCCTTGGTGGATATGCCCGTGCCCTGGGTGATCTGACGCAAGGTTGGGGCGCTTCCAGATTCGGTTGCGCTCTCACGGCAAAAATCTATGACCTTCCAATGGGCTTCCGAGAGCTCCGGGATATCTTCCTCTTTTGCGATCTCTACGGCGATATCCTTTGACCATTCATTCGGATCGGTCAAGAAGCCCTCGTCGTTGACCTGAACGGTCTTTCCTGCGTATGTTTGCGTTGTCATCTTGTTCCTCCTGGATGGTATTCGTTTTCCGAGTCACGCACACTCAGAGATGGGTTTTGATGATCGTGGCTCCACGATGGATCTTTGTGTGAACCCGCATCACGCTGGTGAAAACAGGCTTAATCCGCATTGCGCTCCTTGCCGTTGTGCGCGTCCGGCTCTTCGGCGAGAGCTTTTACGATGTTGAGTAATCGTGCCATGCCGCGTCGGACCTGTGGATCAGAGAGCTCGCGCAGCAGGTCAAGCGTGGAGACGTTCTGATCTTCGACAGGTGTGGTTTCGATGGCGTTCATGGCATTGTTGGCCAGGTTGAGTATCTCCGGCTGGGTCATCGTGCGGACCGTGCCGAGGATAGTGACGATGTTGTCCCCCAGCGCTTTGATGTCCTCCTCGCCGAACTCGGTCACGATGCGTTCAACGATATTCCACCCCTCTGTCAAGAAAGCGAAATAGCCGTCGTGCTCAAGGCGATCGAGTGTCTCTACTAAATTATTAAACATTTGTGTGCCGAGTAGACTGACCTCCTCTGAAAAACCGATTCCTGCTTCAAGGTAGTCCATTAATCGAATGAAGCTGTGCGTATTTCTGAGCAATCGCTTCAGCAGGAAGATGAAGTCTTCAGCCTGGAAATCTGATCCGATATCGGAAAGTTCATCGATGGACAATCTCATCATGTGATTGGCAATCGGGATCATGTCCTGCTTCAGCTCATCGAATTCGCGCTGGCGTCTTCGCTGGTCATCGAGCTGCTCGGTGAGGTAATCAATCTTCTGGTGGAGAAGTTCCAGATCTTGCGTCGTTACGACTTCTGTCATGATGCGCCTCTCAGTTCCACTTGCCAGCCATGCTCATTTGTGACTCGAAGGGCATTTCTCCGCCTTTGAGCATCATGTTCCAGTACACCCAGCGGAAGCCCATTTTCCCCCAATGGTTGGCGGCCGATTCCTTCAGCAACGAGAACGGACCGAACCCCGGGAGAGGGTACTTTCCCGGCAGCGGTTCGACCTCATAGTTGAAGTCGATGAGGATGCCCTTCTCAAAACCAGATTCGATAAAACAGTTGGCATGACCATCGAATTTCGGCAAGGGTTCAAGACCTTCCATGTGGCGCAGCATGTTCTCGATGAGTACATCGAGCATGAAGTGCGCGACCGAGCCCGCTTTGGATGTGGGGAGATTTCCGGCATCACCGATGACCCATACATTCTCCCATTTTTTGGATTGGAGGGTATGTTGATCCGTCGGAACAAAGGCCAGTTCATCACCCATACCTGATCGCCCAATGACTTCTGCACCCATGTGGACCGGGATGGTGACGAACAAATCGTAGTTGAGTTCTTTCTCGTCGTAGGAGCGGATAACCTTCTTCTCGTGGTCAACCTCCATGATGTTAAATTCAGGTTCCACCTGGATGTTTTTCTCCTCGAGCATATTGCCCAAGACCTCCGAGGCTCGGGGTTTTGTAAAGGCGCCTGGAAGCGGCGTTGCCATGACGAGTTCAACGTCGTCCCTTATTTGTCTTTCATGGAAGAACCAATCAGCAAGGAACATGAATTCGAGAGGGGCGACCGGGCACTTGATGGGCATCTCGGCGATGTTGAGTACCATGCGTCCGCCCTTCCAGAATTTCAGATATCGGCTCAGAGCTGTAGCGCCGTCGATGGTGTAGAAGTTGTGGACATCATCGTGCCATCCATCCTCCCATAGACCTTCGGTTTCCTCCGGGACGATGCGGGATCCTGTGGCGACCACAAGATAATCGTAGGTGATATTTCGCTCCCTGCCTTCGAGCTTCACACGATTCTTGTCGGGCTCGATAAGCTCAATCTTTGAATGGATGAATTCCACATTTTGTGGATAGAAATCACGCTTCGGTTTGACGACGTCCGCCGGATTGTAGATTCCGAATGGGATAAAGAGGAATCCGGGCTGGTAGTAATGGTCCTCGTTCTCATCCACGACGATGATCTTCCATTCGGTGGAATCGAGACTATCGTTCATCTTGTTCGCGACCATCGTGCCGCCTGTTCCACCGCCGAGTATTAAGAGCGTTTTCATCATTGTGTTCTCCTGAAAATTAGGTTTTGTGTGTGCGTTTTCGGCCGACTGATTCGGCCAGCTCTGCCTGGCTCTGCAGCTGGTCGGCGAGCACGGCTCGGAGCATGTCGAGCGCCTGGATGACGCGCTCATCCGTGATGGAGTAGAAGATGGAAGTCCCTTCTCTCTCAGGCGTCACCAACCCCCGTTCTCGCAGCATTTTAAGGTGCCGTGAGGCGGTAGGTTGGGGGAGCTCCAGATTCTCCGCCAGTTCGGATACATTCATTGCACGCTCACTCAGTGCGTAGAGGATGAGGAGCCTTTTCGGATCTGCCAGCGCAGCGCAGAGTCGCGAGTGTAATTGATAAACTTCGTTTTCCAGCGTGCTCATCTCGTCATGCCGTTTCCCGCAGAATATTCGGATATTCACATATTTGCGTGTCGGATAAGTTTAGCCACGGACGGCAAGAAGCCTCAGTGAAAAATGTAACAATGGTGTTGTGACATGTGTCACATTCGTAATCTGGAGTAATGTTGGGGGATTACGCCTGATAAAAACAATCGAGATGCTCCCGCGCTCAGCGGGAGCATCTCGATTGTTTCCTGTGTCCGTCGCCAGGTTATTTTCGCTCAGAGCCAAAAGAAGAGAATAAATCTAGAACCTTCAATGACCACGGTATCCCTGAATGGGGATCAAACGCATAGATCCTAAGAAAATTGTCTATATCCCTAAGTAGGCTTTCTGAACCAGGGGGTTCTCTGAGAGATCGGAAGCCGTTCCTTCAAGGCTGATTCGTCCTTCGCTAAGAACGTAAGCATAGTCGCTGATGGACAGCGCGAGGTGGACGTTCTGTTCGACAAGCAGCATAGTAAGTCCTTGCAGTCTCAGCTTATTAATGGTCTCAAACATACTGATCACGAGTACGGGTGCCAGGCCCAGCGAGAGTTCGTCAAACATGAGGGCGATGGGTTCAGCCATCAACCCTCTTGCGACAGCCAGCATCTGTTGTTCGCCGCCGCTCAAGGTACCGGCTTTCTGGGTTCTCCGTTCTGCCAAACGTGGGAAGAGGTCAAATACCTGTTCCTTGTTTTGCTCGATATGACCACGGGCGCGCTTATTCGTCGCCCCCATCTCCAGGTTCTCCACAACGCTCATTCGGGGAAAGAGCTGACGTCCTTCTGGGACGAGCACCAAGCCGAGATCGGCTCTTTGGTAGGGCGGTTGATTGCTCACGTCTTTCCCCTGAAATTTGATCGATCCCTTCCATGGTTTTAGTGCGCCCATCACGGTACGCAGCAACGTTGTTTTTCCGGCCCCATTCGTTCCTACAATCGAGGTCACTTTGCCTTCAGAGAGTGAGAGATCAACTCCCCATAAAATCTGCACATCTCCATACCCGGATTCCAGAGCGTGTACTTCAAGGAGAGCCATCATTCACCTCTTGATCAGCTTGGTCAACGTGTCTAAGGCGCTCGATAATCTTCGGATCCCCGAGGTAGGCTTCGATTACCTTCGGGTCCTCAGACACCGATTCGGGCGTGCCTTGGGCGATCAATTCGCCATAATCCAGCACCAGGATTCGATCAGATACCTTCATGACCGCGTGCATCACATGCTCGATCATGAGGATGGTCACCCCGCGGTTTCGGATTTCTCCGATGATCTCAACCATGTTGGCGATCTCTGAGGGATTTAGACCCGCGAGCACCTCATCCAGAAGCAACAGGATTGGTTGAGAGGCGAGGGCTCTGGCCAGCTCAAGTCGTTTTTTCTCGGCGACATTCAAGCTGCCTGCCAGAAAATTATTCTTGGTAGCGAGCTCGACGAATTCGAGCGTTTCCTCTGCCACTCGCCTCGAATCTATCAGAGATAGGTCCTCTTTTCCGAAGCATCCACCGACCATGACGTTCTCGAGAACAGTGAGCTCACTCAGCGGTTGAACGATCTGATGGGTTCGCGCCAGGCCGCGCTTTGCGAGATGATATGGCTTGGCCGCAGTTACATCGTCGTCGAGGAATGTAATCCGTCCTTC
>CAZMZL010000087.1:0-11713 GCA_964570595.1 uncultured Anaerolineaceae bacterium | reverse complement strand
AACCATGTCCGCAGGGGGAATATCGGCATCGTAGCGGCTTCGGGTACCGGGCTGCAGCAAGTAAGCTCCAGAATCCATCAGCTCGGAGGTGGCCTCACCCATGCCATCGGCACGGGCGGACGCGATCTGTCTCAAGCGGTCGGCGCGATCACGACTCGCCAGGCGCTCGAACTTCTCAACCGTGATCCGGAGACATCGACCATCGCACTCATCTCAAAACCTCCCGCCCCGGAGGTGGCAGAGAAGCTCATCCAGGACGCCCGGAAATTTCGAAAACCTGTCGTCGTCGACTTCATTGGATACGCCCCTCCTGCCCGACAGATCGAACAGGTGTTTTTTGCCGGTTCATTTGACGAAACCGCTGCGTTGGCGATCGAGCTTTCTAAAGAGCCTTCCAGGCCCTCCCGCATCCCCGAGCTCGAAATCGATGGATTCGCGGCAGGCCAGCGTTTTCTGCGCGGCCTATTCTCCGGCGGCACCCTGGCATACGAAGCGCAAATCATCCTCCAGGCCTATCTGCCCAAAGTGTATTCGAACGTCCCCTTGAGCGACGATGCCCGTCTCGCCGACGCGCTTAAGAGCCGGGAGCATTCCATCGTGGATCTTGGCGAGGACGAATTTACGGTCGGTCGCCTGCACCCCATGATGGACAACGACCTCCGCATCCGGCGGCTGGAGCTGGAAGCCGCCGATCCCGAGGTGGCCGTGATCCTCCTGGACGTCGTACTGGGGTTTGGCGCTCATCCCGACCCTGCCGGCGAGCTAGCACCCGCGATCGAAGCTGCCATCCATACAGCACATGATCAAGGGAGAGAGCTGATCGTCGTTGCTGTCGTGGTGGGGACCGATGAGGACCCCCAGGACCTTGATTCCCAGATTGCCCAACTGAAGGCCGCTGGTGCAATCGTCGAGATGAGCAACGACGCAGCTACGCAAATGGCCGG
The DNA here is from genome assembly GCA_964570595.1 of uncultured Anaerolineaceae bacterium. Taxonomy (GTDB): domain Bacteria; phylum Chloroflexota; class Anaerolineae; order Anaerolineales; family E44-bin32; genus E44-bin32. Next base: position 10,769 of record CAZMZL010000087.1, on the reverse strand, counting down.
CCGCATCGCAGGGAATTTACAGCCGCGGGGGGAGATCGAAGAACCTGTCCCAGTTGATCTTGCCTACCTTCAGGACCCTTTGATGGCAATCAACGCGGGGCTGGAATCATTTGCTGAAAGCTTGGAAGCTCAAGAAGCCGGCGTCATACACATGGATTGGCGGCCACCTGCCGGCGGGAACGACGAACTGATGTCGATCCTCGAACGAATGAAGGGGATGTAACCCGATGAAAGATTTCACGGCAGCCTGCGTCCAAATCGCCGTCACCCCGAACGACGTTCAAGCCAACGTCGAAAAAGGTATGCAGTGGCTTGAGAGGGCCACAACCGAATCGGAAGCCGAGTTGATTGTCTTTCCGGAGACCGTGACGACCGGATGCGAGACAGGACTTGTGGCAGAAGAGCTCTGGGACCTTGTCGATGATGCTCCTGGAAAAATTACGTGCGAGATTCAGGAGGCTGCCGCCAGGCTGGGCGTCCTTGTGGTCTGGCCTTCCTACCGACGGGGCTCTGAACGGGGAGAAGTTTTCAATTCTTCGATCTTGATCGGACCCGATGGAGACATCCTGGGGATCTACGATAAGACCCATCCGGCGCCGTGGGAGCGCAGGGTACGTGGAGGTTGGGTTGACATCGGGTACCGTGCGGAAGTATTCGAAACCGAGCTTGGCAGCATCGGGATGATCATCTGTAAGGAGGCCCGCTCCCGGTTCGAAATCGGAAGACGATATCACCCGTAGATGGGTGTGAGGTTGATCATAACCGATGCGGTGCTCTCCAATCCCCCTGGACACGAATTGATGATTGGAAAGGAAAACTGATGGATATCGACAAGGCAAACGCAGAAGCCACGGAACGGATGATGGAAGCTCGTCCCGTCGTCGTTGGGCTTGGGAAAGCCATAGACGTGGTCCCCGGCATGCATGAGAACCTGCTCCTGCACGCCGGCCCTCCCATTACGTGGGAGAGAGCCTCGGGACCGATGCGGGGCGCCATCACGGGCGCGTTGATTTTCGAAGGGAGAGCGAAAGACGAGAAAGATGCGCAGAAGCTGGTTGAATCAGGTGAGATAGAACTGGATCCCTGCCATCATCATCAAGCCGTCGGACCAATGGCGGGCGTCATCTGCCCTTCCATGTCCGTATATATCCTCGAGAACAAAACTCACGGAAACATGTCCTACTCTAATCTCAACGAGGGTTACGGTAAAGTTTTGCGCTACGGCGCATACAGCGAGGATGTGCTTGACCGTCTGAGGTGGATGGAAGATGTCATGGCGCCTGTACTTGCGGATGCCATCGTAGGGTGCGAGGGTGTCGACATCCGCGCCCTGCTCGCCGAGTCGCTGCACATGGGCGATGAGGGTCATAACCGCAACAAGGCCGGCTCAATGCTATTTACGAAACTGCTCGCACCCCACATCGTCCGAGCCACAAAGGATCGAGAGGTGGCGGCGGATATCATTCGTACGCTTGGCGATAACGCGCTGAGCGTGCTCAATCCCGTCATGGCTGCATGCAAGGCGATGGCCGACAGCGCCCACGGGATCGACGAAAGCACCATCGTCAGCGTCATGGCTCGCAACGGCACCGATTTCGGCATCCGCGTCAGCGGGCTGGGAGATCGCTGGTTTACCGCGCCCGTTGCCGTGCCGGTGGGTCTCTACTTCCCAGGATTCACCGAGGATGATGCCAGCGGGGATATCGGGGACAGCACCATCACCGAGACGGCCGGGATTGGGGGATTCGCCATGGCGAGTGCACCCGCCATCGTGACCTTCGTGAGCGGCACTCCCAGGGATGCCTTGAACGCCACATTGGAGATGTACGAGATCTGCGCCAGCGAGCACAAATATTTCACCATGCCTCCTCTCGACTTCCGCGGCACACCCACCGGGATCGACCTTCGAAAGGTCGTGGAAACAGGGACCACACCGCGCGTGAACACGGGGATCGCGCATAAGGATGCCGGCGTCGGCCAGGTCGGGGCTGGATTGGTGCGACCACCCATGGAGATGTTTGAAGAGGCGCTGGTGGCGTTTGCAGAACATTACAAGATCTGAAAAACTCAACCAAAGGTGCACCGTAGAGCGAGGATGTCATGTCAAGAGAAGATGTTGTTCGGATCATGAACGATGCCAATTTATACGATCTAACCCAGGATTGCAGTATCTTTACGCCGCCGTGGCCCGGGGAGAAGTCCCTCGAGGTGCACTTCTTTAAACGGGTGACCGGCGCCTATGGAGGTGGTCAGGGGGCCAACGGTCAGATCCTGAATTGGAGCAACACGGTGGGCACGCATCTGGTTGGCGAACGGGCTTTTCATTCCGCCGGCCGTGCCCTCGCAGATATTCCGTTGGAAGAGCTCTGCGGCCCCGGCGTCGTCGTGGATATCTCGGACGCGGTCTCGGACTACAGCTTGTACACACCGAAGATGATCACAGAAAGAGTCGATGTGCAGGATGGCGACATCCTCGTCATCCACACGGGCTATCACCGCTATTCCTGGGATCAGCCGGATATCCTGAATGAGGCTGCACAGGGCGGGGTCGAATCCAAGGAATTTGGCTTTCTGGTGCGCCATCCCGGCCCCTCCCCCGACTTCTTCCAGTGGGCTCTGGATAAAAAACTGAAGATCATCGGTGTAGATTGTGGCTGCGCCGAACATCCCATGAACACGCCCATCCGCCGCATGCACGCTCGCGAATTTGAGAAAGCTGAGGAGAAGCTTGTTGAAGATCATGGGAAAACCTGGGACGAGATGTTCCCCCAGGACGATTACTATACGATGACGCATATCACGATGCCCAAAGCGCATCTCCTCCTCGCCGAGAGCATCGTGGGTGATATTGGCAAATTAAAAAATACACGCGCCTGGTTCATGTTCATGCCCATCCCCTTCATGGAGGTCGAGACGGCATGGACACGTGTGTGCGCGTTGACTCCGCCGGAGGGTATGGATGAAAGTGAATTCTTCGAAAATATGGCATCCACCCAGATGCTCGATCTCACCATCCCCTTCAGCGTGCAGACGCCGCAGTGGTTGAACTACATCCCGCTGAGCGTCACCTACACGAAGCGCGTCGGAGGCCAATACTTCGGCATGGGCAGGAACGGTTCAATCTGCAATGCAAGCATTCACCTGGCGACCCACATGGATGGCGAAGTGCACTTCTATCCGGGCGGAAGGACCATCGGCCAGGTCCCTCTCGATGAGTGGGTCGGCCCGGGCGTGATCGCTGATATCTCGAACCTCGTCAGCAATTCAAGTGTGTATACACCCCAGATGATCCATGATGTCGTCGACATCCAAAAAGGCGACATCCTCATCATTAAAACGGGTTGGAGCCGGTTCGGATGGAACAGCCCGGACTCGGACGAATTCCGCTACATGGTCCAACACCCCGGTCCCTCCCCGGATTTTTCGCAATGGTGCGTGGATATGCAGATCAAGTGGATCGGCGTGGATGCCGTCAGCGCGGATCATCCCATGAACACCATCATGCGCATCTGGCATCCAAAGACATTCGAGGAAGCCAATCGCAAGCTGGTAGAAGATTTCGGGGAGGATTGGGATGAGATGTATCCCCTGGATAAGTACTACCAGGACATGCACTTAAATCTCTTCCCAAAACGCATCGTCCATGCCGAAAATCTCGGGCTGGACATCGCCGACGCCGAGAGCGGAAGATATTACATCGGGTGCTACCCACAGAAGGCCATCGAAGCCGAGTCGATGTGGGGACGTTTCGTAGCCTTCAAAGAACGGGAGTAAGTAGAAACCACCAGCATGATCCTCATCACAGGCGCTGCGGGAAAAACCGGTCAGGCTGTCATTCGTGCGCTCAGTAAGGGAAGCGAACATGTGCGCGCCCTGGTTTTCCGCGCGGATCAGAACTCAATCGCCGAAGACAGCGGCGCGCGCGATGTAGTCACAGGAGATATGCGCGATGCTTCCATCATGGCGGATGCGTTGGTGGGGGTCCGTGCCGTCTATCACATCCCTCCGAATATGTGCGCCGATGAGGTCCCCATCGGACGGAATATCATCACGCTCGCGATGTCTTCCGGTGTTGAGCACTTTGTCTATCATTCTGTCTTCCGCCCTCAAATCGAGGCGATGCCCCACCACTGGCGAAAGATGCGGGTTGAAGAAATGCTCTTCTCCTCCGGGCTCGTGTTCACAATCCTGCAGCCCACAGCCTATATGCAGAACATCCTCGGGGGTTTGGCCCAGATTCAAAAAGATGGTCGATACCTGGTTCCGTATGGGACGGACACGAGTACGAGCCTCGTCGACCTCGAGGATGTCGCCGAAACTGCAGCGCTCGTCCTCGCGGGAAGCGACCACGCCTATGCCACCTACGAGCTGGTCGGGTTGGAGGCCGTCTCACAAAATGAGATCGCCCGGATTCTCGGTGAGACCTTAAACATGGGTGTCCAGGCTGAGACACAGCCGCTGGATGCATGGGCACGCAATGCCCGTTCTGGGGGTCTGGGAGAGAGACAGATCGAGGGCCTGGTAAAGATGTTCCAATATTACGAACAGTACAATTTCAAGGGAAATGCTCGGGTGCTGAGGGACCTTCTCAATCGAGAGCCCACGAGGTTGCGCGAGGTCATCACCCGTGAGATCGCTCGGCGTCAGACCCCATAAGTTGTTATCATGGGAGAGAACAAGCATGCGGAGCTCAGAGATGGGCTTTCATCAAGCAGCAAGAAGGGAGAGGACGCATGAAACCTGCGCCTTTTGATTATTATTCGCCCGCTTCGATCGATGAAGCCTTAAGCCGGCTTGGCGAATACGGTTATGATGCCAAGCTGCTCGCCGGCGGTCAGAGCCTGATCCCCATGATGAACTTCCGACTGGCAGAACCATCGATCCTGATCGACTTGAACCGTATTGAAGAGCTTGCCTACATCGAGCCCAACGGGGAGGATGGTTTGCGGATCGGTGCGATGACGCGGCACCATGCGCTCGAGACCGATCCCCGGATTGCCGAACACGCCCCCCTGCTCTACGAGGTCATGCCCCTCATCGCCTCCCCGCAAATTCGCAGCCGCGGGACCATCGGCGGCAGCCTTTCGCACGCAGACCCATCCGCCGAGCTTGCGACGCTCAGCGTTGCTCTTGATGCGGAGTTCCTGCTGCGGACAAAGGATAGGACCCGAACTGTCACCGCCGGTGATTTCTTCGTGGGGATGTTCACGACGCTTCTCGACCCCGATGAGATGCTCCTTGAAATCAAATTCCCTCCGATGACCTCCAACACAGGTTGGTCGATGAAGGAGATCACCCGACGAGCCCACGATTTCGCGCTGGTGGGTGTGGCCGCTCTGGTGAGCCTGGACGGGGGAGATACATGTGAGCACGCTCGGCTGGTGTTTATGAGCGTCGGCGATGGGCCCGTGGAAGCTCCCGTGGCATGTGCGATGCTCGCCGGTCAATCGCTTACTCCAGAGATTATAGAAGCCGCTGCAGTGAAGGCTTCAAATGACGAGATCGATCCCGGGGGAGATATCCACGCATCCGCAGATTTTCGGCGGCATCTGGCCAGGGTTCTGGCGGTTCGTGCGCTCGAGGAGGCCTTCAGCCGTGCAAAAAATGGACGAGGTTGACGTGATCATACTCAACACCCAAATCAATAATCTCACCGCTGCGAGGTGGTCAGGATGAAGAACAACCACAAAATGACGGTTACCGTAAATGGCACGGCGTACGAGCGGGAGGTGGAACCCCGCCTGCTGCTGAGTGATTTCATCCGGCACGACCTCGGGCTGACGGGAACACACGTCGGCTGCGAGCACGGTGTGTGCGGAGCATGCACGATCTTGTTCGACGGTCAACCGGTGCGGGCATGTCTGATCTTCGCCATCCAGGCGGACGGGCATGAACTCACCACCGTGGAAGGTCTGGGAACGATCGACGACCTGCATCCACTCCAGGAGGCGTTCTGGGAAGCTCATGGCCTGCAGTGCGGGTTCTGCACACCGGGGTTCCTGATGACGCTGATCCCATTCCTTGAGGAAAATCCAAAACCCAGCGATGAAGAAATCCGTAAGGCTCTCTCCGGAAACCTGTGCCGCTGTACGGGCTACCAGCACATCGAAGATGCGGTGAGGCTCGCCGCTGAACGGATGTCCGCAGGAGGTGGGGCATGACGGAGAAATATGTGGGTCGAAGGGTAAAACGTAATGAAGACCCGCGTCTGCTGACGGGTCAAGCGCTTTTCGTAGACGATGTCGAAATTCCCGGTATGGTCTACGCCGCGTTCTATCGGTCGGACTATGCTCATGCGATCCTCAAGGGCGTGGATGTCTCCGCGGCGCTGGAGGTTCCGGGCGTCATTGCGGCTTATGGCGCAGCCGACATGGGCGAAGCCTGGGCGCCCGCTCCCCCCCTCGTCTCACCCCCCGCGACCGTCGAGGACGTCACCTTCCACTCTCGGACACATGTCCCGCTCGTCAAAGACAAGGTGCGTCATGCGGGGGAACCCATTGCCATGGTGATCGCGGAGAGCCGCTATATCGCCGAGGACGCCCTCGACTGTATCGAGGTGGATCTGGAACCCTTGAAGGCCGTCTCGGATATCGAACGAGCTCTGGAACCGGGTTCACCCCTGGTCCACGATGATCTCGATTCTAACCTTGCGGCACATCTGATCCAGGAAAAGGGGGACTATGCCGCAGCTCGTGAGGCGGCGGATTTGGTCATCAAACGGCGCATCGTGATCGATCGCGGCGCAGCCGGTGCGATGGAAAATCGGGGCATCGTCGCCAATTGGGATGCGAAGGATCAACACCTCACCATCTGGGATACCACCCAGGCGCCGATCCCCATCCGCAACGGCATCGCGGCGATGTTCGGTTTATCCGAGCATCAGGTGCGGGTCATCGCCCCGTTCGTCGGCGGCGGATTTGGTCCAAAGATTATGATGTATTACCCCGAGGAAGTTCTGCTCACGTGGGCAACGTTGAAATTGGGACATCCTGTCAAGTGGATCGAGGACAGGCGCGAGAATTTCTTCGCCACCACCCAGGAGCGCGGGCAAGTTCATGAAGCGGAAATTGCCCTGGATAAGGAAGGTCATATCCTCGGCCTGCATGACGAATTCCTGCATGACACCGGAGCCTATGATCCTTACGGTTTAACCATCCCGCTTAACACGCAATGCCACATGCTGGGACCCTACGACATTCCCAATTTTTACTCGGAACTCAAGGTCGTTTTCACAAACAAGACCCTGACCACACCGGTACGAGGGGCGGGCCGACCGCAAGGTGTGTACGTCATCGAACGTCTCCTCGACCTTGCCGCGGACGAACTCGGCATCGACAAGGTTGAGATTCGAAAACGCAATTTTCTCCCCCCGGATGTCTTCCCGTATGACCACGTCATCATCGATCAGGCCTTCGCATCCTTTGTGATCGACAGCGGGAATTACGCGCCTGCGCTCGAGCGAGCGGCCAGGATGATTGGCTACCAGCAGTTTATTAAGGAGGAACAACCCCGGCTGCGCGCCGAGGGCAGGCACGTGGGTATCGGCATCGTCTGCTTTATCGAGACCACGGGCGTCGGGCCCTACGAGGGAGGTCGTGTCACGATCGAATCGAGCGGAAAAGTGAGCGTGGCGACGGGGGTCGGCACACAGGGTCAGGGTCACTTTACGTCCTTCGCCCAGGTGGTCGCGGACCAATTGGGCGTGAGAGTCACGGACGTCCATCTGGTGACCGGCGACACGGCGCAGTTCCATTGGGGCACAGGCACATTCGCCAGCCGCGGCGCGGTGGTCGCTGCGAATGCGATCAACGCCGCCGCCGCCTCCGTGCGTGGAAAAGTGCTCGAGTTGGCCAGCAAGGTTCTGGAAGCTCCGGAGGAGGAGCTTGAAATCGAGGACGGCATCGTACGGGTGGCGGACGTCCCCAGGATGTCCATCAGCCTGGGAGAGCTGGCGACTCTGGCCAACCCGCTGCGCGGGGCCGTGGAACCGGGCACTGAACCCGGCCTTGAAGCCACCGCCTATTTCGGACCCAATTACGGCGCCACAGCCTCGGGGACACATGCCATGATCGTGGAAGTCGATCCGGAGACGATGATGGTCGAGATCAAGAAGTACGTCGTCGTCGAGGATTGCGGCACGGTGATCAACCCCCTCATCCTCGACGGTCAGATCCATGGCGGTGTTTCACTTGGGGTTGGCAATGCCTTCTATGAGCAGCTTGTCTTCGACGATGAAGCGCAGCTCCTGAACGCCTCGTTCGCCGACTACCTCATCCCCACCGCTGCGGAGGTCCCCAGGATTGAGATCGCACACGAGGAGACCAAATCTCCCTTGAACCCGCTCGGGAGCAAAGGCGCAGGAGAGGCCGGAGCGATCCCCGTGCCGGCCCTCTTCGCCCAAGCCGTTGAAAATGCACTTGGAGACGAGAACCTGGAACTGCTCGAGTCCCCGCTCAGCCCCAACAGGTTATTCGAATTGGTGCGACTCATGGAGGAGAAAAAATGAAGATCGAAGGTGAACATGTCTTTCAGGGATCAGGTGAGCAAGTGTGGGAACTCGTGCGGGATCCTTCTGTCCTGGCGACGGCGCTGCCGGGAACCCAGGAGCTTGAACAGCTCAGTGATACCGAATACGCCGGGGCTATTAACCTCCGTGTTGGACCCATCGGTGGCTCATTTTCAGGCAAGATCTTCGTTGAGGATGAGGCCCCCCCGGAATATGTGAAGCTCAGGGTCGAAGGAGAAGGGAAACCCGGGTTTTTCAAAGGCGTCGGCGAGGTCCACCTGCTCGATCAGGGTGAGGGCAGGACGCTGATGAAATACAGCGGCGACATTCAGATCGGCGGGAAATTGGCCAGCGTGGGCCAGCGGCTCATCGATACCACGAGTAAGAGCATGATACGACAAGGATTTGAAGTTCTCGACCAGGCGCTTGCCGCCGGGATCGGAGGCGAGGAGGATGCCGGTGAGATCGAGTTCGCCGTGCCTTCTGAGGCCGAGTTCGCAGCATCGGTAGCAAAGGATGTCGCCAAAGAGACCTTAACCGGATCACGGTTGGCGGCGGTCGTCATCACGGCTGCGATCGTGCTCATCATCCTGTATTTCATCTTCTCAAGCTGAGGAGAACTTTCCGGGCAAGCCGGTTGCAGCATTCTCAGGTGGAATAGATCACAGGGTTTATGTCGCTGATGTTCATTCTATGGCGTGCAATCAACCTGCCTGGCGATCTCCCTCCGGATATCCCCCGCCTCACTCAATCCCACCTCACTCATGCCACACTCAATTGACTTATTGCCGCGCTCGCGTTACACTCTGGATAAGATATCAGGATCGGAATGATGCACCGCTCCCAATATGGAGCGGTGTTTTTTTATAAATCAAAATAAAGGAAAATGAAGTAGAACATGAAATTTGAAGAATTTAATTTAAGTGAACCGCTGATGCGCGCAATTCGCAAACAGGGGTTCATCGAACCCACACCCGTACAAGAGCAGGCTATTCCTGCAGCGCTCCAGGGGAGAGACGTACTCGGTACGGCCCAGACAGGTACCGGAAAAACCGTCGCCTTTCTACTCCCCTCGATGCAAAAACTGATCAAGGGAGCGGCCACGAAGAAGCCGCGCATGGTGGTTCTTGCGCCCACGAGAGAACTTACGGTTCAAATTACCGAGGAAGCGCGCGACCTTGCGCAATTTACGTCTTTGAGAATTGCATCCGTCTACGGCGGCGTGTCGATACGGAAACAAGCGGATCGACTGCGACGCGGGGTCGATATTGTAATCGCCACCCCGGGACGCTTGATGGATCAGATGGGTCGCGGCAATGTGCGCTTCGATAACCTGAGCATACTCGTTCTTGACGAGGCGGATCGCATGCTCGACATGGGATTCCTCCCCGACATCGAAAAAATCGTGGGAAGGATGCCGGTCGACCGACAGACGCTTCTCTTCTCGGCGACGATGCCAGCGCCAATCCAGGGATTGAGCTACCGATTCTTGAAATCGCCTGAACGCATCGAGATTGCGACCGCCAAACCACCGGAATCGATACACCAGCAGCTCTACCCGGTGCCGAAACACCTTAAAACCGCCCTGCTTATGGAGCTTCTAAAAGGTGAAGATGTTGAAAGCGCACTGATCTTCACACGAACGAAGCAGGAAGCCGACATCCTCACACGCAAGCTGCGCGAGGCCAATGTATCGGTGGAAGTCATTCATGGGGATTTTCATCAAAGCAAACGGACCAAGGCGCTGAAGCGATTCCGCCGCGGTGATGTGCGCATCCTCGTCGCCACCAATGTCGCCGCCCGAGGGCTCGACATCGAAGGCATCTCCCACGTCATCAATTATGACACTCCGGATGAGGCCGAGAATTACGTGCACCGCATCGGTCGCACCGCCCGGGTCGATGCGGAGGGCGTCGCATGGACGCTGACCACCCCCGAAGATGAATCCTTGATCGCCGGAATCGAGTACCTGCTCAATCATGAAATCGAACGGATGACGCTGTCCGATTTCGACTACGATGTCCCCGCACCCGATTGGGCTCGCCCCTCTGCAAAGACGATCCTGCGGAATGCGGGACGAAAACAAAAATCCGTCGATCGCTGGAAAGCCCTGACCCGCTGAAATCGATTTCGAGCTCAATATTCAACATGCTTTAACCGCGACTCCCATGACGCGAGACCATCTCGCGTATTCGAGTTGCGGTTACGTTCAATATTTGCATCTTGGGAAAGAGCTTCGTGTGTGCTCTAAAACTCGAGAGAT
>CAZMZL010000086.1:0-11868 GCA_964570595.1 uncultured Anaerolineaceae bacterium | reverse complement strand
AGGGAGATCGCTTCGCAAAAAGACGCTCGCGATGACATGATCATTAGTTTCTTAGCAGCGGAGCGCGCAATCGCATCCGACCGTCCACAGCGGCCCTCTTAGGTCGCCACAGGTGAAACCGGTATCCTCCAGATGATCTGTATTGAATAGAAACGAGGGTGGGCGGACCACCGGTCCGCCCCTACGGGTTGATCGAACTGATGCAGGGGCCGAGGATGATCCTGCCCCCTATTCTCGCCCTCCGGTAGATCATCATTTTGTCCGGATACGAGGGCGGGCGGACCACCGGTCCGCCCCTACGGGTTGATCGAACTGATGCAGGGGCCGAGGATGATCCTGCCCCCTATTCTCGCCCTCCGGTAGATCATCATTTTGTCCGGATACGAGGGCGGGCGGACCACCGGTCCGCCCCTACGGGTTGATCGAACTGATGCAGGGGTCGAGGATGTGCCGGTTCGGAATTTACATCGCTGGGTGGAGGGAGGTGGTGAGGTTCCACATGGTCACCCATGCCATTGGGCTGAATTCTCATAAACAGTCCGTAAATTATGGTTATGAGAAATATTTCAAAGCCAGCTTCACTCGCTCTTCGACATCGTCACCGGCATCATCTGGGATGGAGCGAATTGCGGTTTGCGCTTCCAACTGTGTATAGCCCAGGGCCGTCAAAACACTCAGCACTTCAACATCGCTGTCGCTCTTAGTGATGAACTCTGCTGAAGGTGTCCCCAGCTTGTCCTTGAGATGAAAGACGATGCGTTCACCCGTCTTCTTGCCAATTCCTGGTACGGTTACAAATACCTCGGGCTGATTGGCTGCGACGGCATTGCGAATCATCTCCGGGGAGAGTGTGGAGAGGATGGAGAGGGAGAGCTTCGGCCCAATTCCCGATACGTCCAGCAGCAACTCAAAGAAGGATCGCTGCTCGGTCGATCGAAAACCGTACAAGTTGAGTGCATCTTCTCGAACCGCCAGATAGGTATACAGGAAACATGACGCTCCAATTTTATAGAGCGGTTCCGCAGCGGATTGAGGTATGGCTATGCGAAGACCCACTCCTCCAACTTCTACGACAAGTTCGTTGGTGCCGGCAAACTGTACTTTGCCCCTCACGGAGGCGATCATCGGGCCTCCACCAACCGGTTGAACGATCTTGAGTGAAGGTGACAAATGGCCACGGCGAGCGCGTCGGCAGCATCATCCGGCTTGGGTATGGCGTCGAGATTCAGGAGCGCCTTGACCATCCGCTGCACCTGTCCCTTGTCGGCACCGCCATAGCCCGTAATGGCTAGTTTGATGTCGTTGGGTGTGTACTCCTCGACCTCCAGGCCGGCCTCAGCCAAAGCCAGAAGAACCACACCTCTCGCCTGACCCACGCTCATCGCAGTGGAGACATTTCGTTGAAAGAATATCTTTTCAACAGCGGCGGATTCCATTTGATGCTTTCCAACCAATTCCCTGAGTGCCCGGAATATTACCAGCAACCTCATGCTCATCGGATCATCAGCCTGAGTCTCGATGACGCCATATTCTACAAGCTGAATGGATCCACCAGCTTCATTTTGGATAATGCCAAAGCCCGTAAGCGCTGTTCCGGGGTCGATCCCAAGGACGAGCATCGCGATTAAAGGTCTCCGAAGAATTTCAGACGGGCTCGAGTAACGCGACGGCTTCCTCGGTTACATCCAAATTCGAGAAGACCTGCTGGACGTCCTCGAGATCTTCAAGTTCTTCAATGATACGCATGACGCGTAATGAATCTTCGCTCGGAAGCTGAATTTCCGTATTCGGCTGGTATCGTAATCCAGCCTCATCCGGCCTTATCCCACTTGAACTCAACGCATCACTAACTTCTTTAAACGCATCGACTGGTGTGATAATTTCTATCTCCCCATCTGCAATGATGACGTCATCAGCGCCGGCATCCACCGCGAGCTCAAAAACTTCGTCGGGATCCAGGTCTGCCGAAGATAAATAAAAATATGCCATCCGCTGAAACTGCCAGGAAACCGCGCCAGCATCCGCCATGTTGCCGCCAGACCGAGTGAGCACATGGCGCAAATCAGCAACCGTCCTGTTGCGATTGTCGGTGACGACGTCGATCATTAAAGCAATGCCATGCGGAGCATAGCCCTCGTACATAATTTGCTCGATGACCACGCCGTCCCTATCTTCACCGGTGCCGCGCTTAATCGCCCGTTCGATATTGTCTTTGGGCATGTTGCTGGCTTTGGCTTTATCGACTGCGAGACGCAGGGAGAAATTTACTTCCGGGTCCCCTCCCCCTTCCCTGGCAGCCATCATGATTTCCCGCGCCAGCCGAGTGAAGACAGCGCCTCGTTTCGCATCATTCGCCGCCTTCTTACGTTTTATCGTCGACCACTTGGAATGTCCCGACATGTCCTCTCATCCAATCAGAATTGAAAGACCCTTGCTTCTATTTTCAGATTATACCATTTGGCTTTTTACGGCCACAACATGAACTCGATCCGATCATCCATGACCACGTATCCGGGTTGCCCTTATCCCCCTCCAGTGAGCAGCGTTTCCAACTTTGACAGCGTATCGACACTCTGGCCACGATAATGATTGTTTGCGTAAACGAGCGTGAGCGGAGCCGCCGCATCGAGCTCCTGGAGCCGGGGAACCCAACTCTGTAATTCTTCTTCTGAATAGGTGTAATCATATCGCTGCCAGGCGTATTCATGATCCCACCACTGAGCCGCATTGCGTCCATGAAACCGAACGTATGCGATGTCGCTTGTGACGACCGCTACCGGCGGGATGAGCCCCTTTAGCCTTGGCTCATCCACACAGCAAAACCCCAAACCCAGCGTTCGCAGCAGCTCAAACGTAGACTCCGACACCCAGGCGCTATCGCGAAATTCAATCACCACCGGCAGTTCCATAAATCCGTCTCTCATCTGCTTCAAGTAATCTGTGTTCTGAGGGGTAGGATGAAACGAGTGGGGAAACTGAGCCAGGACACAGGCTAATTTACCGGCTTCGGCGAGGGGCGCCAGTCGTTCCGAGAAAGCTTGGTAGTCCGGCATTTTTCTTTCATGAGTCAGACTGCGATGTGCCTTGACTGAGAAGGTGAATGTGGCTGGAGATCGGTCGACCCAGCCCTTCACAGTCTTCAGCTCGGGGATGCGGTAATAGGTGACGTTCAACTCGACCGTATCGAACCGCTCAGCGTAATATTCCAACCACACCCGCCGGGGAAGGTCTTCCGGGTAAACCTCCCCAATCCAATCATCGTATGAAAAGCCCGAGGTCCCTAAACGGATCATGGGATAAGTACTCCTGCGCCCATGATGCGGCTGTGTTTTAAATCTGAGAGTGCCTGGTTCGCGCACTCAAGGGGATACTCAGTGACAGTCGGATGAATGGGAACCGATGCTGCCATCTCGAGGAACTCGACACCATCCTGATAGGATGCATTGGCAACACTGCGCAGGGTCCTTTCACCATAAATCAAGCCATAATCCATCTCGGGGATGGGAGAGAGATGAATGGCATTAATTGCCAGGGTCCCCCCTGGTCGCAGCATCGCGAGAATTTTAGGCACAAGCGCCCCCACGGGAGCAAACAGGATAGCTCGATCGAGCTTGGCAGGAAGATCATCCTCTACACCCCCGACCCATTCCGCACCGAGTTCTCCGGCAAGTTGCCTGTGAATCTGACTTCGTGTAAGTACGAATACTTCACAGCCCCATGTATTCGCCACCTGGATGGCCAGATGCGCACTCGCGCCGAAGCCGATCAAACCGACCCGCTCCCCGGGCTGGACATCCGCCTTTCGCAGAGAACGATAACCAATGATGCCCGCGCAAAGGAGAGGCGCGGCCGTTTGGTCATTGATCGAATCGGGAATATGAAGGGCGTAATTACATTCTGCAAGAACGTATTCCGCATAACCGCCATCCGTATGGAAACCCGTAAATCGGGCATGGGGGCAAAGATTTTCCTCCCCTCTCTTACAAAAATCACATGATCCACAACTGCTATACAACCAGGGCATCCCTGCCCGATCACCCTCTTTCCACCCCGTGACGCCCGTTCCGATCGCATGGACCACACCGACAACTTGATGCCCCGGGATCACCGGGTATTTTGGCGGCGTAATATCACCCTCGGCTTCATGAAGATCCGTATGACAAATCCCACAAGCGGAAACCTTGATCAGTATTTGCCCGTCACCAGGTTCAGGGGTGGCACATTCCACAATTTGCAGCGGTCGTTCATCGATTGGAGAGTGCACCTCAAGCTGAATTGCTTTCACAACACCGCTCCTGTCACGCGACGATTAGACCATTTTATACCGATTCTGATGGAGTGATACCCTCGAGATCCCATCGATGCAACGATGAGGTCGGGGCCATACAATTTTTCGGCTCCTCATGACGACAAAGGAGGATAAAAGCAGCGGAGGCACTCGATTTCATCGCTGTGCCTCCGCGCTCAACTATATCATCCTCGCTGTCGAAATGACGCCTCTATTTGTCCTTCGTCACACGCTTCTTAATGTAGCGGTCCAGTCTGCTTTTCTGCTCATCGTCAGGGTACTGAACGGGAGGCGTCTTCATGAAATAACCCGACGGTTCGAGGATCGGCCCGGAGAGGCCGCGATCAACGGCAAGCTTGGCGCAGCGGACGGCATCGATCACCACGCCGGCAGAATTGGGAGAATCCCATACTTCCAGCTTAAGCTCCACATTCAAGGGAACGTTGCCAAAGGAAGTTCCCTCCATTCGAATGTGGCACCACTTGCGATCCGTAAGCCAAGGAATGTAATCACTCGGACCCACGTGGACGTTTTCCTCGCCGATGTCATATGGCAACAGGCTCGTCACTGCACCGGTTTTGGAGATCTTTTTCGATTCCAAGCGTTCTCGTTCGAGCATATTATAGAAATCCATATTTCCGCCGAAATTAAGCTGGTACGTTTTGTCAAGGTGGACGCCGCGATCGTTGAACAGGGACGTGAGGACGCGATGCACGATCGTCGCACCCACCTGGCTCTTAATATCATCACCAATGATGGGAACCCCGGCCTCTTTGAATCGTGTTGCCCAATAATCAGAACTGGCGATGAACACTGGAATACAATTGACAAAGGCAACACCGGCTTCTAGCGCTTGTTCGACGTACCACTTGGTGGCCATTTCTGCACCGACCGGACAATAGTTCACCAGGACATCTGTTTTCGTTTCCTTCAAGATTCCGATGATATCGTCGGTCGGACCGGGGGCTTTCTCAACCAGGGTGGAGAGATATTTCCCAATCCCATCGTGGGTCATACCCCGAAATACCTTCACGCCCATGTGTGGGACGTCGGCAAATTTCACGGTGTTGTTCGGATGGGCATGGATCGCCTCGCTAAGATCCTTGCCAACCTTGCTTGCGACGACATCGAATGCTGCCGTAATCTCGATATCCCGGATATGATATCCACCCAGATCAACGTGCATGACGCCGGGGATTCTCTCGGACGGTTTGGCGTCCTTGTAGAACTCGATCCCCTGCACTAATGCAGAAGCACAGTTCCCGACTCCAATGATTGCAACTCTAACTTTTTTACTTTCTGGCATTGTAGCCTCCATCGATTCATGCGGTTTCATTATCACCCCGGACCCCGCGAATGGGAGCAAGGAGGTGTTGTTTTTTCCATTGGACTCTTGCTATGCTACAATCGGTTTGTTAACCGAGGTCGAAGCGCATGGCTGAGTCCCCAATACAATTAACGAAATCTCAGCGTTTAGAGCGTCTCCTTGAAATCAGTCGCGTACTCTCGGCGACGCATGATTTGCAGCAGCTTCTCGATGCGATTGTTGAAGTTGCTTGTGAACTGACGGTTAGTGAAGCAGCTTCCATCCTTCTCTTTGATCCTGGCTCGGGTCAGCTCAAGTTTGAAGCGGCGCCAGGGCTGAGAAATGATGGTCTTAGTAATATCACTGTTCCTCTTGACGCAAGCGTCGCCGGATGGATTTACCTCAATGTCCGGCCCATGGTCATCCAGGATGCGAAATCTGACTCGAGAGTTTACCGTAAGGTTGATAAGCAGCTCAAATTCGATACCCGCTCAATCCTCGGAGTTCCCCTTATCGTCAAAGGTAAACCTATCGGGGTCATTGAAGCCGTCAATAAACTCAACGAGGGTCATTATACCGAAGATGACCTCGAGGTACTAGAGACACTTTCTGCTCAAGCCGCCGTCGCGATCGAAAACGCTCGGCTCTTGAGCAGCATTCAGGATACAAATGACGAATTAAAACGTCTCGATGCGATGAAGTCTGATTTTCTCGCCATCGCATCCCATGAACTTCGTACTCCCTTAGGCTTGATCCTGGGCCATGCGACCTTCCTGCAGGAATTCATCCCATATGAGCACAAAGAACAAATGGAAGTCATCATCCGGAGTTCCATGCGATTGAAGGCCATCATTGAAGACATGTCCACGATCGCCCATCAGGAACAAGGCCAATCACGTGTGAGACGAGAGCCCTTCTCTTTAAGCCGGTTGGTCGAAGAGGTCGCCGGTCATTTCAAGGATGCCGCAGAAGAAAAATCCATTGAGCTTGGGTTTGATGTTCCCCCAAATGACCCCCTCGTCGTGGAGGGTGATAAGGATAAAATTAGCGTCGCTCTAGAAAATATGGTGAAAAACGCCATCCTCTTTACGGATGCCGGTGGCCAGGTCGGAATCAAGGCCGAGGGGGACGGCACGATGGTAAAGGTCTTTGTTGTAGATACCGGAATCGGCATACCTGCGAAGGATGTTGAGAGAGTGTTTGATCGCTTCTACCAGGTTGAATCCCACCTCACCCGCAAGCATGGTGGAATGGGCTTGGGGTTATCGATTGCGAAAGCCATGGTCGAGATGCACAACGGTCAGATCTGGTGCGAGAGCAAAGAAGGAACAGGCAGCCTTTTCTGTTTCATGGTCCCCCGAAATCAAGCCGAAGCGGATGCTGCCGCGAAGGTGTTTACAACGGGATAGATCGACTTCGTTGGTCCCATCCAGAACTCATTTCTTATCTCACATCCCTGGAGGGAATTCTTTCCAGGGACTTCCCGTCTGTGGTGCGTTTTTTTACATTTGCCGACACTTAGAATTCCATCCCCAGAGGGGAAACAAGTTTGGGAGTGAAGTTTTCTGAGAGGACGGAGGGGGGACGAGAAGCGTGGCACATTCGTTGAAACGACCAAGCCAGAGAAACCGCTCATAGAAAGTGATCGAGGGGAATGGACGTTCTCCCTCTCCTTCCTTCAGAATTAACGCTTCGCCGGTGAAGCGTGACCAGGTCTACGACCCCATGACCCATGAACCACATACACCAATTGTGCTAAAATATCCAGGCACCATTCGGGGCGTAGCGCAGCCCGGTAGCGCGCACGGTTCGGGTCCGTGAGGCCGCCGGTTCAAATCCGGCCGCCCCGACTGTAGACCTCAAGGATAGCTGTTTTGGGTATCCTTGAGGTCCACGGTAAGGTGATTTCCTAATCCTCGAATGAACCGTAGACCACACGGTTCCCACCTCTTTGGTTCAAAAAAAACAGTTCCAACATTACTCGGAATCAAACCGGGTAATTATCGGAACCAAGAACCAGAGAGGAGACCTCATGGCTCATAACATCTTTTTGACACAGCGACTCTATAGTTACCAAATTAATGTCGCCAGCCCCCAATTTCTTTCGCATTTTTGGCCTATAAACCGCATCTGATATGAGTTCCCAGACCAATTGGGTTTCTGGAAACCCTGAAAATTTCCTGAGGTTCTTCCTCTTGAGCAAGCACATTAAATCCTCGAGAACAAGTTTCTCTTGTGCATTTGGATCCCCCACTGTTACAAGTATGTCAAAGAGAGAGTGCCAATTAGTCCAGAAGATTTCTTTGGGTCTGCTTAGTTTGTTGATTCCTTCAGAAGGGATCGAACGATGTGCTGAGATCAATAGTTGAAATTTTCGTGTTCCCGATTCTGGAGATTTTTTCAGGTATCGTTCAATGTTTTGCAAATCATACCGTTGTCGCTCCAGCTGATTGTGAGGGATAGATGAACCCATTACGTCCCGGGGGTCTGATTTTGACCAATCGACAGCACTTAGATATTTCGCTTCCATCATGATGATGTAGCTCAGATTGATTTCAATTACAAGATCGGGTTCCGATGCCGAAAGCATTGGCCAGAAATGATATTTCACTCGGATGTCATCACTAGGCAGCAGGTCTGCAAGCAACTGACCGTCTACTGTTTTTGCAGTCCCAAGGAACGGGATAAGGAGGATCTCTGGCCGAACATATCTACACGCGGAGAAGACATCCGATGTCAGTAAATCCTCCATCTTCTCACTGAGATTTCTTCCTGTGTGCGATATCTTCCCATGGATCTCCGCTATGGTCATCGACTTGCCTTTCAAACATATGATTTGCTTTATCGCCAATGAATTACATGCTGGCCCAGTTCCAGTACCAATTACTTTATAATCGACTTTGGGATTACCCTCTCCTAGCTTCATCATGCTAGAAAAGTATCACTCATTGAGTAATAGCCTCTGAAGATCATCCCCGCGACGATAAATAGATCCGCTTCCCTGCCCTGGATATGTGGTCTGTCTGATGCAAATTCCGGGTAGATCTGGCGGCCATGGTGCTAGGGCTTTTCGGTAGTTGCCAGGGAGAAGGTCATGAACGATACGAGACATAATATATTGAATATTTGCACTAACAATCTGTCCCATCCGTCTACGTTTCCACCACGTATACAGTCGCCCGACTCCATCACGCGAGTCGTCCATTGACAGTTCATAATTACGAATTGGGTCTTCTGCATCGAGGAGGCCATATAGAGCAGAAATTATCACCCCTCCCGCTAAGGTGCTTGATCGCATCGGGCCTTGTTGTCATATGCTAACTCGCCCGACCTCACATCCTCTGATAGGGTTCGTGTCCCTCAACGCGCAGGTGTACCTACGGCTTCCTTCAGACCCCGCCTCGCGACGACGCCCTTGCCTTCAGCTAACGGTTGGTGCGATAAACTTCCGTAAGGGTCTTTCACCCTCTAGTTAACGCCCCTGCCTGGCGCACAGACAAGGACCTGCCACAAGAGGGCAGGTCCTCATCACTAGAATAGCAGTTTAGTTTCTACCTTGTTCTTGGGATCATTCAGAATCTCGAAACGATTCCAGCCATTGTTCCAACTCACGCCCGGCAATGTCCCGGGCTCCAAGGCCGAATGCCAATGCTGCAGCCACAGCGAAAGTACCCAATACAATCCCAAAGGTCAGGTTGACGATGTCTTCGGCGATCCCCATTTGACGCAGTCCCAGGGCGGCGGCGAAGACAGTAATCGCCACACGAGCGGTCGGCGCCAGCACATTTGCATGTGACCCCGCAGTGTCACGGATAATGCTATCTGCCAAACCAGCCAGGTAGAGGCCAAAGCCGAGGATTACTAAACCAAGCAGCACATTCCCGACTGCGATCAAGAACTGCGACGCCAGCTCTGCAAGGATTGAGAACCCCAAGAGGTTGGCGGATTCGATGACGGCAAAGAACATGATCGCTACCATCACAAGGTAGCCAACGATTTCTGAAGGCGTTCGACGACCTTCAACGTCTTCGCCACCAAGCCCAATCCAGCTCAGGACTTTGTTGAACCCGAACCCTGTGAGCAGGTTCGTTATGAAAGTGCCCCCCAACTTGGCCACAAAGTATGCAACAGCGATGAGCAGGAAAGCTCCGAAGATAGCTGGCAAGGCAATGAGAATGGAAGCCAACATCTGAGAAGCCGGATCAGAGATCGCTTCGATCTGTAAGACGTTCAACGCAGAGATCGCGATCGGAATGAGGATCATCACATAGACGATGGTGCCAATCACCTCTGAGAGTCCTTGTCCCCCCATTGCATCCTTATCAAGCCCTGTCCGCTCACCCAGGCGATTCACACCAATGCCAATCAGAAGGCTCGTCAGGATCCGGCGAACAATACGAGCCGCAAGCCAGCCTATCAACAAGATAAGCCCAGCAGCGAGGATGTTCGGCACATACCCAAGGATCTCGTCAACCATCCCTTGCACCGGCTGAAGCAATCCTTGCAGGTTCAGTGCGCCTAATACCGCCGGGAGGAAGAGCAGGAAGACAAGCCAGTAGACCACATTGCCGAGTGTGACGCTCAAGGAAACTTCCTCGGAGACCTCGATATCAGCCTCACTTGACAATCGTTCATCTACCTTGGCAGCCCGCAGAAAACGCACGATTACGAATTTAAGTGAGCTGGCTGTGATCCAGGCTACGAGAAGCAGTACGCCTGCCGCCAGAAGCAAGGGTATGTATGAGAGGACTTGATTTAAGAGTTGGTTGAACGGTTCGGCTACGACGGAAAGGTTTAACGCCTGGAGAAAGGCTACCACCACAAACAGCATGATGAAGTAATACACTACCCTTCCAGCCCAGCGTGTAACCTGAACCTTGTCTGATTCAACGTCGTCTTCGGATCGCGTCATTTTTGCGATCCTCTCATCGACTTTTGCGCGCTTGAACAAACCACGTGTAATGGCAGCGCCGATCTTTGCTATTAACCATCCTACTACGAGGATTGCAACAGCAAGCAATACGCTCGGTAAGTAGCCACCTAGCGTCTCTAAAAATTGCGTTAGAAATTCATCCATCGATATTTACTCCTATTATATTTGGCCAACAATAGAACTGCTGGTCATAGATTCTGTTCAATTTATATCGACACCCTTTAAGGGGATCGTCACACTTAATGCCAAGGAATGTGTGAGATAGACGAAACACTTCTTCCAGTCATTAAGATCGACTTCCTTTACATAAACATCTCCAACAGTAGGGAGTTATTCAGCACACGGTCGAATCAGAAACCAGGGATATCGATACCTGGATTACCGTTCACATGAAAACATCATGTTGAACCACAGAGGTCTCCAAAACCGATGCTTCAGGTAAATAGTCTCCCTACCCCCGATCAAGGTTTCTCCAAATATCTGAACATCACGAAACCCGGCGCGCTCAAGTAAAGCCAACCAGCGCTGCGGTGAGTATGTCGAAACATGTGTCTTATCGAACACATTCGTAAGTGCAGTATGAACCTTTCCCAAAAAGCCGGCATTGAACGGAACTGACCCCATGAATAAACCCCCTTCTCGCAAGCTCTTGGAAAATTTTTCTATGACTTTTCCTGGTCGTTCCAAGTGCTCCAAGATATTGAACACTACGATCATATCATATCGCCTACGAGGCGGTTGTTCCTCTTCAATAATATCGACTTGTTTCACCTTCCCTTTAGACCGTCTTCGATGGTTTTAACTGCATACTTTGATATGTCCATCCCTTCTACATCGAAGTGTCCTTGAGCCAATTCGAGAAAATCCCCTTGCCCAAAGCCGATTTCAAGCAACCTGACCGATTGCTTATGGGCGAGGATCTCTTCCAATCGTTTCCGGTATCTTTGTGAATGGGAGGATCTATTGATGAAGATATTTTCAAAATACGTTTCGTCGTATTTCTTACGAATAAGGTTCACTTGGTATTGACAAAACTCGTATATTGTTCGACCCATGTACGACTTGACCTTGATCAGCCGCCAGGCAGTCTCGTTGAAGGAGCAGTATGCCCTGAGACAAGATTTACGTGCATTAAACCATGCTGGAACTCAATTTGAGGATAAAGCAATTTGTTATTAATCGTAGATTCAACTCAATAGTGCAACACTTAACCAGCCATAGATTCCTAAAACACGGGGATATGAACTTGTTTTCTCTGAGCTGTCTCGATCCATGCCGGCACTTTCCGGATTCGAACCTAGGATCCAGAGGTTATTCGTTCGAATCCTGTAATTAGGGGGC
>CAZMZL010000085.1:0-11931 GCA_964570595.1 uncultured Anaerolineaceae bacterium | reverse complement strand
ATCCGACGGGACCCCTCCCATGCGGACAGAGTTCAGTTGGCCTTCAAATTTTCGCTGATCGGTTCGGACAACGAATTCCTGTGGGGGCCGTGGGCTGAAGAAGGGGATCGCGATCCCTCGATGATGGACTACAACGACAGCTTCCTCGTCGCGGACGCTGGCTCGCCGGTGTCGAACAGCAGCTACTATCCGCTCAACCAGCTCGCTTCCGTAGACAACACCTGTCGCTGGACGTATGACTTCGATCCAACTCAAAACTACCTCGGCATGTGCCCGCTTCCCCCAACGCCAACACCAATACCCTCTCCAACAGCGACGACGGCTCCCAGCTCAATCGCTGGACGCGTTTACCGCCCAGGTTTTCCGGGCGGCATTGGAGGAGTCACCGTCCAACTCCACGCAGGGAGCTGCAGCTCCGGCGTAATCGCCTCCACAACGAGCCCATCCAACGGCTTTTACAGCTTCACGGGCCTCAGCGCGGGGACCTATTGTGTCTCTGTTGTAGAACAGGGCTGTGGTGGATGGAATGCCACAGCCCCTGCCAGCGGTGAGAGAAACGTCAACCTAGGTGCCGGTGAAAATAAGACGGGCATAAACTTCGGAGGGGACACATGGGTCTGCTGACTCCGTAGTTAGAATGAACTCGACTTCCCGGGTTTGTCTTGCACCCGGGAAGTTTTTATTATCCTTCGTACTCAACCCAATCCACTCGAATTCCACAAGAAGCCAACCATGCTCTATAATCACGTCACCAGGGGACATGGATGTGCGGTCAATGTGACCCGTCGGTTGAAATCCACCAACCAGACACGATATCGAAACCATGAAGAAACCGAGTTGGGCAGCCACAATGTATATCACTCAAGCCATCGCAGGCACGATGTTGTTGCTGACCAGTTGCTCGATTGGAGAGGGAGGCGCACGCGTGGTCCCCTCCGGCACGCTGGAAGCCGTTGCCAGTCAACTTGCGCTTCCCGAGCAACTCTCCCCGTCACCATTAACCGCGACGCCGCCGATCATCGCCGCTGATCCGTCTCTAACACCTTCCCCTTCACCGACGCCGTTGTCGGCGTTCCGGCTCACCCCGAGGGAACCTTTCGGCCCAGCCAGCTTTATGACGGATCCATCTTCGGCGGCATTGGCAGACGAGAAACGAACGATTGGCGACTACTTCGAAGGCAATCTGTTTGAACGCCCTCACTCCTCAAGAGCCCTGACGTATAAGCCCTATGTTGATATCAACCCCGGGGCGGAGATCAGCCTGGACCCTCCGTGGATCTATTTCACCATCGATCTCGTAGGTGCGCCCTATTCCTGGCAGGAGGTGTATTACGGCGTCGAGATCGATCAGAATTTTGATGGACGAGGAGATTTGCTCATCGCCTCCGCTTTCCCATCTTCGACGATTTGGTCCAGGGAAGGCGTCGATATCTACACGGACACGAACGGTGACGTCGGTGGCGAGGTGCCCATTCTCTCCGATGATCGCCCAGGAGATGGCTACGACACCTTGATATTTGGAGAAGTCACCGGGCTCGATCCAGATACCGCATGGGTTCGGCAGCGGCCCGGGGAGAATTCCTCTCTCCAGTTTGCAGTGAAGCAATCGCTGTTGAATCGTGGATGGCATTTTGCATGGGGCGCCTGGGCGATCGGAGGTCCGCTCCACCCCGAGTACTTCGATTACAACGATCTGTATACAATCGAAGAAGCCGGCTCGCCTCTTGGATACAGTCGTCACTATCCTACGCTGGGACTTGTGGAGATCGATAACACCTGTCGCTCGATCGCCGGGGGTGCACCCTCGGGTGCTATTCCGGGGCTGTGCCCCATGGCACGCCCCACAGCGATCGCCACACCCCTCCCCAGTGCCACCCCCGCACCGTGAGCTGGCGCGAGATCGTCCTCGCGATTAATTGGGGCCCATGGCGTGTCATTGTGGGATTCGAGTTAATCTTTTATATGAAACCTCTCTAACCCTCGAACACGAGCATGTTCTCTGGTTAAGGAATAGCCCCTCTCCCTGTTTTCAGGGAGAGGGGTTGGGGTGAGAGGGTGCCATATTGCTCCGGCCTGAACGTTGGGCTCCGGGCGACGTCCAGGAATGTCTTGGCGAGTGGTTCCACAGCGGATTGGCACCCCTCGTGCAGGTAGCAACCTTATCTAGGAGAACGCCCGTCCATGCGGCGTTGGCCGTGATTCCATCCTCCCGAATGTTGAATAATAAAACAGCATCGGATATCCAGATATCACCTTTGGGAGGGTTTAAGTTTCAAGCTAACCTTTTATATGAAACCTCTCCAACCCTCGAACACGAGCATGTTCTCTGGTTAAGGAATAGCCCCTCTCCCTGTTTTCAGGGAGAGGGGTTGGGGTGAGGGTCCCCTATTGAATATCGTCAAGTTATCGGACAAGAAAATCAATCGGGACGCTTGTCGACCAATTCCCCGCCCGGTCGACAGCACGAATCAGCAGTTGATGCGATCCGCGCATGGCGATCGGAACACGCAGGGAGTATGGCGGAGCACTGCTCCTCGCGATCTCAGCATTGTCCATATAAAAGATGACTTCGACAAGGCCAAATTCGTCACGCACATCGGCTTGAACAATCATCTCGCTGCCAATTTCCATTTCAAGATTGGTGAGCACTTCCGGAAATATGATCTCAATTTCTGGAGGTGTTTGATCGACAGTGATATGAACGGCGGCGCGACGGATCTGATCTTCATCATCCACGGCGACGAGTTGCAACGTATACAAACCGCTCAGCCCATCCGTGTCCCAGGTTCCCAGGCGGCCATTCTGGACAGCCGATTCGTTGTCGACGCCTATCTGTACCCACTCCGTAGGATTCAAGCCTGCACCGTATTGGAGTCGGAAGTAAGCCAGATTTGGAGGATCGACCGATCCACGTATCACAACCTCGCCTTGGACAAAATCAAAAGATGTTGGCGTATGGATGGAGACCCCTTCCGATGTCATTCCACCGGGTTGAAGCGTATCGTACTCCGTCGGCGGGCTCTCGAACCCCAACAGATCCGCCCAAGCGGCTGCTTCAGCGGGTGGAACCAGATAAACGCGCTCTTCGATCAACCCCGCTGGAGTTCCGAGCGTAGCTAATTTTCCGGTTTCTTTGTTTATTTCGAACGGCTGATAGAGATGATCGGTATGTGTGGGTTCCGTCCCTTGAATGAAGATCTCTTGCACGATGGAGGGACAGTACGTCGTCGGAAGAAGACCAGAAGGGTCGCACACCTCCATCCTGTTGATCCCCGCCGGCATCTCCCAGCTATCCGGCGCCAGATCTTTGGTGACATACTGAATAAGCGCATGCCAGATTGGTGCGCTGCCATTCAGCGTGGTCACACCCTTTGTTGCGCCGCCATCGGGATTCCCGGCCCAAACCCCAACGATGTGCGAAGGAGTAAAGCCGATCGTCCAGAAATCCCGCTCATCGGCGGTCGACGCTGAAAAGGCCGCTCCCGGACGACCGATTTCAAGAGGATTGGATTGCCCATGGGTTTGCCATCGAGCGGCATCATCACTCAAAATATCAGCGAGCAAATACGCTAATTGAGCGCTCAGCACGGCTTTCGTTTGAGGTTCAAACCGATACACAAGATTGCCTTGAGAATCCTCTACTTCCGAAATCACGGTTGGTTTCAGCTCAAGCCCGTTTGAAAAATCCGATTCATTTCCCCGAGCGAGACCGATGAGGTTGCCCATATTTGCGATCGTAGAATAGGAAAACGATAGATCCAACAGCGAGACGCGTATGCCGTCGTTCTCGATTCCCCATTCCTTCGGATCGTCCAGTTCCAATTCGGGTTTGATTCCGAGCGATCTCATCGTGTTCAGGACTCGTCCTGTTCCCACCAGTCGCAAGGTTCTGTCCGCGGCGAAGGAGAACAAATTGGCGAGTGCGGTTCGCATCCTGACTGGCCCGCGGATGTTGAGCGCGGCATCCTCTGTGCCTGGTTGAGCGGGATCAGAATCCGGGATATCCAGCACCATAGTCCCCGGTGAGTAACCCTGCGTAAAGGCTGTAAGATAGATGGACGGGACAATAGCAGATCCAACTTCATGGGGCTGCTCCACCGCTCCCACGAGACTAAGGATTTCCCCGGTCGAGGCATCAAGGACAATGCTGCTGAATTCATCAACTTGATGATCTACCTCGGCATCTCCCGGGCGTAATGGTGGCAGCAATCCACTGGCGACACACGGGGAACCATCTGCGGAGATTTCGACGGATGCCCCCGAGGCGCCGTTGAGCCGAGCCTCATGGGTGCGCAGGGCACAATCGGCCTGCAGTTGTAAGTCATATTCCAGAGTTGATGTAACTCTCAATCCGGAACGACCGACGGCATGCGCGCCAAGCAATTCCTCGAGCTCGGCTTGAAGAAATGATTTTAAAGCCTCGTCGTCCGTATCTTCCTCGGCTTCCGGGTCATTCAAGATAATCTCCTCAGAGATGGCCGCCTCGGCTTGTTGTTCGTCAATCATGCCCAGATCCACCATGGCAAGGAGGGTGTCGACTTGATGTTCTTTAGATTGCTCCAGCGAGCTGAAAGGCGTCACAGCAGGATTCAGGGGTATCGGCGCCAGGAGGGAGGATTCTGCAAGCGTTAATTCAGACGCATGTTTACCAAAGTACACCAGAGCCGCGGCATCGATTCCGAAGGCAAGCTCCCCATAATTCGCGCTATTGAGATACCACTCAAGTATCTTTTCCCTTGGATACCTACCGATGAGATCCTCCGACAAAAAGGCGGTCTGCAAGGATCTTTTCAGAAGACCGTCCGGAGAAGGATCCAAAGCAAGAAGCTGCGCTTCAACAAGCTTCTGGGTGATTGTGCTGCTCTCGCGAGGCGCTCCTGTAAGGTTTGATCTTGCCAACAACGCCCCCCACAATTCTTCACCCAAATATCCCTGATTTGTCCAAAACGATTCATCAAGACTGGCGATCGTAGATTGAATTACATGCGGTGGAATCGTGAGGGGACCGGCAGGGTCGAGGTAATACCAGCGCCTCTGCTCAGCCACAGGATTCGAAAGTTCTACGATTAATTCGGTACCCGTACGATCATAGACTTGCACCGGCACAAAGGCTTCATTGCCGATGGGGCCAAAGATCTTACTCATGTCGGCGCCTGCCGGGAGAGCAGCCACATATTCGGAATAAACCGCCGATGTGACCAGCGCCAAAAAACCCGCCAGTAGTGTAATGAGAATCGCCACACCTATCAGGAGGATACTCCCCGGAGTTCGTCCTGATCGGCCTCTCCCCCACCTGCGCCTGCGCCTGATGACCTGCACCGTGGATAGCATGTTTAGATTTTACCTGTTGAACATCCCTTAAGGCTATAATATATGCAAGAGCTATGCCTCCTTTGCCGGGTCAGGCGATCCAGTGGGTCGACCGATATTTCACACGAGTTGCCCCTGAAAATTGAGATTTCAGGCATTTTTCACTTCAAACGAACGGATTGCATATGGGACATGTTCCGCAATGACAAACCACATCATCCATCAGGACTATCATATTCACACCAATTTTTCCTGTGACTGTGAAGTATCCATGATCGAGATGTGCCGCGCCGCACTCGAGCAAGGGGTCTCGGAAATCGGTTTCACCGAGCACTTCGATCTGTTCCCTGACGATCCCTGCTATGCATTCTTCCAGGCTGAGCCGTGGTGGGATGAGCTCAATCACTGCCGGGACGTGTTTGGTGAGTCGTTAACCATCCGAGCAGGGGTCGAACTTGGGGAACCCCATATCTTCCCTCGAGAGATCCGGGACTTGCTCGACGCCTACCCCTGGGATTACGCCCTCGGTTCCCTCCACTGGGTTGATGGTCTTAATGTATTTGATGATGCCTTCTTCGAGTCGATGGGCGGCGACGCCTATGCACGCTACTTCAGGGAGCTCACCAAGCTCGCCGAAGAAGGAAATTTTGATGTCCTGGCGCATCTCGATGTGGTCAAACGCCGGGGGATTGAATTCCTTGGGGCTTATGATGCTCGGCGATTTGAGGTTGAAATTCGCAAAGTGCTGCGCATCTGCGCCGATCGGGATCTGGCTATTGAAATAAACACGAGCACGCTTCGGCGTTCCATTGGAGAGACATGCCCCTCCCCTGAGATTCTCCGTTGGTATCTTGAAGAGGGAGGTCGCTGGGTTATTTTTGGGTCCGACGCTCACCACCCCGCGCAGGTGGGGTATGGAATAGCTGATTCTTTCGCTTCAAGTCATAAACTGGGCCTTAATCATAAAACCTGCTTTCGATTGCGAAAAGCAAGCTCTTCACCCGGCTAAGGTATCGGGAGAATTTTTCTTTTCATGAAAGCCAAGCCATGTGAAATCCACATTCTTGAAAGGATCTCTTTCAAAGAGGCGTGGAGCTTACAGGAAAGATTCGCAACCGAGATCGCTGCCGGAGTGCGACCTCCCACATTCCTGCTCCTCGAACATCCTCACACTTATACATTTGGAAGACGCGCTGATCCGACAAATTTGCTTTTATCGGAACAAGAACTTCAAGAGAAAGGTGTAGCAGTCCATTGGATTGATCGAGGAGGAGATGTGACCTACCACGGTCCTGGTCAATTGGTAGGCTATCCACTCATCCCACTCGAACACATCTCATGGGATGGGCGTATTCCGCGAGCGGATTATGTGGGATATCTCAGAAAGCTTGAAACCGTCCTCATTCGATCTCTTACCCAAATCGGGATCGAGAGTGGTCGAATCGACGGTCTCACCGGTGTGTGGATCCAACCGGGTTTTGCCACACGGTATTCCTGTTCACCACCCACTTCACCTTCGAAAATTGCCTCCATCGGTGTTAAGGTCGACACTGGTGGAATCACCCGTCACGGATTCGCATTGAATGTCGATCCAGACATGTCATTCTGGGATGGCATCATCGCCTGTGGTCTGGCAGATTACGCTCAAATCGCACTTGCAGATTTACTGATCCCGCTGCCCGAGTCGCCAACGATACAGCGAGTAATCTGCGAGCAGTTCCTGGATGTGTTCGGCTACGAAGGTGCCTACATCCAGGATTGCGACGGCACCCTTCCTGCAACATAAATGTAAGATCACACACAAGGGGAACAAATTGTGAAATCTATTCTTTCCATTGACGGTGGTGGAATTCGAGGCATTATCCCCCTCGCTTGTCTTGTACGTCTGGAATCCCTTGAAGGCAAACCGTCCCACGAGATCTTCGATATGGTCGCCGGGACATCCACTGGAGCCATCATCGCGGGAGGAATAGCCCTGGGCATCAGTGCAAGAGGCCTCCTCGCACTCTACAAAGATATGGCTCGAAAAGCTTTTAAGCGCTTGCCCATATGGGAGGTAATCCTTAATGGCGGGAACCACCGCTATAGCAATGCGTTCATCTCGGAGACACTCAGCGAGCTCGGCGCTGATCGGGAGCTAAATCAGCTCCCCATCGACCTGCTCATAACCGCGAAGAACACCGGAACGAGCAGAACCGATTTCTTCGTCCGCGATGCACCAGGAAACGCCTGTTTATGGGGAACCTTACGCCTGAAAGACGCAATCCTTGCCAGCATTGCAGCCCCCACATATTTGCCGTCGCATCGCGCGGAAGTGAGGGGCCTGCGCCATACCTGGGTCGATGGTGGAGTCGGCGTGGCCGGAAATCCATCCTATCATGCTGCGGTAGAAGCGATCCACTATTCGTCGGGAAGATATCCTCCTGGCGAGACTCTCATGCTGTCGTTTGGAACAGGTAGACGCCCGCATCGCATCGATGCTGAAAATGCGAACATTGTCCAGTGGGGAGGCTGGGTGCTCACCGAGCTGCTTGAAGATGCCTCGGATTGGCAACAATACGTCACCCACACAGAATATGATTCGACGGGCAGGCTGGATCTACGCCGCTATCAACTTGATCTTGCCCCGGATGTGATGAAGATGTTGGGCGTGAGCATCCCCGAAGACGTCGATGTCACCAGGATCGGGCTTGACGCGATCTGGGCCATCGACCTGCTCGAGAGTATTGGACGTGCGTTTGCTGACAGGATCCACTTCGATCATCCTGATGGACTTGACCTGAAATCTGGACTGAGTTCGTAAACATCGGGCGCAATCACGGATTGTTGTTCCCGCCCCTCCCCAAATCCAATCACGATGGCCAATCCCACCATCATCACGCCTCTGCTCCCTCAACAAGGCTCATCCACTTCACACTTATCCATGGCCCGCCGGGGCGTATGGTGGCTCTCGATCGCGAAGGCGCCGCAGATATTTACGTTAGCCTCGCTGATCGACCCGGTATTTTAGACATGCAGGTTTTAACGGGCGGACATCCTGCGATCCCTGAGCATTAGTACTCTCGGGCCATGACAAACGTATTATGAGTATGATTGAAAATCGACAGTTCCTTCATGCTATACTGCATCTTATCAGCCAAGAACCATGGAGGGAATCGTTCGGATGAAGGGGTCTATGAAAGCTGTCGTTAAAGCGAACGCCGGACCCGGCCTCGAGATGCAAAACGTCTCCATTCCATCGATCGAACCTGATGAAGTTTTGGTAAAAGTCCAGGCCGCCTCCATTTGCGGCACTGATTTGCACATCTACAACTGGGATGATTGGGCCGCAAGTCGAGTCCACCCTCCCCTGATTGTGGGTCATGAAGTATGCGGGAAGATTGTCGAACGCGGCGAAATGGTTCGCGATCACAATGTCGGCGATTTTGTCTCCCTGGAATCCCACGTCATCTGCAACAACTGCGCCTACTGCCGAACGGGGATGGGGCACATTTGCGAAAACACCAAACTCATCGGGGTTGACCACGATGGCGGCTTCGCCGAGTACATTGCCATCGCTGCACAAAATGCATGGACCAATCCAAAAGACCTCCCCCTCGAGATCGCAGTCTTACAAGAGAATTTTGGCAACGCCGTTCATACCGCATTCTCTGTGGATCTGCGGGCAAAAAAAGTTCTCTTGACCGGCTGTGGCCCGGTCGGGTTGATGACCATCGCCGTCGCGAAGGCCATAGGAGCACGGGCGATCTACGCGACCGATGTAAGCGCGTACCGTATCGACTTCGCACACCGTATGGGAGCCGATCTTGCCCTGCATGCTCAGGATGATCCTGTTCTCGATCTCGTCTTCGATGCTACCGATGGCGAAGGTGTAGATGTGCTGCTCGAGATGTCAGGTGTGCCATCCGCCATCGATCAGGGTTTCTCGCTGTTAAAACCCGGCGGTGAAGCGGCATTGCTGGGAGTCGCGCCGGGCCCATTCAAGTTTGACTGGAATCATCACATCATCTTCAAAGCCGCAATTGTATTGGGCATAAGCGGTCGGAAATTGTGGCAAACCTGGTACCAATCCCGGGGCTTGATCCGCTCAGGTGCGGTGGATCTGACGCCGTTGGTGACGCACCATTTTAAACTCGATGAATATGACCAGGCATTCGAGACCATGGCATCTGGAGAATCCGGCAAGGTCATGCTCACGCCATAACCACAAGGAGGGAATGACATGAGTAACGAAGAAGGAAAGAAAATCGGACCAGAACGAATCGCGTTGATCGTCATTTCGGTATTGCTCATCATCACAGTGGGGTATATCGTGATCTCAAGCCTTGTTGGGGATGGGGACGAGGCGCCATCCGCGGCCGTCGTCGCTGGCACGGCGCCGCCAGTCGCGGTCGATGAGGTCGCCGAACAGCCAAAAGAAGTCGAGGCCGAGGATGCAGCCGGCGACGAGGCTGAACCTACGCCGACCGGTCCCAGACGTCTTGTACTGGAACCGACCCCCACGCCGTTCCACACGACATCCGAAGATGATCCGAGAGCGATTCTCGATCTGGGAAGTCCAGATCACTTCGATTACCTCGATCGGCCCGATGAATGGTACGACTATGATTCAGAGGGTTATGGAGCTTACTTCGTAGGCGATGGAACGCTGCATGCCAAGGACTATACACCTGAAGACAACGCAGTCTATTGGTCCTACAATGCCTTCCAATCCGGTAATACATACGCTGAAATCAATGCGATCAATGGCGATTGCATCGGCAAGGATGCCGTTGGGCTCGTCATCCGCATCGATCCCAATAGGACGCCCAGCGGATATGCGCTCGAAACATCCTGTGACGGTTCGTGGCGCTTCCTGCATCATCGCCAGGGCAAGCACCCCGAGCCCTTAATCGACTGGACGCCATCGGATGTCATCAACACGGGCATGGATGCCGTGAACAGGCTGGGGATCTGGGGCTACCAGGGCAAGTTCTATTTCTTCATCAACGGCTACCCGGTGGGTGAATTCTACGACAGCAACTATTACGACACATACGGCTCCTTCGCAGCATATGTGCAAGCCGCGCAAACCTTTGATCTCACCGCCGAGTTTGATGACTTTGCCTTCTGGCACATCCCCTTCATTCCATGAGACGAATCACGGGGCCGGGCCTCCTGCTGGCCATGCTGCTAACGACAGGAGCCTGCACCCGACCAGCACCCATAGCAGGGACGCCACCCACCGAGATAGCTGCGGTGGCGTCCCGTCTTCCCTCATCCACATCTCCCCCGAGCGCCACCTCGCCTCCCACAGCCACGGTTCCTCACACCCCCACCCCCTCGCCCACGCCGACCGCCACAGTCGGTCCCACGCTCACGGCGACGATCCCGCCACTCCCGACTTCCGATCCGCGTTACGGGCTCAATCTCGCGGCGCCATCCTATCGCGATAACTTCTCCTCCAATCTCACCTGGGTCGGTCCGAACTTCGAGGGAGCCCTTAATGTTTGGGATGACGACCGTCTCCGGGCGACAGATTATCTTCCGGATACATTTCTCTGGTGGAGCACGACCAAACCGGAATTGGACGCGGGAAACATATATACTGAGGTTGCCGGCGAAATTGGAGAATGTTCAGGGAAGGACAGCTACGGCATCGCGGTCAGGGTGGATAGCGAAAATCGGAATAGCGGATATGCCTTCGAAATCTCCTGCGATGGCGCCTACCGATTACGCAAGCTGTTTTCTGGGTCGATCCAAACCCTGATCGAGTGGACCCCGTCCGTGCATATCCGCTCTGGAGCCAACGAGATCAATCGTCTCGGTTTCCTCGCGGACGGCTCAACCCTCGCACTTTTCGTCAATGGCGATTTTCTTGAAGAAGTTGATGACTTCGCTTTTTTCTCCGGGAACTATGGTCTCTATGCCAATGCCGTAGAAACCCCGGGGCTCACGGTTTATTTCGACGATTTTGAACTCTGGTATATCTCTCAGTAGATCGAGTTTCCCTGACAGATAGATTCGTAACGGAATCAACTGGATTATGATGTATCCTCATAACGGGACACATCTCACCGTCCTACAGCGGTAAAATTGGACCTATGCGACACGATTCGTTATCGACCACCAAATTTTCGGTGAAAGAACTAAAAAGGAATCCGCCAGGCGGCCGCCATCATGCGGCAATTTTGGGTGGGTTCGTGCTGTTCGTTCTTACGCCTTTTCTGACTCAATGCGCCGGCACGGAACCGCAGGCACCACCACCCGCCTCGCCATCGATCACCCCAAGCCCTACGATTGCCTTCCCAACCCTCATCCCCACAGCCACGATCACCCCGGAGCCGAGTCCAACACCCACCCCCGACATCATCGCCGGGCTCGCGGGGCTCCTGCTCGAGGACAAATTCGACCAGGATCGCGGTTGGGAAAGTCCCGAAGTGGACTTTGGCGGCAGCGGCATTATGGATGGCCGGTTCAGCCTTGCGGTTAGACAACCCGGCAAATTCATCACCGCGATTGAACCCGATCTCCTCGCCGGGGATTTCCTTTTTGAAGTCAGCGTTCGGGCTGAAGTTTGCACGGGGGATGATGAGTACGGGATCCTGTTTCGGGTTAACCAGGATTCGGAACACTACCGCT
>CAZMZL010000084.1:0-11941 GCA_964570595.1 uncultured Anaerolineaceae bacterium | reverse complement strand
ATTTGCACCAACCGTAACCCTCTATACCCTCCTGGCCATGACTGCGGTCGTCCTGGTGGCTTTCCTGCTGGGATCACAACCGCTCATACCAATCCCCGCGGACGCCGTGCAGCCGATCATGCTCCTCACCGCGGTGACCTTTATCTCACGACTCACATTATTCGCCGGCGTCAAGTTCATCGGGGGGATCCAGACATCGCTCATTGGTCTGGGAGAATTGGTGGTTACAATTTTCTTTTCCTTCCTGCTGCTCGGAGAGAGCCTCACGGGATTTCAATGGCTGGGCGCACTCATCCTGATCCTATCCCTGATCTCTGGGGGCTTCGATCGGAAACCCACCCAACGCGCCCGCACACGGGGTTGGTTATATTGGCTGAGACCTCCCGTCCCTCCTGCTCTGGTCGCCGTGGAAGAAAAGGGGGAAAACCCAAAGACTCAACCGGATCCACGCCCCGAATAAGTGGATTTTAAGATTTATAATCACTTCGACACCCTGTGCTATACTGCTGCAGGCAGCTCCTTTCAAACGAGTCTTGAAGCCATATTTATACATTTAGAGTGATCAAGTTTGAAACATGCCAGGGAGAGGTATACCGATGAACATATGCGTCCCCAAGGAACGACGACCATTTGAATATCGAGTCGGACTGCCTCCTGCCGGCGTGGATCTCTTTCGCAAGCACGACCATCAGGTGTATGTAGAAACAGGTGCAGGTGAAGGAGCGGGCTTCACGGACGAGGATTATCTTAAGTCCGGCGCGGACATTGTGTATTCGACGGACGAAGTCTTCGGTCGTGCCAACCTGGTATTAAAATTTACGCGTCCAACGCTCTCGGAAATTCGGATGATGCAGGAAGGACAGTGCATCTCAGGGTTTCTCCATATCGCTGCAGCCCGACAGGACAAGATCGACCTGCTTCTTGAACATGAAATCACATCGATTGCATACGAGCAGGTAGAAGATGAAGACGGCTTCAAGCCAATCATGGCCCCCCTTAGCCAGATTGGCGGCCGAATGGTCGTCCAGGTAGGCGCCGGTCTCCTCCAAACCGATCAAGGTGGCCGCGGCATCCTGCTTGGCGGAGTCGCCGGCGTTCCCCCGGCCGAGATCGTCATCATTGGCGGCGGTATCGTTGGCAGCACGGCAGCCATGACATTCGCCGGCGTCGGTGCTCACGTGACAATTTTGGACATTAACCTGAAACGACTTCAATCGATCCAATCCAGATCAAGATACCCGTTCGTAACGATGCTTTCAACGCCTTACAACATACGACGTGCCTGTTCATTCGCAGATCTGCTCGTGGGCGCCGTACTCGTACCCGGCAGCCTTGCCCCAACCGTTGTTACAAGAGAGATGGTGGCGTCGATGAAACCCAGATCTGTGATCATCGATATGAGCATCGATCAGGGCGGTTGTATCGAAACCTCGCGCCCCACGAATCATGGAAGTCCAACCTTCGTAGAGGAAGGCATCATCCATTATTGTGTACCCAATATGCCCGGCGTACTTGGTCGATCGGCGACGTATGCGCTCTTCATGGGCGCCTATCCATATTTGGAGTTGATCGCTCAACAGGGAATTGACGAGGCCATTGAAATAAATGCTGCGCTCGGACGGGGGGTTACAACCAGAGCCGGAAAGCCGATCAACTTGATGCGCCTTGGCGATGGAGCGGAGGCTTCCACATGAGCTGGCTTTCCAAGTTTGAATCCCGCATCACCAGCCCAGAGGAGGCCGCAGGTGTGATCAAATCCGGTGACAGGATCTTCCTCACCGGAAACTGTTCCGTTCCCAGGATGCTTCTGGACGCCATGGTTGAGCGCGCACCCGAATTGAAAGACGTCGAAATCGTTCAAGTCCTCACCGTCGGCGATGCCCCCCATGCTGAGCCGGGGATGGAAGGGCATTTTCGTGTGAATACACTTTTCATCAGCCCAAATGTACGCAACGCAGTACATGAAGGTCGAGCGGACTTCACTCCCTGTCTTTTATCTGAGGTCCCAATCCTTTTCCGTGATGGCTACCTGCCCCTCGACATCGTACTCATCCAGGTCGCGCCTCCAGATGAACACGGTTTCTGCAGTCTGGGAATAGAAGCCGGCCTTGTCAAGACTCCGGCGCAATCGGCGAAGGTTGTGATCGCGGAGATTAATGAGCAGATGCCCAGGACTCTGGGGGATTCATTCATTCACTTTTCAAAAATCGATCACGCCGTTCGGGTGGATTACCCGCTTTCCGAGTTGCCCATGGGAGAAGTTAGTGAGTTGAGTATGAACATCGGCAGGAATATCGCCGACCTAATTGAGGATGGATCCACAATGCAGATGGGGATTGGCGCTATACCGGACGCCGTCCTTCATTTCCTCGGAGAAAAAAGGGATTTGGGAGTCCATTCAGAGCTTTTCTCGGATGGTGTCATTAAGCTCATCGACGAGGGCGTGATCAACAATGAGAAGAAGACGCTTCACATGGGGAAAATCGTCGCGGGTTTCATCCTCGGCACGCAGGCACTTTATGATTTTGTCGACGATAATCCCATCGTTGAGCTGCACCCCACTGAATACGTAAACGACCCCTTTATTATCGCAAAAAACGAGAAGATGGTCTCGATTAACTCGGCCATTGAAGTGGATCTCACCGGACAAGTTTGTGCGGATAGCATTGGCCCAAAGTTATATTCTGGTGTTGGAGGACAATTCGACTTTGTGTACGGCGCCGCTCGCAGCGTGGGCGGAAAGCCCATCATCGCCCTTCCCTCGACTGCAACACCCAGAGGCGGTGAGCGCATAAGCCGCATTGTGCCCATGTTGAAGCATGGCGCCGGCGTTGTCACGACCCGAAATCATGTCCATTATGTGGCCACGGAGTTTGGGGTTGCACATCTATACGGTAAGACCATCCAGGAACGATCGAGGGCGCTCATTGAGATCGCCCATCCAGATTTTCAAGAAGAGCTCGATAAAAGGGCTCACGAATTGAAATACTTGTGACTCGAAAAGCGAAGATCATCGCGACCATTGGTCCCGAATCAAATTCTCGAGAAGCCATCCGTGCGCTCGTCGATGCCGGCATGGAGATCGCCAGGCTCAACTTTTCGCATGGGAACCTGGAAGAACATGCCATGGTCATTCAAACCATCCGAAGCCTTGAACACGAGATCAATCGTCCGATCACGATTCTTCAAGATCTACGGGGACCGAAGATACGTACGGGTGTCATTCCAGATGGAAAAACGATCGAGCTACAAACAAATGATTCGGTGGTTCTTACAACCCATTTGGAAAACGTCACTCCCGGAATGATTTTCGTTGATTTTCCTGCTTTCTCTGAAAACCTGGAACGTGGTCACCGCATCCTGCTCGATGATGGCAGGATTGAACTTCAGGTTCATCATGTTTCCCAAAACGAAATCAACGCAGCTATCATCATCGGCGGCACGCTTGGAAGCAGGAAGGGCATCAATCTACCCGACGTCGAACTCACTGTTCCTGCACTGACCGAGAAGGATCATGTCGATCTCAGATTCGGTCTCGAGCAGGGAGTCGACGCTGTTGCCCTATCCTTCGTACAGAGGGCGGGTGATATCGATCAATTAAGAGATCTCATCATCCAATACGACCCAGAGAAATCTCGTATACCCGTCATCGCCAAGCTGGAGACCCCCGCCGCGATCGAGAATCTCGACCAGATCCTGCTCGCCAGTGACGGGGTGATGGTGGCGCGCGGTGATCTGGGGGTTGAAGTTTCCCCGGAACGGGTCCCGTCGATTCAGAAGATGATTATCCGAAAAGCCTTCCAGACAAACCGCTATGTGATCACGGCGACGCAAATGCTGGAATCGATGATCCATAATTTCCGCCCAACTCGGGCAGAAGCCTCCGACGTTGCGAATGCAGTTTTTGATGGGAGCGACGCGTTGATGCTCTCCGGTGAAACCGCCATCGGGGCATATCCAACCGAATCCGTCGAGACCATGGCGCGTATCATTCTCGATGCCGAGCACCATGCTCGTGAATGGGGCTATCATTCTATGAAGGGCACTGAAGCATCAATCGACGATGCGCAAGCCACGACAAACGCGGCGTGGACCCTTGCCCAGGAACGAAAAGTCGCGGCAATTGCAGTATTCACATTTTCAGGCCGCAGTGCATTCCTGATGTCAAAAACACGCCCGGACACACCCATCCTCGCCTTCACACCGCAGGATGAAACCTACCACCGCCTACCGCTAATATGGGGGGTGATCCCCCATCTCGTACCCATTGTTTCCTCCGTGGAGGGGATGATCGAGAGCGTACAGAAAGCATGCCTTGAGACCGATTTCGTTAATTCTGGAGACCAGGTCGTCCTGCTGGCGAGCTTCCCCGTTGGAGCGATGAACCCACCCAATTTCACAATGCTGCATACCTTGGAGTAATTCCACGATTTGCA
Organism: uncultured Anaerolineaceae bacterium; assembly: GCA_964570595.1. Classification (GTDB taxonomy): domain Bacteria; phylum Chloroflexota; class Anaerolineae; order Anaerolineales; family E44-bin32; genus E44-bin32. The sequence goes on along the minus strand of CAZMZL010000084.1, from coordinate 7,505 downwards.
GGTACGTAAGGGGGAAAGACCATGAAATTCAAGGGCAGGTCCAGAATTGATTCTGCAAGAATCCATTCCTGGGATTATGCCTCCCCAGGTGGTTATTTCGTGACGAAATGTACGAGCCAAGTGAAACTTTTTTTTGGAAAGATTGATGAAGGATTTCCTGTCCTCAATAAATGAGGTCAAACAGTAGATCCATATTGGTCTGAAATCCCTCAACACCATACCCATGTTAAAATCGCCGAGTTCATTGTCATGCCCAACTACATCCATGGAATACTCATCCTCGTAAAGACGTTGCAAGTAGAGAAGCCACGTACAGCAACGTTGCCTGTAGAGACGTTGCATGCAACGTCTCTACCATCGTCAATTATGTATTAATTTTCCCCCCGGAAGGGGTCTAAGGTCCCACGATCGTGGAGAAGGTGCCCCTAGAGGTGTTCCAGCAAAATGGATCGAAGCTGAGCGGCAATCTCCTCCGGCGTCCCCTGGAGGAATTCCTGACGGCGTTCTCTAACCTCCGCCTCGCGCAATCCCGTGACAATGGTGGGGGAACCTGCAACGCCTATCAGATCCTCATCCACATCCAAGGCGTTCGCATCCCAAATTGATAGCTCTGCCTCACCAAATGCCCATTCCTTGCGTGGATATTCCATAAACCGAGGTTCATTTGAAGCCGTCTTAACAGAGAGCACAGCGGGAAGTTCTGATTGGATGATCTCATACCCCCTCCCCGCCTCTCGACGAACTTTGATTTTCATAGCACATAGATCAACATCGATTTCACTTACCATACTCAGTTGAGGGAGATCGAGCCATTCAGCCAGACCAGGGGGAACTTGGCCGGTGGCGCCATCCGACGACTCTTCGCCGCATAATATTAAATCTGCGCCTCCAATTTTTTCAATCCCCTTAGCAAGCGTATACGTTGTCGCCAGCGTATCCGCACCCCCGAATTTACGATCGCTCAGAAGGCAGGCCTCGTCTGCACCCATGGCCAGTCCGACCCGAAGATAGTCTTCAAAAAAAGGGGGGCCCATGGAAAGGATGCTCACGCTGGCGCCGTATTTATCCTTGATTTGAAACGCCATCTCAAGCGCATTCATATCAGGAGGATTGATCTCAGAACGGACCCCATCTCGTATGATGACCATCGATTCGGGATCCACCCTAATTTCCTCTGCCTTTGGCACTGCTTTAACGCAAACAATGATATGCAGTTCACGCATGGTGTTCACCTTGCGGCTTACGAAACTCCTCCAGGAGGATCGGCATCAGCTCATGGAAATCGGCCTGGATACAGTAATCCGAGTATTCAAAAATCGGGGCCTCTGGATCGATGTTTACGGAGACTACCAGATCGGCTTCCTGGATGCCGACGATAAAATGAAACGCACCACTGATGCCAAAATTAACCGCCACTCTCGGTCGACAGACTACACCGGTCTGTCCAATTTGTCTCTCGCGGGGTATAAAACCATCATCGACTGGAGGTCGTGTCGCCCCCACAGCTCCGCCCAGGATATCCGCCAGATCCGTGAGACCATCAAACCGCCCATCGATCCCCCGACCACCACAAACGAGAACCTCGGCTTTAGTCAGATCGACACCCTTCTCGATAACGTTTTCCAACCTGCGGGTACGGAATAGTTTATCGGGGATATCAGGATGAACAAGCCTGATCTCGACCTGGTTCCTGTCCTTCGCGGGAGATGGTTGAAAGACCCCAGGTCGAACCGTCGCCATCTGAGGCCGCCGTGAAGGAATTTCGAGGTCCGCAAGAACGCCGCCTCCAAAACCGGTGACCTCGCTGATCAATACGCCTCTGTCCCTGTCAATGTGGAGCTGCGTGCAATCGGCGTTCAGCCCGGTCCGCAATCGCACGGCCAGTCGGCCGGCGAGGTCCCTGCCATTTGGCGTCGCCCCGAAAAGTAGGATGCCTGGTTTTGCAGAAGAGATAGCTTGATGAGCCGCGGTCGTGAATACCTCGGATTCAAATTCCTTCAGCCCTGGATGCTCTACCGCCCATACTTCGTCTGCACCGAAAGCTCGAACTTCTTCAACAAATGGGGCGGTTTCAGAACCCAGGATAAGAGCCACAACTCGCCAGCCACAAGCTCGCCCTAATTCATGTGCTTTTGAAAGAAGTTCGAGCGAGACCGGGGCAATTCCATCACCATCCTGCTCAATATACGTCCAGATTTCCTCTCGAGATTCCTGTGGTCCGTAAATCGTCGCCTTCAGTTTTGCCCCTCCCCTTGATCGTGATGACATGAAGTTGACAAGAGTGCATCGAGCACGATCTCTGCAAGGTCTTGCACTTGCAATTCCGTGCCTTCGAGCCCATTCAAACTATCCTCCAGGCATGTGGTGCAGTAGGGACATACTGTCCCAAGAATATCCACGTCCTGCGTGCTCGCATCCTTAATGCGGAGATCGGCGAACCGTTCGCCCACCGGGGTCTCCATCCACATCCTTCCCCCACCCCCACCACAGCACAGGGTATCCTCCCGGCTTGTACTCAGCTCAATCAACCTGATCCCGGCAATCGCGCCCAGCACTTCTCGAGGAGCCGTTGTCCCCCCGGCTTTGCGAGCCAATAAACATGGGTCTTGAATGGCGACACGCCGATCTCTCATACCGTCCAACCGGAGTCTGCCCTCAGAAATCAATTGGGCCAGATATGCTGAATAATGGATGGGTTCAAATGCCGCGCTTACCTTTGGATATTCGTTCATGAACACGTCCAAGCAATGCGGAGAGAGCACAACCATTTTCTTTACGCCACGGTCTCGAAAGATTTGTGCGGCTTTGATGGCCAATTCTTGGAAGAAAGGTTTGTGCCCAAAGCTCAGTGCGCTCTCACCGCAACACGGCTCCATTTCACCCAGGACTCCATAGGAGACTTCGGCAGCGTTGAAAATGCGCACAAGTGCCCGCGCCGTCCGCTGTCCCCTGCGCTCATAGGAGGCCGCACAACCGATGTAAAGACAAATTTCATGGACATCAGCGTCGTAACTCTCAACCTCAAGATCCCCTGTCCACGCCATCCGCTCTGACGGCGGTTGATGCAGAGGATTGTTGTTCCAGTACAAGGACCATAGAGCCGAGGGCAGTCCTTCATCGACTTGTAAAGACTGCCAGAGAGCGTACCGCAGGCCTCTTATCCCTTCCACAATAGGCACCCCCCGGGGACACAGCATCTCACATTGGCCACATGCCGTGCAAAGCCAGAGCGCTTCGTGAAGATCATCAACTCCGAGTTGGGCAGCTCTTATAAGTCCCCGGATTGAAATCGATTCTTCTCGCACCAATCCCCAGGGACAAATTGCAGTACAGACACCACATTGAAAACACGGCGCGAAAGCGCCACCCGTCGCTGCAAGCAGCGATTCCCACCTTTCGTCGTCAATCAGAACGGGTTCTTCCATGTTCAACTCATCAAGCAACATCCCGCTGGGTCAACCGGGCAAGGTTCATTTGGAAACTGCTGCAGCCTCGTCTTTCAGACCATTTTTGGAGATGATCTTGTCCATCTCGGTTATTTTCTCCGCAAATTCCTTTCCTTCGGCTGCTGAGATCCAGGCCAACTGCAACCGATCTGGGGAGATTCCCTTCCTTTCGAATTTTCTTTGCCAGTGTTTGAATCGTTTCAATGTCAACCGGTTAGCGTAGTTGTAGTGGCAATCCGAGCCTGTATCCGTTAATCGACATCCCGTGATGAGGACGGCGCCTGCCTCTTGTTCAAATGCCCGTTCAACAAAATCCTCCTCAAATCGGGCAGAACACATCGTGCGTATGATGCGTGCGGAAGCAGGATATTGACGCTTCTCAATGCCGGCCAAATCGGCGCCGGCGTAGGAACACCAATTGCATGTGAAAACCAGACATTTCCTCTCGGGTTCCTCCACCAGTGATGCCTCTATTTGTGCGAGAATCTGATCCTTCGTAAAGTAAGGCATGTCGATGGCATCGAAGTTACACTCAGCCGCACAAGTACCACAGCCCATGCAGGCAGCTTCCAGAATGCGGACAATCCCCTCTTTCACCGGTCCTGTTTGTTCGATCGCCCCGAAGGGACAAGCTCTCACACAGAGCATGCAGCCAATACAGGCATCCTCATTCACCACAGCCGTGAGGGGTTCTTTTTCAATGACCCCTCGGGATAGCAACGCCGCAGCCTTTCCGGATGCAGCTAGTGCTTGTGAGATGGATTCGCGGACATCTTTAGCGCCTTGAGAAGCTCCCGCAAGATAAATTCCCTGTGATGCGGTCTCTGCTGGGCCCAACTTTGGATGTAATTCCATGAAAAAGCCGTCCTCGCTGTGAGCCAATTTGAGCTGCTCGCCTACTTCGCTCTCAACGGGCTCCATCCCCACAACCAGGACGAGCAGATCGGTCGGGAACTTGACGGACGAGCCAAGGAAGGTATCGAGCAGCTCGATGTGCCCGTCCTTGTACCGAATGGCGTCCTGGGGTGAGCATGATGCGTCATAGCGGAAGAATTGAACCCCTTTGATTGCGGCTCCTTCGTACTTCTCCTCGGCTTGCCGACTGTATGAACGGATGTCTTTCGAGACAACTCGAACTTTAATTCCCTGATCACGAAGTTGTGTGGCCTGTCCAATCATCGAGCTGCAGCAATACCTTGAGCAGCCCTTCCCGTCCTGCCGGGAACCGACACAGGAGATAAAAGTCACTCGCCTGGCATCAAGCTTGCCGAGCCTGAGCATCGATTCGAGTCCAAGATTGGTGATCACCGTGGGATCGGTTCCATATCCGAACTCGGTGGGCAGGTAGGGCGTCGACCCGGTGGCGATCACCACTGCGCCGGCATCCAGCTCCTCGCCGCTATTCAATCGAACTTTGTAATTGCCCACATATCCTGTGATGACCTCGATCTCCGTATCGAGAAGGATGTGCGCTCCACTATCTTCCAGGTCTTTTTGTCTTGCGCTGAGGAGTTCGTCCGCCTGGATCCCGGCGGGGTATACAATGGAGAGTTCATTCATTAATCCACCCAGTTTTTTTTCTCGTTCAATCAGGTAGGTCTCAAAGCCCTGATATGCCAGAGCGCTGGCCGCGCTCATTCCCGCGATCCCACCTCCGACGACAATAACGGATTGATTTAATGAAATCTCTTTAACCTCTAACGGGACCAATCGACGTGCTTTTTCAACCGCCATGGCAACCATATCGATCGCCTTGGTCGTGGCACGCTCCGGTTCCTTCTTATGAACCCAGGAATCCATATTTCGAATGTTCGCCATTTCCAATAGGAAAGGGTTCAGCCCGGATCGCATCATGACTCCCCGAAAGATATTCTCGTGGGTTTTCGGGGAACACGCCGCAATGACGACGCGGTTGATCCCCTCCTTTCGGATTACATCTTCGATCTCCTTCTGCGTGTTCCCGGCGCAGGAAAACATTTGATCCGAAGCATAGACGACGTCAGGGAGCTGACGTGACGCATCCACGACCGTATTAATATCTACGACCCCGGCAATGTTGCTCCCACAATGGCACACGAACACCCCCACATGAGGTGTGTCGATGTCCTCAATGGGTACAATTTCTGGTTGGGTTGGCCAGGATCTCTGATTAACATGGCGTAAAGCAAGCGATGCCGCTCCACTCGCTTCAGCGACGCTGTCTGGAATATCCTTGGGTCCCGTAGCGCATCCAGCGGCATAAACTCCCGCTCGTGAGGTGAGAATGAGGCCCCCCTCTTGTTCTATGGAACGAATAAACCCATCCACATCCAGCTCAATATCCAAAGTCGAGGCGAGATCTGGGAGACCATCTGGAGGGGTAACCGCGTTTGCGAGGACAACCATGTCATAGGCTCCCTCGACAATTTTTTCCGCCTCGGTATCCTCATACCGAACGGATATTGAATTTCCATCGGATGCGGTGATGGATGAGGGCCGCCCGCGAAGAAAATTCGCACCATTCTCCCGGGTACGATCATAAAAACCGTCGAAGCCCTTCCCATATGCACGCACGTCCATATAGAGTACATCGACGTCGCGGATGCCATGATCTACAGCCTGATAGGCATGTTTTAGAGAATACATACAACAAAAACGAGAGCAATAGCGCTGAAAGCGCTGATCCCTGGAACCTACACAAAGAACAAAAAGGACCTGCTCGGGATGCTCTCCATTTGAGGGTCGAATAATCTCGCCGCCGGTCGGCCCGGCAGAATTGACCAGCCGTTCGAATTCCAATGCTGTGAGGATGTCAGGGTGAGAACCGTAGCCGTACTCCCTCATTTTTCGAGGATCAAAACTGTCATACCCCACAGCGACGATGATGGAGCCTACCTCTTTCTCCAGGATCTGTTCTTTCTCCATCATGAAATCGATGGCGCCGGGAAGACATGCCGGCACGCAGCGATCGCAAGGAAGATAGTTTGGAGGATCGTTTAGACAACTGGCAATATCCACAACATAGGCTCCTGGAACCGCCTGAGGGATGGGTGTATAGATAGCTTTGCGAGCGACCATGCCAGAATCAAAAGCGTTCGGCAGAATAACAGGACATGCATTTGTACATTCTGCACAACGGGTGCACGCGTTTGAAACGAAGCGCCCTTTTTGACGGATATGCACGGAGAACTCTCCCGGCTTACCCTGGACCCGATCTACTTCCGCCAAGGTCAGGACTTCGATATTGGGATGGAGATCGACCTCAGACATCTTGGGTGCTTCGATGCAAATGGAGCAATCGAGCGTAGGAAAGTTCTTATCCAGTACAGCCATGACCCCGCCAATCGACGCTTCTCTCTCGACCAGGATGACATGTGCCCCGGCGTGAGCAAGATCGAGCGATGCCTGGATACCGGCAATCCCAGCGCCAACCACCATAACGGATTCACTCATTTCTCTGCTCGGCCTCACGCGCAAATGCATAGCCGGTCTCGAACGCTTCCAGGTTCATAGGCAGGGTTTTTTTCTTCACCGTAGATTCAAGCGACAGGATCAATGTTTCCCTGGATGCGAACTCGGTATGAGCCGCAAACGCACCCAACATGACGACATTTGCTACGATCCTTCGTCCCAGCTCCTCAGCGATCCTCGTTGCGGGAATGCCAATGCTCGTATCACCCGTCTCGATGGCAACCAGACCTTCATCATGGATGATGATCGCCTCCGGAGTTGTTCTGTCTCGATATTTTGTATAGGCCTCCTGGGAGAGCGTCACAAGTACATCAGCTTTCTGGACAAAGGGGTAATCGATCGGCCGGTCAGCAACGACGATATTTGCGGATGATGCGCCCCCCCTCGCCTCGGGTCCATAGGATTGAGTCATCACCGCTTCTAATCCTTCGTACAATGTGAGCGCTTTACCCAGAAGATAACCCGCAAGAACAATGCCCTGACCCCCGAATCCTGAAATGCGGATTTCTTTACGCATCTTTCGGTTCCACTTTTACCGGCTGATACGGCGGGGCATCGCGATCGACAAATGTTCCGACATAAATGGGCCGATCCTCTGTCAAATCAATT
>CAZMZL010000083.1:0-12019 GCA_964570595.1 uncultured Anaerolineaceae bacterium | reverse complement strand
AGCGGGTCTCGCCACCGTTGCGGCTGCTTCGGGGGCGGTGGCATCGAAGGTCATGGTGACATTCTCTCCCATGCCGACCAGATCGCCGGGGTTTAAGACCCGTGGTGCCATTAAGCGCTCCCCATTCACAAAGGACCCATTTGTGGAGCCTAAATCTTCGAGAACATGCCCACCCGGCGTTCGTGTCAGACGTGCATGCTGTCGAGAGATCTCTGCATCGCCGATGACGATGTCATTGGTAACATCTCGTCCGACGAGCAATACATCCTTGGATAATTCGAAAACCATCCCGGGATTCGGGCCTGTTTTTATAATAAATCTGAATGATGAATCAGCCATTTCGCCCTCCTTTTCTCGACGGCGATAGTGTACAACCGGCTTGATAATGAGTCAACTCACGAGACTCCTTTTCCGCCTTACGATGAGACGTATTCCCTCCGTGCGCACGACGATGATTCCTTCACCGGCGGCGAGGTACCCTGCCTCACACACAGCAGTCCAGAGCTCCCCAGCAACTTGTGCGATTCCCTCCGGATCGATATCCGTCCGCGCCACACCGGTGCGCCCGACCAGCGTGTCGATACCGACTTCGACGGGTTGTGTGGTGTGGCTGAACGCAATACTGAACCCATAGAAGATGGCCGCCATTCCAACCGACGCCGCCACCACCAGCGGGATCGAGACTTGCTCAGCCGAAGGTGTATTGAACAGAATTATCGATCCCAGAATAAAGAGAACCAGACCGATGGCTGTTAAGATGATGCGCTTCCGTGTGCGGTGTACCAACGCAAAGCAGATCAACGCGCCGATGATGAAGAGCAAGCCGGCACTGTTCACCTCGATGTTTAATAAACCATATACCCCCAGCGAGAGTGCAATCACACCGAACACGCCGATGATCCCCAGGGCAAGATCGATGATTTCAATCCATATGGCCAGCAGCCCGAAGACCAGCAGGAGGAAGACAATATTGGGATTGAAGAGGAATTCTGTGAACGTAATCGTTTCACCTTTCTCGTCTCGAGCGATGCGCATATCGAGATTTTCGAAGATATATCCCCGCAAAACTCAAGCACAAACTATTTTCCGATCCTGTTTCCGATTATATTCATAATACGGTAACAATGCCCTACTTGTTTCGTGCTCTGTCTGTTTTATAATGTCAACGAGAGATCGGAACGCCGACATCAATCCCGCATCGATACGCATCCGGTCGTGGTGGACCATCTGTGTTCTCCGCACCAGGATTTGCACTACGAAGGAGCCAAAATGAGACGCATCGATCGCTCCGAGTTCAGAGACGAAGAAGGCATCATCAGCTTTGAGAACCGCGTCCGTGGGACGCTCCAAAACGGTCTGGGCTGGTACAGCGACATGCAGGCCCAGGATGATCTCTACATTCGCATGGGGAAGACACTGGGAAACGAACATATTCTTCATTGCAACGTTGTGATCCCCGGAACAACCCTCGAAATCCCGGTAATCCTTCTCAGCCCGCAGGGTGTGCGCGTTCTCCTGCCCAGCGGTGTAAAAGGTGTGTTCCGTGCCAAAGGCGAGGAATGGCTGAAATTTAGCGGGGGGGGCAAACGTTTCAGCAAAGCCCGCCCGAATCTTCAAGCCAAGGTCCAGCACATGGCAGACACATTGCTGACCTATCTTCGAGATCGGGGTTTTCAACTCCCCGAGATCGAAGCCGTCCTGGTCTTTACAAATCCCCGCACCCATGTGGATACAGCGAAGCCCGCCGTACGCATTGTGCTTGCTGATGCGATTGACCATTTCTCATCCAACATTCAGCAGTATCAACCCATTATGGACCTGGATGATATCAGGGAGATTTCCGACTCACTTGAACATCCTCGAGAGGTGGAGGTCGAGCCCGAGCCTGCTGAGATACCCGAACCATCGCCGTTCGAGGGACAAATCCCGCAGGAGTCCTTTGCGCTTCCCGAGGGGGAATCCTTCCCGGTCGGTGCCTCCGCTATCTCGCCAAAAAGCACACGACATCTCCGCACTGGACGGCTCCCATTCAGCCAACGACAATTGATCCTTCTGGGGGTGATGGGTTTCGCGGCGATTGCCATCATCGGCGTATTCGCCATCCTTGTGATCGCAACGACCTTCTACGGTTACTGAACACAATCCTGCGAACGAGAGTTTATTTTGCCCCCTTTTCTTTCCATTATCATCCCGGCGCATAACGAAGAAGATCGCCTTCCTGGCAGCTTAATAAAGGTGATCGATTTCATCGACGCTCAAGATTATGAGACGGAAGTCATCATTGTTGAAAATGGCAGTGAGGACCGCACCGCCGAAATCGGGAGGGGGGTGGCTGCGGGGCATTCAAATGTCTATTTGATTGAGGAACCACGCCCAGGAAAAGGGTTTGCAGTACGGCGCGGCATGTTAGCCGCTGAAGGCAAGTTCAGATTCATTTGTGATGCAGATCTCTCGATGCCCATCGAGGAAGTTAATCGCTTCCTTCCCCCGAGCGCACCTCCCTATGATGTCGCCATTGCATCGCGAGAAGTTGCTGGAGCGAAAAGATACGGTGAACCGGCATATCGTCACCTCGTCGGTAGAATTTTTAATTTCCTCGTACGCCTCATCACCCTTCCAGGAATTCAAGATAGCCAATGCGGGTTTAAGTGCTTTCGAGATGAGATTGCTGAAGACCTCTTCCGGGTGCAAAGGATCGATGGCTGGACCTTCGACGTCGAAGTCCTGTTCATCGCGATGCGGCGAGGATACAACATCATCGAAATTCCGATCCCCTGGTACTTCAATTCAGGGAGTAGAGTTCGATTGGTGAAAGATTCCTCCATCATGTTCTGCGATCTGTTTCGCATTCGACTGAATTGGGGGCGAGGCTTGTATGCGCGGCCCCGGAGTGAAAATGACCCGTCCTGATCTGAGCCTGGAACACGAGCTTCGCCGGGCCGGGTTCGAACACATCGCCGGCATCGATGAGGCCGGACGGGGAGCATGGGCTGGACCGGTTGTGGCCGCAGCGGTGATTCTCCCTCTGGAATGCTTCAATCTTGCGGAACAACTCAACGGCGTAAATGATTCAAAACAGATGACAGCGAAACAACGATCGTATTGGGCCGACCAATTAAGCGAGATTGCCACTGCAATTGGCGTCGGCAAAAGCACGCACCATGAGGTAGATGAGTTGGGGTTGCTCCCGGCAACCCGGCTGGCGATGAAGCGATCAGTGTCCGATCTCGTTCCCCCTCCCGAATACCTTGTCATAGATCATATTGAGCTTCCCGAACTGGAGCAACCACAGCGATCGCTCTCCTATGGAGATGCCAGGGTCTTGTCGATTGCAGCAGCATCCATCATCGCGAAGGTCTCGCGAGACCGCATCATGGTGGAATCCGAATCTCGATTCCCGGGCTATGGTTTCATCAGGAACAAGGGATACGGTACAAGGGAACATGATAGGGCGTTGCACCAACTGGGACCGTGTTCTTTTCATCGCTACTCTTATGCGCCGGTAGCGGCTTGTGGGATATCCACAAATCGAATCTGATCCATCAGCCCGAAGATTGCGTCAATATCTTCCGATGTTCACGCACTTTAACATGCCGCTTTTTGAACAAGCATTGACTTATAATACGGGCACGGTTATCCAGGACCACCGGACATCCTCCGGATATGAATGGGAGCAGAATCCTTGTCCCTTGATGCATTCTTCACCCCGCGTTCGATCGCGGTAATCGGCGCCTCGACCAACCCGCACAAGCTGGGCTACGCTGTGCTCGATAACCTGGTCAATGGCGGCTATCTTTCCGACGAACGCAAGGTTTATCCTATCAATCCCAGGTCGAAGGAAATCCTGGGCCTTCCCGCATACCCCTCTGTTCTCGAGGTCGCTGCGCCTATCGATTTGGCAGTCATCGTCATCCCCTACCCAATCGTCCCTGAGGCGCTCCATACCTGCGGAGAAAAGAAAATCCCTGCCGCTATCGTCATCAGCGCTGGATTTAGAGAAGCCGGCATGGAAGGCTTCGAGCGTGAGCAGGAATTGGTTGAAATTTCGCGTGAGTATGGAATTCGGTTGATCGGCCCCAACTGTTTGGGTGTGATCGACACGGTCACACCGATGAACGCATCTTTTTCTGCCGGTATGCCCCCGAAAGGTCCAATGGATTTCATGTCACAATCGGGAGCATTAGGAACCGCCATTCTTGATTGGGCACAAGCGGGAAGATTGGGGTTGAGCAAATTCGTCTCCCTTGGCAATAAAGCGGATGTGAGCGAGACCGACTTGCTCGGAGCCTGGGGAGAGGATAGCGCTTCCAGCGTAATCCTCTGTTACATCGAGGGACTGCCAGATGGGCAGGAGTTCATTCGTACAGCCAGAAAAATCTCGAAATCCAAACCCATCGTGGCGCTGAAGTCCGGGATTACGCAAGCCGGCTCTCGTGCGGTCAGCTCACACACCGGTTCTCTGGCAGGATCAGAGCAAGCGTATCAAGCAGCCTTTACTCAAGCAGGTGTCATTCGAGCAGATTCGCTCGAAGATCTCTTTGACTTCGCCATCGGCTTTGGATATCTCACTCATTTGAAAGGGGATCGGATCGCGATTTTGACCAACGCTGGAGGTCCGGGCATACTTGCAACCGATGCGCTCGAACGAGCAGGTTTGAAGCTTGCTCGATTCGATCCGGAACGGATCAGGTCGCTCGAACAATTCCTCCCGGACGCGGCCAGCGCCGCAAACCCTGTCGACGTGCTCGGAGATGCGCGCGCGGATCGATACAAATTCGCACTCGAGCAAATCATATCCGACCCACACGTGGATGGCGTGCTCATCATCCTGACCCCACAGGCGATGACAGAAATCGTCGAGACCGCCAAGGTCGTCGCGGAAATTGATTCCCGTGTGGACATCCCTCTTCTGGCATGCTTCATGGGGGAGGCCCGCGTTAAAGTCGGCGTTGAAGTTCTCGAAGCACACAACATTCCCAACTATGCCTTTCCTGAAAGAGCGGCTCGAGTCCTGCAGGCGATGATAGAGTTCCGTGATTATCAGCGAAAACCGCTACCTGTATTTGAAACCATCGAGGCGGATCGTGACTCTGTTCGCAAGACGATTGATCGAGTCCTCGGCGAGGGAAGAGTTTCTATCGGCGATGCTGAGGCGCGGTCGATCATCACCGCCTACGGAATGGAGATTCCCCCATCCGGGTTGGCGGAAACGCCGGAGCGAGCCGTCGAAGTCGCTGCGGAGATGGGGTATCCCGTTGTCTTGAAAATTGCATCTCCAGATATTCTTCATAAGACCGATGTTGGCGGCGTCAAAGTTGGCTTGGATAATCCGACTGAAGTTCGCGATGCTTTCGAACTTATGACCTATCGCGCTCAACGCTACCTGCCCGAAGCTCGATTGTGGGGCTGTCTTGTACAAAAGATGGTGGCCCCTGGTCTAGAAATACTCATTGGCATGAATCGGGATCCCCAGTTTGGTCCATTGGTGACTTTCGGGCTCGGGGGCATCTATGTCGAGATCCTTAAGGATGTCGCTTTCCGGGTAGCTCCATACGCCCGGGAGGAGGTGGTCGAGATGCTCTCCGAAATTCGCGCCAGCGCGCTCCTCGATGGAGTCCGGGGAGAAGAACCTGTGGACCGCGATGCGATTGTCGATGCAATCATGAGGGTTGGTCAATTGGTCATCGACTTTCCGGAAATCGCGGAGCTCGATATTAATCCTTTTGTGGTGTACCCAAAGGGTCAGGGAGGTATCGCCATCGACATGCGTCTGATCCTAAAACCGAACGATCATTAGAAGGACCATCAGGGAGGTCCCCATGCAATCGCTCTATATCACGTCTGTGTCACCGCACTCGGGAAAGACATCCGTAAGCCTCGCACTCGGTCGGCAAATGCAGTCGAATGGATATTCGATTGGATATCTGAAACCTGTGAGCACCCAGCCATGGCGTACACCGGATGGCAAGATTGCGGATGAGGATGCCATGTTCGTCCACAGTTCCCTCGGGCTGGAGGGTGATCCCGTTGCAGCCTCCCCGGTAGTTGTAACACCCTCTGTCCTTCGAGAACAACTCAAGGGGATGGGTAAGGAGGATTGGCTGAAGAAGATACAGGAGGCCGCAAAGGAGGCCGGGATCGGAAAAGATGTATTACTCCTGGAAGGGGGAGCCAGTTTGCGCGAAGGCTATGTCATGGGGCTCTCCAATCTTCTCGTAGCAGAAGTTCTCGGTGCACCCGCGCTCGTAATCGTCCCTTACCGGGGAGAAATGCATCTGGTCGATGATGTACTCACAGCAAGATTTCGGCTTGGCGAACAACTCATGGGAGTCTTAATCAACCAGGCTCCTCAGGAAGGAATGGAATTCATCGAAGAATACGCGGGACCCTTCCTGGAAGAGAAGGAAATTCAGTTGCTCGGCGTTCTTCCAAATGTGCCCAAACTGTCGGCGCTTTCTGTCGGTGAGTTGGTGGAACTCCTTGACGCCGAAGTCCTGACTGATTCTTACAACCCCGATGCTCTTGCCGAGACGCTTACCGTGGGTGCGATGACGGCCGAAGCGGCTTTGTCAAGATTTCGCAGATATCAAAACAAGGCCGTGATTACAGGTGGGGATCGAACCGATATTCAGCTTGCCGCACTGGAGACTTCCACGACATTGCTCATCCTCACAGGAAATCTGCGCCCCAGCCCCTTGATCATCCAACAAGCTAAAAGCCTTGATGTTCCCATTTTGCTCGTGAATGACAACACCATGGAAACCGTCGAGCTTATCGAACGCGCCCACGGAAAGACGCGCCTCGGTCAACCCGACAAGTTGGATACATTCCTTCAACTCATGGAACAACATGTGGATATCGAGCGGATCTACACAGCTATCGGCCTGAAGTAGCTCCGGTGAAACACCCCGGCAGCAAGCTGGGGGGAATTCTAGTTTTCCCCATAAATAGGGGCTGTGAATCTAGGTGGATGATCGTTCCTTGATGGGCAGCCAAATCGTAAAAGCTGTTTTATCCTGATTGTTACTCGATAACGTAATTTTTCCTTGATGCCGATCTAATATCTCCTTGGATATCGCCAGACCCAGTCCGGTGCCCGGCACCTTCATCTTTCTGCTGGCAGTGCCCCTGAAGAAACGTTCAAAGATCTGGCTCCGCTCAGCATCGGGTATCCCCAGACCGGTATCCTCGACAATCAGGGTAACCCATGCTTGGTCATCTTCATGTTCTTGTCGAGTCGTGATGACGATTTCTCCACCGGGTGGCGTGTAATGCATGGCGTTCGTCATGAGGTTGGCGACCACTTGAGATATCATTTTTTCATCTGCTGATACGCTGGGAAGCCCCTGCTCCAGGCTGAGAAGCAATTCCAAATCTCGATCGGCATACAGTTGGCAGCGATCATCCACCAAGCCTTTTGCAATCACATTGAGATTCACATCAACCGGCATCGGGATGATCGTACCCGCATCCATACGTGATATTGCCAGGAGATCTTCGATCAACGCGACCAGCCGGTCCGTCTCCCGGCTCAAAGTTTCCATGTAAGCATCAAATCTCTCGGTTGGGCCACGGCTGAGCAGATCAAGATACAGCCGGATATTACTCAACGGAGTGCGTAATTCGTGGGAAACATCCGAAACGAATTGGGTCTTCAACTGGTCAGCAGCCCTTGCCTGGTCCAGCGCCTCAGCAAGCTCTGCAGTGCGTTCAGCCACAAGAATCTGCAGCTCATCGGCGTGATCACATAAGCGTTCATACAGGGCTGCGTTTTCCACGGCAATCGACAGTTGATCGGCCAGAAGGGCGAGAATATGGACATCATCCTCCGAGAAACCACCTAGTTGAGGAGATTCAACGTTGAGCACCCCTATGACGACGCCTTCTTTCATCAACGGGACTGCGATTTCAGACTGCGTGTCTGGCGATGCCTCGATGTAATCCTTATCCTTTTTTACATCGGGCACATAAACTGCCTCACCGGAGAGAACGGCTCGCCCAATGACTCCTTGAGAGAACGGATAGGTCGACTCCGTATCCAGCGGGCCGCCCCTTGCCGCACCCATCACGAGGGCGCCATCGTCCACCAGATAAATATCTACAACCGGATACCCCAGAACCTCTGCAACTTGATTTACGACCTCTTTAAGCAAAGGCTGCATCTCCAGTCGACGGTTAACCACCTGGACAACTTGACGAACCAGGTTCATCTCAGACAACCGCCGCTCTATTTGTTGATACCGCCGTGCATTTGAGAGTGCCAGTGAAATATGCTGCGTGATCGCAACGAGGATATCGATATGCTCTGAATGAAAATATCCGGGAGCGTCGTTAAAAATCGCCATCACACCGAGTATTTCTTCGTTCGATAAAATGGGAGCGGCAACCGCAGATTTGATATCGGGGTTGGTAGAATGCCAATTCGCCTCTCCCCCTTTTCCATTGAACGCGGAAACCAGGATCGCCTCGCGGGACTCAGCAACTTTATCCATCACAGATGTTTCGAAGATTGCCTTGATGGCATCGCCAGAATCAGCATCCGAGTCGCTGAGTTTAATAATCGTTGTGTAATCCTGAAGGCTGCAGCTCTCACGATCCATGAGAGAAATCACACCCAATTTTGCGTCCAGGTTCTCCACCGTCAAAGCCAGAGCACGGTTCAGGATGACCTCGGCATCAAGCGTATTGGCTAACTCTTGGGCTAAATCGTAGAGTAATTCAACATGACTGCGTTCTTCCACAATGCTCTGGAAGAGATTTGCGTTCTCGATCATAATGGCGGCTTGATCCGCGAGAAGGCCCATCACACGCAACTCGGCATCATCAAAATCATGGGGCTCGTCAAGCGCAATATTCATCACGCCCACGACTTTTTCACGGATCTTCAAGGGGATGCCAACGATGGCTCCGCCCCAGTTCCAGTCCTTGAATAATGGATGATCGTCCACGTGTGCAACAACGACCCGCGCACCGGAATGTGCTACGGTACAGGTAAGGCCGCCTTCTCTGGGTTGAATAAATGGCTCTCCGTGACCCTCTTCCGACCAATACGCCGCACCAAACGTAAGATTTGTGCCGTCAAATAAGAAGATATGAATATCATCTGCCCTTACCAGATCCAGGGTAACCGCCGCTATGGAAGAAAGAACAGCCTCCAGATCGAGGCTAGAAGTGATGCTTAGACTTGCCTTTCGAAGCGCTTCCAGTTCATCGCTGCGCAACTGAGATTCTTCAAGCGCACGCATTTTGGCGAGCGCAAACGCAACCTGGGAAGCTGCCTGTTTACTAATCGCAATCTCGTTCTGGGTGAATCGGTGGTGGGTGTTGAAGCCAATAAGCGCTGCACCAATTCGGTTCTCCCCCACGATCAAGGGAAGAGCGAGCATAGATCTTGCGGGCAAGCGTGCAGCCATTTGAGGATCGATATGAGGCGTATCGTTTACGTCATCGATCGCGAGTACGTCTCCCGCCTCGATTGCGATTTGTGCGAGTGTTTTCCCACGAGCCTCCGGAGGGACCTGGGAAAACTTCTCCACCACATCTCTGTCGAGCGATGCAGGTACTGCCATCCCCCGCCGATCATCCCACAATGCAATCTGACATCGATCTGCGTCGATAATGCGACCCATCTGCGATGAGACTACAGCGACGAGGTTGTTTAGATCGGAGGTCTGCATCGCGGCGTGTGTCATTTCATTCAACCGAGAAATTTGCTCAGCATGTCTCTCGAGTTCATAAAGGAGGTTTGCTTTTTCTAATAATACTCCCCCCTGTTGTGCGAACAGCGTCAGCGCATCGACATCGTCCGAATTGAACTCGGGATCTTTCCTGCTGCGGAGAACGTGGAGCACTCCCATGATCTCGTCGTTTTGGATCATGGGTACACTCAATAACTGACGGTCGACAGCTTCCTCGACAAAATCGGTGTTGATGAGCTGCCAGGAAGCATAATCTCTCAAGACGAGAGGCTCGCCCGATTGCGCAACAAAACCACCTGCGCCGGTTCCATAGTCCTGAGTGGCGTCGGTGTGTTCATGAATTGTTCGGAATCCCTGAAGAAAACGAACCTGTTCCATTTCTGGATCACAGATATCCATCCAGCCAGCAACACCTGCGAGAAGCTCTACGGCTCGTTGAAGCGTGGACTCAAGCGCGTGATAAGTATCCGGGTTTTTGTAACATTGATCGTATCTACCAGACTCAATTTCTTGGCTTGTCATCAACCTCATTCACCATCGGTTAAGGATATCCCTTCAGTTCCATCTTCGATACATTCATTCCATACCGAATCCATCTTGAGCTCCATGTCGAGGGTGATCTGTAAATCTCCGAGCCACGACACGAACTTCAAGCGTATTGAATTCACTCTCTTTGAAGACGACGATGTTGTTTTTGAACACCTGCATGTGTGTCATATCCCTGACGTCCCAAAAAAGAAAATTTTTGATGAAAAAATAACGAGGGACGCCTCTAATTCGATTATACTCTCTTAACAAGGTTCAACACTTGTGATTATATAGCACCATCTCCTCGCAAGTAAAAGTTGTAAGGGAGCACTCACATGAAGCATGATTATTTCGGGGCTCAGGAAAAATTTGCCACCTCATTAGGTGATGTCAAGATCTGGCGTTTGGGGGCATTGGAAGACGCCGGTCTATGCAGGCTTGAGTCGCTGCCTTATTCTATTCGAGCTCTACTCGAATCTGTCTTGAGGCAAGCGGACAGGCCCGGTTTCAATGAAGAAGACATCGTTCAACTTGCCTCCTGGAAACCGAACCATGGATCCCGATCGAACGTCCCTTACCTTCCCGCTCGCGTCGTGATGCAGGACTTCACCGGTGTCCCTGCAATCGTGGACCTCGCCGCGATGCGCTCTGCACTGGCTCGCGCAGGCGCTGATCCTGGTCTGATCAACCCCATCGTGCCTGTGGATCTTGTCATCGATCACTCCGTGCAGGTCGATTTCTTCGCCTCCCCCGCAGCGCTTCAGCGGAACGCGGAGATCGAGTTCCAGCGGAACCAGGAGCGCTATGAATTCCTGCGGTGGGGTCAGGACGCTTTCAACAATTTCAGAGTGGTTCCCCCTGCCACCGGCATCGTCCACCAGGTGAATCTCGAATACCTCGCCCAAGTCGTCATCATTCGGGAGGTGGACGATGATCTCTTCGCCTTTCCCGATTCTTTAATCGGCACCGATTCACACACAACCATGATCAATAGTCTTGGCGTCCTCGGTTGGGGTGTGGGCGGCATTGAAGCAGAAGCCGCAATCCTTGGCCAACCCATGATCATACCAGCACCCGATGTCGTCGGATTTCGACTTGTAGGCCAGCTTGCGGAAGGTATTACCGCGACCGATCTGGTATTAAGGTTGACTGAGACTCTGCGCCGATATGGCGTTGTCGGGAAGTTCGTGGAGTTCTTCGGCCCAGGGCTCCGTGAGATGTCGCTCCCAGACCGAGCGACGGTGGCCAACATGGCGCCGGAGTATGGGGCTACGGTAGGCTATTTCCCGGTTGACGATGTGACACTTCGTTACTTGCGATTCTCTGGGAGAGATTCGAGCCTCGTGGATCTCGTCGAGAGCTACTTCAAGACGCAGGGGATCTTCAGATCAGAAACCTCACCCGAGCCAGACTACTCCGATACGCTTGAGCTCGATCTGTCCACCGTTGAGACCAGCCTAGCGGGTCCGCGAAGACCCCAGGATCGCATTTTGCTGACCGAGATGAAATCGACCTTTCAGGATCAGCTTCGAAAATCTATAGACGAAGATGGCTTCGGTCTCACAAGTGAGGAAATTAATAAAACGACGATCGTACACAGTGATCATGAGACTTATACCGTCGGACATGGCATGGTTGTGATCGCCGCAATTACCTCTTGTACAAATACGTCCAACCCCAATGTGATGATCGCCGCCGGGATCCTGGCCCAAAAAGCTGTTGATCGTGGGCTTCAGGTGCAACCCTTTGTCAAGACAAGTCTTGCCCCTGGATCTCGAGTCGTGACCGATTAC
>CAZMZL010000082.1:0-12435 GCA_964570595.1 uncultured Anaerolineaceae bacterium | reverse complement strand
TGGGTCACAACGATCGCTTTAACATCATCTCTCCTGTCGAGAAGATAGCGGAAATCGGGGATGATGTAGTCGATCCCGAGCATATCGTTCTCCGGAAACATGATCCCGGAATCGATGATGAGAATGTTTTTGCCGTATTCCACGGCCATCATATTTTTGCCAACCTCTCCCAAACCACCGAGCGGGACGAGGCGTAATACTTTATTTGTCATCTTAAATCCTTCTTTATACTCCTGCTAAATTTTATAAGTGATAAAGCCCCGTCGGACAGAGCGCCGGACGGGGCATCAGTTCCTTGCACATCGGGTTGGTTCAATTTAATCGAGTAACGTCTGTCGCCTGGGGACCACGTACGGTGGTCTCCAAGAAAAACGCAACTTGTTCACCAGCAGACAGGTGCAAAAGGCCCTTGTCTGAGAGGTCACGGTAATGCACAAAGACGTTTTCCGTGTCTTCCGTGTCGATGTAACCATAACCTTTTGAACCGTCAAACCAGCGTACAACACCGGTCGTTCGTTTTGCCACGAAGTTCCTCCCACCATTAACTTGTGAATTCTATCATGCACGGTTTCGGTCGTCAATTTTCCCCACATTTTCTCAAAACCAGGGAGGTGCGTCATAAAAGCGCCACCGAGATGAAGAAGCAGCAGTTTCACCTGAACGATCACGCCGCCACCGCAAGGCAAGCCTGACAAGGAAGCGGCGATCCTTGGGCGTCGATGGTCTTCTTGTTCCGTGTTCTTGACCCATAGGTGGTCGCTGCGCTATACTCCAGCCTATCAATCCAATATTCGGACCAGGTAGCCTTTTGCCCGGATGCGAAGGCTGCCAAGGGGAAGCCGGTGATCGTCGATCTACGATGGATCGTGAAAGTCCGGCGCTGTCCCGCAACTGTAAAGATGAGATCGATCTCGTCTGAGCCAGGATACCCACCTGGGCCGAACCCTGAGATCCCCTTCGAGGAAAGGAGTACTCGCTTATGTGCCATCACTATTGAGACCTTCCATCGTGTTCCTGCGTTTGGAAGGTTGTTTTATTAACCCACATCCGACTCGCCCAGGAATCTGGTCGGACCGTGATGACCATCATTCAGAAAGCCGTTAGGTAAAAACCATGTTTACATTAAAGAATCGGAAAACAAAGTGGATCGTCTTCGTGTTGCTGACCGTTGTGCTGATAGGTGCTTGTACACCGACGACGCCGGTGGATGATGCGGTGACAACAGAACCCGCAGCCCTCATGGATGCTCGAGGGGTGGAAATCAGTTTTGATGAGCCGCCCCAAAGAATCATCAGCATGGCCCCCTCCAATACCGAGATACTATTCGCCATCGGCGCGGGATCCCAGCTTGTGGGCCGGGACGATGTCTCGGATTACCCGCCGGAAGCGCTGGAAATTGAAAGCATCGGAAGCACATATGGGGAACTCAACACAGAGGCGATCCTTGCGCTTAACCCGGACGTCATCCTCGCCGCCGATCTCACTCCTCCTGAGCAAATCGAAACACTCGAAAATCTCGACCTGGTGGTATTTCAAGTGAGAAACCCCGCCGAGTTTTCAGATCTGTACGAGAATCTGAGTGTTTTAGGCAGGATGACGGGACATGCCCAGCAAGCCGACGCCCTGGTGGAGCAACTTCGTGAGCGAACCGAGGCCGTCAGTTCCGCGGTGGCTGAGTCGGATCGGGTTCCCGTGTTCTACGAGGTCGATGGATCGGATCCGGCGGCGCCATGGACGACGGGCTCGGCCACTTTCCAGGATGTCCTCATCCAGATGGCTGGCGGCGAGAACATCGCAGATGAACTCGAGGGTTGGGGGCAGTTGAGTATCGAGGAAATCGTCACCCGTGATCCGTACGTAATCTTCTTCGCGACTGGACCGTGGGTTCCAACGACCGTCGAATCTCTTTCCGCGCGAGCGGGTTGGTCTGATATTCGTGCAGTTGTGGATGGGAATGTGATCGCCATCGATACCAATTGGGTGGACCGACCCGGACCTCGGCTGGTAGATGCCCTGGAGGCGATGGCAAAAACGATTCACCCCGAACTGTTCCCATGACAGAGACCGAGATGGAATCAAGGTCTATTTTAAATGCACGCCGCCGGCCATTCTGGTTGGCCGGCGGCGTGCTCCTGTTCTCCTTTCTTATGAGCGTGGCCATCGGTCCGATTAACATCCCGCCTCTTGATGTTTTGAATATTTTTATCTCTAAAATCCTGGTTTTTACGAGCGTTTCTGGTTGGCCCGAGACATTCGAGACCATCCTCGTACAAGTACGGCTGCCGAATGCAGTCCTCATCACTTTAACCGGCATGGCGCTGGCTGGAAGCGGGTCGGCCTACCAGGGTCTCTTTCGAAATCCACTCGCCGATCCCTATGTCATCGGGGTCGCCTCCGGGGCGGGATTGGGCGCGGTGCTTGCCATGGCGATCCGTTGGCCGGAGACTCTTCTGGGACTGATGGCGATCCCGATCGCAGCTTTCGCCGGAGCGCTTATTACCGTGGCGATTGTTTACGCCATCGCTCGGGTGGGACGTTCCACGCCTGTAACCACGCTCATTCTGGCAGGCGTCGCAGTAAGCTCTTTCGCCACCGCGATGATGACGATGATCATGATCCTTTCCAACGCCGAAATTCACCGTGCTGTGAATTGGCTTGTGGGGGGATTTTCGCTCGGCGGTTGGGGACCCGTCATCGCGGCCGCACCTTACCTGATCCCCGGGTTGGGTACATTATGGGTTCTCGGGCGGCAGTTGAATGTCCTCCAGTTCGGTGATGATCAGGCTCGTCAGATGGGCCTGAACGTGGAGAGGGTGAAAATCGTCATTATTGCTGCAGCTTCGCTCGTGGCTGCAACGGCGGTCGCATTTTCGGGAATTATTGCTTTTGTCGGCTTAATCGTCCCCCATTTCGTCCGAATCCTTTGGGGTTCAGATTATCGACGCTTGCTTCCACTGGCGACCTTGTTCGGGGGAAGTTTTTTGCTCCTGGCGGATCTTGTGGCACGAACTGCACTTGCTCCACGACAATTGCCCGTTGGAATCATCACCGCTCTCGTCGGTGCGCCCTTCTTTCTCTGGCTACTGTACCGCTCAAAAGGGAGTTTACGGGCATGGTAGAGTCTATTCTCGCGCTCCAGGATGCGACGTTCGGTTATGGTGGTCCATCCATCCTCCGTGATGTATCCCTGGCGGTAAAACCAGGTGAGATTGTAGCGGTCGTGGGCCCGAACGGGGTGGGGAAATCAACATTAATCAAGGCGGTAAGCGGGGTCATTCAACTTTCGAGTGGGTCGCTTGAAATTCAGGGTTCAGATCTGGAAGGGATGTCCCCGGCAGCACGCGCCAGCCTTGTTTCGGTTGTGCCGCAAGCTACAATTTTGCCCGGTGGATACACGGTTCGTGATGTTGTCCTGATGGGACGCACACCGTATCTGGGCTGGTTGGACAGGGAAGGAAAAAAAGATTTTGACATTGTTGATCGAGCGATGGAGCAAACTGAGATCGAAGAACTTGCCGATCGGCTCGTAGGCGAGCTGTCTGGAGGTGAACGGCAAAGAGTCCTCATCGCAAGAGCTCTGGCGCAAGATTCTCCCGTCATGCTCCTGGACGAACCCACGGCGCATCTCGATCTGCGCCATCAGGATCGTTTGCTCGAGTTAATCCGTTGCTTGGCCCGGGATCGCGACCTGGGGGTGTTGGCGGCTCTTCACGATTTAAACCTGGTTGCGCGGTTGGCCGATCGAGTGATCCTCCTCTCCAATGGAACGATCAAGAAACGAGGAAAACCAGCAGATGTGCTTACTCCTGAAGAACTCGAGGCCGTTTACGGCATCCAGATTCATGTGACCACACATCCCATCGATGGCGGACCACTTGTGTTAACCGGGCGATGAAATTAGAAAGCAGAGGTGGCTCTATGCTTACCCTTGAAGAGGCAAGACGCTGGTATCCCGAATACGATCCCGTCCATGGATTTGACCATGTATTACGAGTGCTGCATCTGGCAGCCTGGCTGGGAGAAAAATTGGGAGCGGATCAAGAGATCTTAAAGGCCGCTGCTCTGCTGCATGATGCCTCCGGGGCACACCCGGGAGGCGAGGAGGAACGAGAGTCCCACGAGCATGCCTCGGCAATTTTCGCCCGGGAGGTCCTCCAATCGAAAGGCTGGGAACAGCGCGACATAAAAGCCGTTGAACACTGTATCCTTGCTCATCGCTACCGGGGCAAAATCAAGCCGGAGACCATCGAGGCACAGATTATCTTCGATGCGGACAAATTGGATGTCATCGGCGCGTTCGGTGTGTCCCGAACGATAGGTTTCGCTATTCAGGCGGGTCAGCCGATATACGAAGAACCCTCGAACCAATTCCTGGAAACATGGGAAGAGATCCCGGGTGAAGCGCACAGTGCATACCACGAGTATCTCTATAAACTGGCTAAAGTTAAGGAACGGTTCTTTACCGCTCCCGCTCGAGCGTTGGCATCATCACGATATGATGTTCTCAGGCAATTCTTCGATCAGCTTGATCGAGAAGCCAGATGCGCGGATGCCCATGATCCTCCACGATCTGCAGATTGATCTTCCTGGGAGCGCAGTCGCCTCGTCGCAAAATTTGACGCTCAAACGTGACGCTGGTATCATCCGCGCCACAATGTCTGACCAACAAGAACCCCTCATACTGCTGACAAACGACGACGGCATTCAATCCCCTGGATTATGGGCCGCTGCCGAGGCGCTTTCCAGTCTGGGCTTTGTGACGGTTGTTGCACCTCGCGAGCAAAGCTCGGGTGCGGGGAGAAGCATGCCGGTCAGTTCGGATGGAAAGATCACAGCAGAAGAAGTCGTTGTGAACGGGAAGACCTGGAAGGTATACGCGGTCGGGGGTTCGCCGGCGCAGGCTGTTCAACATGGAATCCTCGAAATCATGCCAAGACCGCCGGATTTGGTGGTCGCGGGGATTAATTATGGAGAGAACCTGACCGTCGGAATCACCATCTCGGGGACCGTGGGTGCGGCGCTGGAAGGAGCGGCTTTTAACGTGCCGTCGCTGGCAGTTTCGCTCGAGATGCCGATAGATTACTATGGTTCCCATTCGACGGATATCGATTTTTCGGCTGCAGCATATTTCACCGCAACCTTTGGTCGCATGCTCCTTCTCAAGGACACTGAATTTGATGTGGATGTGTTAAAGGTGGATGTCCCTTGTGATGCCACGAAGGAAACAGAATGGAAGCTTTCGCGTCTTTCAAGGCAGAAGTACTACGTCCCGATTGTGCCCAATCGTCAGCGGCTAGAGGATGCTGGCAGGTTCAGCGTGGAGGTCGTCTTCGATGAGGAAAGCGTGGAGCCGGATTCGGATGTATATGTGTTGCGTGTTGCCCGCAAAGTTTCCGTTACCCCGTTGAGCCTCGACCTCACTGCAAGGGTGAATCTCCATGAGTACGATCGAAAGTTAAGGAAAAAACCATCATCTTGAACAAAGATGAAGATCAGTGTTTCGTGTGGTCACCTGCAGCCGCAAGTTAACCATTTTCGCTTTTCTCGATTAATTGACGCAGCGTCTGGAGTTCGTCCTCGATTTCGTCGCGTTGTACCCTGGTCTGGGCGAGCAAGGCTTCGAAGGCGGGGCGTTGTTCGGCGGGTACCGTCTCGACAAGACGCTGCGCACGTTCGATCTGGCTTTCCTTATGAACGAGCTTCTCCTTCAGGCGATCCGAATATTGTTTGTGAAACACCGAATCGGAAAGAGGCTCTGGATGCACTTCGGGCTGATTGGTGAGAACCTCGGCAACGGTGAGCAATAGCTCTGAGGCCTCGATGGGTTTTTCCAGAAATCTGACCGCTCCGAGGTTCATCGCAAATTCCTTGTCCTCCGGTGTAATAAAGGTCGCGGATATGAAGATGATGGGGATGTGACAGGTGTTGGGATTCCGGCGAATTTGCTGGGCGAGTGCATACCCATCGAGTTTGGGCATGAGAATGTCGGTAAGAATGAGAATGGGCGGCTCAGCCGCAACTTGATCGAGAGCCTCGTCTCCATTTCGAGCCGTCACAACATCGTAGCCCTTGAATTTTAGAGTGACTTCCAACAACTCAAGGATGTGGGGTATGTCCTCGACGATCAGGATGGGACCCATGCGGGTACTCATAGCATGATTGTAACCCGACTTTTTCTGGAAGCAATCCCGGCATAGTCAAACACCCCCCAGTGGGCTGATCGTGCTGCTATGTCGAATCCGCCTTGACCTTCGGGGATAGCGGTTGAGGTCATACGTACCCGCAATGGCGTGGGGTCATGTGCGCTTGAAGTTGGACTTTAGATCCGACGCCAACATGAGACGGACTCGATATGATAGGTTTGGGGAAACAAGTCTATCAGAGAGAGGGTATCGAGATCGTAGTTTGCCTTGTGGAGGCGTTTCCCATCACGGGCCAGCGTCGCCGGATCACATGACACATAGATGAGACGTTCCGGTTCTAATTCGACGATCGCGTCAAGCGCATCTCGCGAGAGGCCGGATCTTGGCGGATCGATGACAACGGAATTGGGGCTTTCATGGATGGAGCGTAATGCTCCCTCGACCGGGGCCTCATAGAGCACGATGTCCTCGAATTCGTTAAGGTTGTGCTCGAAATCCAGACACGCGGCCGGCGACTCCTCCACAGCGATCAGTCGAGCGCCTCGTTCAGCGATGAAGGCGCTGAACAACCCAACGCCGGCATATAGATCGAATATCAGCTCATCCGGTTTAGGATTCAACTCTCGAATCACGAGGTCTGTGAGCCCATGGATTTGGGATGTGTTGACCTGAAAGAAGGCCTCGGAAGAAACCCTGAAGAACCTGTCCTTAACCTCCATCAGCAAGACATTTTCACCTGCAAGCACCGTGGTTCCATTCTCGCTCGACCACACGATTGAGGTCGGTTGTTCCACCGCGAGTTCGATGTCGGGATCATACTCGCTGTGAAAAACGATCATGCGCTCGCCCTCGATACCGGTGCGCACCTCGATGGCTGACATAGCCGCGCTGGACGGAAGATCGATCGCCGCCACGGCATCGAGGATTGTTGGATCAGGAAGGTGGCACGCCTCAATTTTCATAATATGTGAGCCGCTGGTGTCCACGAAGCCAAGCGCACCATCTTCGGTGAGTGAAAATCTGACCCGATTTCTGTAGTTCCATGGCTCCGGCGAGGAAATTATTGGATCGATGTTGACGTCTTCAAACCCTCCAATTCGTCGGAGTTGATCGCGCAATATGGCGGCTTTGAATTCAAGCTGGAGTTCATAGGGGATGTGTTGATAATGACACCCGCCGCATTCGTAAAAGTGCAAGCAGCGGGGTTCGGTCCGGGAAGCAGACGGTTCGAGCACTTCGAGCAAACGCGCGCGCGCCCAGTGCTTGTGTTCTTCTGCGATCTCCACACGAACGAGTTCGTCGGGAAGAGCGAACGGTACAAAGATCATACGACCATCATGATCTCGGCCGAACGCCTCGCCGCCGAAAGCTAAACCTGAAAGTGCCAGTTCAATGATTGGCATCGTATGTCGTGATTCGCTTGATGGGAATCATGATCTCGACCTTAAGCCTTAAGAATGTTGGGAGACGAACTTATCAATTAATCTCAGGAGTGTTTTTAGTGCGGCCAGGTCGAGTTCCCCCATATGGCCGATGCGGAAAGTGATGTCCTTCAGGCGGCCGTAGCCGTTCGCGATGACCATGTCGTGCTCGGCCAGGTATTGATTAAGCTCGGTGATTCGTAATCCCCTATTGTTTTTTACAGCGGTTACGGTTTTTGATCTTACCCCGGGATCTGCAAACAGCTCGAAATTCTCAGAAGCCCAGGCTTGTGTGTGGGCGGCGAGTTCCCGATGCCGCATGAACCTCTTCTCGAGGCCCTCGTCGAATATGCGATCAAGTTGTGCATCGAGGGCGAAGAGGAGCGAGATTGCTGGTGTGGTAGGAGTCAGGTTGCGTTTCAGAAACTTATCATGAATAAGAAAGTCGAAGTACCATCCCCGCTGTTGTACGTTCGCGGCTTTGTGCAAGGCGCGGTCGCTGACTGCGGCAAACGCCATGCCGGGAGGCAGGGCGAGGCATTTTTGTGAGGAAGTGAACACGACATCTAATCCCCAATCATCGGTTCGGATTTCCACCCCACCCGCGGCCGATACAGCGTCAACAAGGATGATGACTTCTGGATTAAGCGCCCGGGCAGCGGAGGCGATGGCCTCGACCGGGTTTTCGACACCCGTCGATGTCTCATTATGGACAATGGCGACAGAGTCGAAGGTTTTCTGTTTCATGATGGTTTCGACTTGCTCGGGCGTATTGGCCTGGCCCCATGGCGCGGTTGCTTTTTCTACGGGGATGCCATTTTGCTGGGCGACCTCAAACCAACGTTCGCCGAAAGCGCCGCATGCACATACGAGAAGTCTTTCGCTGACACAATTGCGAACGCTGGCCTCCTGCAGACCGGTTCCAGAAGAGGTTGAAAGAAATACGCGCTGTTCAGTACCGAACAGTGTGCGCAATTTCGGCTGGGTACGCGCAATGATGTCTGCGCAGGCCTGACTGCGATGTCCAATCATCGGCTGAGATTGCGCCTGCAGCACCGCAGGGTGGACATCCGTCGGACCCGGTATGAAGAGATTTGCCATGTGTAAACCTCCGCTGTCGTATCGCTTCCTGTCATTCTATCAGACCCGGTCGAAGCAAGGTACTGCTTCCTCGTCTTCCTGTGCTCCATAAGCCACGATGGGCGCTCATTTGGATCCGGGGATTTCATCGAAAAACATCTTCATTGGTTAGAAAGCGGGAATATCAATAATACTTAATAGAACCTTGATAAAACAAAACAAGAACTTGACATTATCTAAAAAAATGCTAAATTATTGAATAATATTAAAGGCGGGATTGATTAAGTGAATATTGAGCGCTTATTTGCACTTATTTATCTCGTTCGACCTTCGAAGATTTGCAGGGAGGCTCCCGATGAACCCGGTACTCACCATCTGCCCGGTGTGCAGCGAACGATTGAGCATCACGAAGCTTCATTGTCGAAATTGCGATACCGTGATCGAGGGACACTTTGAAATAGGTCGTCTGGGAAAGTTGAATTCTGAACAGCTCGAGTTCATCGAGACTTTCATTCGCTGTGAAGGGAAGTTGAGCAGGATGGAGCCCGAATTGGGGATGTCCTATCCGACACTGCGAGCTCGCCTCACAGAGATTATCCGCGTCATGGGTTTTCAGGTGGGTCCTGAGGGCGAACGGTTGAGTGATGAGGAGCGTCATCGCGTCCTGGACGAATTGGCCAGTGGAAAAATATCGTCGGAAGAGGCCATGGGGCTTCTCGAGGGTAGGTAATCTCCGGGGAAGATGAAAGGGTGATTTGGCGATGGAAAAAATAAACATCGAATTGGAGGGCCGACGTCAGATTAAGATCAAGAACATCGGCGGCGATCTGCGGTTATCGGGTTGGGAGAACACAGGATTTGAAGCACAGGCCTCCACGAAGGGCAAGTTGAAAGTGAAGGAATCCTCAGATGGGGTCGAGGTCGAATGCCGCGCGGGATGCCTGATGTTTCTTCCGGAAGATGCGTGCGTAGAAGCTGAAAATATCGGCGGGAACCTGCGAATCAAGGGCGTCCATGGAGAAATCATGATTCGCACCGTTGGCGGGGACATGAGCATCCAGCGTGTTGGCAGGTCGACGTTCGAGATGGTGGGCGGGGATGTTCAAGCACAGCGGGTTGAGGGTGATCTTACCATCGATCGAATCGGTGGCGATGCGGTCATTCAGCGATTGGCAGGTGATTTGCGTCTTCGCGGCGTGGGAGGCGATCTGATGATTTATGAAATCGAGGGCATCGTCGATGCCTCTGTTGGAGGCGACATCATCGCGACCCTGGATCCCCAACCAGAAACGAGATCCACCATCCATTCCGGGGGGGATCTTTCTTGCCGAATCCCGGCCTGCTCTTCAACCGCGGTTACGATTCGCGCCGGGGGTGATGCTCAGCTACCGCCAAATGCAGAACAGGAGACCGTGCCCGGCGGGGTTGTTGTGAAGTTCGGTGATTCAGAGAGCAAGATCGAGCTTTCATCGGGAGGTGATTTAAGGCTCGAGGTTGGGGAGAGCGAGAGGGACTATGGCGAAGTTATGGTGGGGGACATCCTGCGGGATGTCGACGTCAAGCTCGCAGAAATGGAAGCCCGCTTCAATGCCATGGGCGCGGGGATGTACGATTTTGACGCCGACCGGGTCGGGGAACGCGTTCGTCGGGCTGTTGTGCGAGCGCAGCGTAAAGCGGATAAGGCCCGGCGTAAATCCGGGACGAAATCATGGAAAGGTGATATGCGAACAGAGGCGATGTCGCAGGGATCTGAGAAAGCGGAGGAAGAAGAGCGCATCATCATCCTCCGCATGGTGGAAAACGGACAAATTTCGGTCGATGAAGCTGAAATTCTTTTACAGGCGCTGGAGGGCAATTCTTGACGGCAGGGACTGCAGCACATCGACGAGCCTATTCATCCCACCTTCGACCCGTCCATCCAAGACGCGATATGTCGGCTCTGGCAGAGCTCATTGAACTTGCGTTTTCAGAGAATCTCGATGCGGCTGGACAGAACATGGTTCAGAACATGCGCACGCTGGGTCAATTGGGCTGGGTCGGCTGGTGGATCGGTCGTATTGTGCTTCCCCCAGCCGCAAACCCGAAGGGCTTTGTCTGGGAAGAGGATGGCCGGGTTGTCGGAAACGTTAGTTTGTTGCCCGTCGACCGATATCCAAATCGCTGGGTCATCGCCAATGTTGTGGTGCGACCTGAGTACCGACGCAAAGGGATCGCGAAGGAACTCGTGAATGCTTCGATCGATCTGGTGCGTGATCACCGCGGGGAAATTATTATCCTGCAAGCCGATCGAGACGCGCCGGGCGTCGAGAGGATGTACAAGAATGAGGGTTTTGAATCGCTCTCGACACGCACTCAGTGGACCTGCAGGGCTGTCCCCCCAGATCACTCCCTTCAATTTGTGAAGCAAGTTCGCTTAAGGAGGCAGGATGAATGGCGGGATGAATGGGATATGGCGCGCCGATATCATCCCGAGGGGATCCTATGGCCCTTCCCCCCACAAGTCGGCTTGTTCCAGCCCACCGGGTGGGCGCAGAAGACAGGGCGTGTACGTGGTCGGAACTGGGTTTGGGAACAAGATGGCCAGAAACTCGCTTTTTTGTCCGCAAAATGGAATTTTGAGCGCGGACATTGGCGCCTGATCATGATCACAGAGCCCGAAGCATACGGTAAGGTCGAAGATGGTCTGTTGACCGCCTGCCTCGCCGATCTGCGCCGCGTGGGCGGACCTTGCATGCTTGAATACCCGGCTGGCGTGGCAGAAGAAGTTCTGTCCAAAAAAGGGTTCAAGCCTGACCGAACGTTAACCTGGATGTGTATGCGGTTGACATCACGCCCAATGGCGTAAGAGCCCGCGGGATGAATGTCCGCCCAAAGGACAGCGTGAGGGGCTGTAAGTAAATATCCGAACGGAGACACCGAATTGAGGACCGAATATGCTGTCGGGGACGATAGGAAGGGTAAGGTCGATTTATCAAGAGTATCCCAGGGATTTCTGGACGCTCATGGGAGCGACGTTTGTCGATTCGCTTGGCGGATCGATGTTGTTTCCTTTTTTGAGTCTTTATCTGACTTCAAAATTCGCAGTGGGTATGGCAGAGGTAGGAATAGTGTTCGGGTTCTACACTGTCGCGGCCGTCTTTGGTTCCACGATCGGTGGGGGTCTGGCCGATCGGATCGGCCGAAAACCCATGGTGATTTTCGGTTTGGTCGCCAGCGCGGTCACCGTATTCATCATGGGGATCGCCAATTCGATTGTCGCATTCTACGTGGGCGCCCTTTTGGCAGGTTTGTTTGCCGATGCAGGGGGACCTGCCCGTCAGGCCATCATCGCGGATCTGCTTCCGGAGGAGAAAAGAGCACAGGGGTTCGGACTGTACCGTGTGACATTCAACCTTTCCCATGCCTTCGGTCCAATTCTGGGTGGGCTGCTCGCAATTCGTTCCTTCATGCCCTTATTTTTTATCGACATCGTCTTAAGCTTATTGACGGCGTTGATTTTGTTCGTCTACCTGCCAGAAACTTTGCCCGGGAACGATTCGGGCGAGGAACAGGAGACCGTTGGACAAACGTTCGGAGGTTACTCCCGAGTGTTTAAAGACAGTTTTTTCGTCATTTTTCTGCTCGATTCAGCGTTGCTTGTGTTGGTATTCACGCAGATGCAGGGAACTTTGGCTGTTTTTCTGAGGGATTTCCACGGTGTCACCGCACAGCAATTCGGTCTGCTCATAGGCCTTATGGGAACGTTGGTCGTATTGTTCCAATTCCCGATCACGCGCAAGACCGAGGGGCGT
>CAZMZL010000081.1:0-12541 GCA_964570595.1 uncultured Anaerolineaceae bacterium | reverse complement strand
ATCACGGTCCTGCCGACCACGACCTGACTGAACGGGCGCTGCACGGGCTGGCGGATATCCTTGCCGATACAGGTACCAAGGGGACGTTTGCTCTTATCCCCTCCGATGTTGAGGCGCACGCCGCGTTGTGCCGGGAACTTCTTGCGCATAAACCAAATCGTCTCGCGGTGGGATCGCTGCGGCGCGATCAGGCCGAACGAGCTGTGAATGATCTTCGTCAAGAACATCCTGAGTCGGGCACAGAATTGATTCCGTTTTGGGGTGATCTGCTCTTAAGGGCAGAGTGGCAGGATGCGCCCCGGGACACACATCCACGCGTGGTCGTACTCAACGACCGGGAGCGTCGGAGACGGCTTGTCAGCGACGTACTTGACGAGCTAAGCGAGGATATTCTCGCGTCGTCCCTGCTCTATCAGTTGATTACCGGCACGCATCAGCGATTGGATGGGGTGCCGGCGGATATCGTGATTGATTGTGTCAATACCGCCACGGCCGTGGCTTATCAGAATATCTACCAGACAGCCAGACGTCTTGAAGGGATGATCGGCGAGCATCAAGATGTGGATTGGCCTGAAGAAGTCGAGCGATTGTTGGCTTCGCTCTATGTGCCTCAACTGGTTCGTCATATACAGATTTTTTATGAGGCGATGGTTCGGGCAGGGACGCAGGCGTACATTAAGGTCGGCACCAGTGGTACCGGAGGGATGGGCTTGAACATCCCGTATACGCATGGCGAAGAGCGACCTTCGCGTGTGCTGTTGTCAAAATCCGCCGTCGCGGGTGCTCAAACGATGCTGGTGTTTCTCCTCGCTCGGACGCCCGATGGACCGACGGTAGTCAAAGAGATAAAGCCCACCGCCGCGATCGCATGGAAGGACATTGGTTTTGGCCCCATCCGCAGTGGAGGTCGCGATTTCCCTCTCTACGATTGCCCTCCCGAGGAGGCGTTAAGTGTGACTGAGCCCGAGTCGCTGGTACAGAAGGGCGATTTCGGACATCCGACCGGGATGCAGCTCGAGTCTGTTTTCATCGACACCGGTGAGAACGGGTTGTTTGCTCTGGGTGAATTTACGGCTATCACAACGCTCGGTCAGATGGAAATTGTCACACCCGAGGAAATCGCCGTAAACGTCGTGCACGAACTTCGGGGTGGAAGCACCGGCAAGGACATCATCGCCGGGCTGGATGCGACCGTGATGGGCCCATCCTACCGGGCGGGTTTTCTAAGGGGGTCAGCGCTCAACAGGATGCGGATGCTCGAGCAGGAACACGGGATAGACTCCGTCGCCTTCGAGCTCTTGGGCCCACCGCGTCTCTCGAAGCTATTGTTTGAAGCATACCTCTTGAAAAAGACGAATGAGAGCATTTCGTCCACGATCGACCGCGATCCTGAGGAACTTGCCACTGCCCTCGATCGCGAGATCACGGATAATGAAAGCCTTCGGCAGCAGATTATCTCCGTGGGGCTACCCATCCTGATGTCGGATGGGAGACGCCTTCTTCGGGGCCCTGTCAACAAATCGCAGGATGCGGAAAATGGTTGGGTCGATCTCACACCAGAAAACATGGGGCGTTGGCAGATGCGTTTGAGAGAGCTTCAAGGAACGATACGGACAATCCTCGAGGGTGCCGCGAGTTCACTGTATGATCGTACATTCACGTCGACGATGACGTGGCAAGATGACGACTCGTTTGATATTGGTGAGATCGTCGGTTGGTTGTTTATCGTAGAAGAAAAAGGGCGGCGCGGAAAAACCTAAAAGACCTCCCGTCTCCCTGAGCTTCTCAGGCTATCTGCGTTCTCGGTTATCGGCGATCACACGCTCGCATGACTTCCATGATCCTTTCAGGATCGCCCCTGATCCGGGAATGGTCCTACAAACCCATACTCCCCTTATGTAAAGCACTTGCAACTTATGTCATGTAGTCTCTGTGAAGTTCGCTGTGCTATACTCGATGGATAATGAGCTTGCTTTCATCCATCGTGTGCCCAGAATGCGGCGGGCAATTTGAGCCGCATGTGCCCCAGACGATTTGTGAAAAGTGCTCATCACCGCTTCTCTGTCACTATGATCTGGAACGAGCCCGCCAGGAAGTTGACCGAGAAACGATCGCACATCGACCGCGCGGGCTATGGCGATGGTCTGAGCTTCTGCCTGTGGGAAATCCATCCCACCGGTACTCCCTTGGGGAAGGCGACACACCGATACTGGCGATACCTGGCCTGGCGGAGATGCTCGGCTTGGAAAAACTGTACTTGAAGGATGAGGGCGGCAATCCTTCGGGATCCTTTAAAGCCAGGGGGATGGCCGTTGCGGTTTCCCGAGCCGTTGAACTCGGGTTGCGCGAGTTTGTCCTTCCAACTGCTGGAAACGCGGGTGGCGCCATGGCCGTGTATGCGGTAAGAGCAGGCGCGAACGCCCATATTTACATGCCCGCTGACGCTCCTGACGTTCATCGGAAGGAGATTGAAGCGACCGGGATCGAGATTGAATTTGTGGATGGATTACTGGACTTAGCAGGTCAATCGGCTGCCGAGGCTGGAGGGGAGCACGGTTGGTTCAATATGGCCACTTTTAAGGAACCATACCGGGTTGAGGGCAAGAAAATCATGGGGTATGAACTGCTAGAATATTTTGAATGGGAATATCCCGATGTCGTCATCTATCCAACCGGGGGGGGAACAGGGCTTGTAGGAATGTGGAAGGCCTTCGAAGAGGCTGAGGCGCTTGGATGGGTAGACGGGGAACGCCCCCGCATGATCAGTGTTCAAGCCGAGGGATGTGCCCCGGTCGTTCGGGCATTGATGGATGGCGCCGAACGTGTAGCGCACTGGGATGGGGCCTCAACGAGCGCGCAGGGCTTGAGGGTTCCATCGGTGTTTGCCGATCGATTGATCCTGCGGGCTGTCCGCGAGAGCAATGGCGTGGGTGTATGCGTAAGCGAGCAAGATATGCTTCAAGCGCAAATGGATCTGGCGGAGCGTGAGGGTGTTCTTGCATGTCTGGAGGGGGCCGCGACTTTGGCGGGTCTGAAGCAGCTCCTTGCCGACGGGAAAATCGATCCTTCGGAACGGGTCTTGCTTTTCAATACGGGTACGGGTCTTAAGAATCTATCATGAGTGCGAAGAGGCGTGGGAACGAACGAGTTAAAACGTCGCTTGAATTGCTGTACTCCATCAGCCGAGAACTAACCGCGCAGCTGGATCTACGCGAGTTGTTGTCGCGCATTCTCCAATTGACATTGCAATCTGTCGACGCACCGAGTGGGAGCATCCTTGTTCTGGATGAGTTTGACGAGCCGATGGAAGGCGCCATTGCGGCGGAAGGCAAAGTTTATGATCATTCGATGGAACAGTTGAAAGTGATCTATGAACACGGCCTTGCTGGTTGGGTCGTTGACCATCGACAGGCGGCCCTTGTGACCAGTACGTATGAAGATTCTCGGTGGATGAAAATGCCGGACGAGGAGGAAAATGGCGAATCGCGCTCGGCTATCAGCGCGCCCTTGCTTGCGCGCAACCGAGTCGTGGGTGTGCTCACGGTGATCCGGCCTCAAGCGGGCCACTTTACCGATGAAGATTTGGCGCTGTTGACGGCCATTGCCGATCAAGCCGGGATCGCGGTCAGCAACGCGAACCTCTTCCGAGCTGAACAGGAGCGCAGACGTCTGGCATCCACTCTTCAGGAGATATCGAGAATCATCAATTCGACGCTCGACCCCAACAAGGTGTTTAACCAGATACTCGAGCAATTGGAACGTGTGATTGAATTTGACAGCGCAAGCATTTTCCTGTTGGAGGAAGGTGTGCTCCGACCTGTCGCTGCCCGCGGATTTCAGAACGATGAGTCGGTTTTAAGCATCACGTTGCCAGTCGACGGCGATGTGCTTGGATCCGAGGTGTTTGTCACCGCAAAGCCCAAAGTTGTCAAGGATGTTCAGGCCGAATCCAGTTGGCTGCAGTATTCGGGAATAACAGAATCGACTTCAATTCATGGTTGGATCGGTGCTCCCCTTCTGGTGCGGGATAATGTTGTCGGCATGCTGAACGTTGACAGTCAGCTTATCGGCGCCTATGGCCCCTCCGAGGTGGAAGTGGTTTCTGCGTTTGCCGACCAGGCCGCAACGGCGGTCGCGAATGCTCAGCTCTATGACGAAAGTCAGCGCAGGATTAGGTCCATGATGGCGCTGACGGAAGCCGCCCATGTCGTGACGGCCAGCCTGGATTTGGCCGAAGTTCTTCAAAGCATTACGGATAGAACGCTTGAAAGCTTAGAGGTCGAAGCTGCCTCGCTGGCTTTGGTTGACGAGGACAAGGGAGGAATCGAGTTTCGAGTGGCGAGCGGCCGGAGCGCCGAACAGATTGTTGGAATGCGTTTAAAAAATGGCGAGGGCATTGCGGGCTGGGTCGCAGTACATAATGAAGCCGTCGTGATCGCGGATGTGAAGTCGGATGCGCGTTTCGATTCAGCCATGGATGAAAAACTCGGCTTTGAAACTCGAGTATTGGCTTGCGCACCGATCCATGGACAGGGAGGTACGATTGGGATTTTAGAAGCCATCAATCCCAAACATGGTCCCCTGGCACCCGAACAGATGGAACTGCTCATAGGAATCGCCGGGCTTGCAGGGACGGCGATCGCACATGCACAGCTGTTTGCCGAGACCCAGGAGGCGCGACAGCGCTATGCAAGTCTTTTTGAAGATAGCATCGATCCCATCCTGATTGCAGACTTGGATGGCATGATCACCGATGTTAATCTTCGCGCGGAGACGTTCCTCGGTGCGAGCCGCGCAGAGCTTCTGGGTCGGGATATCATGGATCTTCATGAACCGAATTACGATGTGCTCCCGGAGGATTTCTCACAACTTGATCCAGGCGAAACGATTTCTTACGATAGCAAGGCAACACACCAGAGAGGGGATTCCCTGCCGGTTGCCGTCTATATAAAAAGAATTGCGATTGGCGGCGACTCCTTTTTACAGTGCATTCTTCAGGACATCGCCGAGAGAGAGGAACTTGCCGAGCTCCGTACGGATCTGACATCGATGATTTTCCATGATCTGCGCTCACCCCTTGGGAACATCATCTCGAGCCTTGCGGTGATGCAGTCCTCCATCTCCGAGAAGGATGAAGCAACTCTCGCGGTTTTGTCGATCGCCTCTCGGTCCAGTCGAAGAGCATCCAGGCTCGTCGAGTCGCTGCTTGATCTTGACCGACTCGAATCGGATAAGGCCGTTCTCTCGAAGGAGCAAGCGTCGATAGGTGCGTTAATCGCCGAGGCTGTTGAAGAAGTCCATCCGACTGCCGAAACGAAAGGGCAACTGCTCAAGATGGACATTCCCGCCGGACTCCCTTTGATGGAAGTGGATGGGGACATGATTCGACGTGTGCTCATTAATCTGCTCGACAACGCCATTAAGTATTCTCCTGGTGGAGGCGAGATCGCAATATCAGCCAAGGTCAGGGACGAGGAATTGATCGTCGGCGTCCGCGACAGCGGGGAGGGGATATCCGCGGAAGACCGAGAACGAATCTTTGACAAGTTCACGCGGCTTGATAAACAATCGAAGCGTAAAGGTCTCGGTCTAGGTCTTGCCTTCTGCCGTCTGGCAGTAGATGCACATCAAGGTCGAATTTGGGTGGACAGTGAAAAAGGCAAAGGATCAGTGTTTACCTTCGTACTCCCTGTATAATTGAATCCCATTCGAATAACGATGGAGCCCTCATGC
Organism: uncultured Anaerolineaceae bacterium; assembly: GCA_964570595.1. Taxonomy (GTDB): domain Bacteria; phylum Chloroflexota; class Anaerolineae; order Anaerolineales; family E44-bin32; genus E44-bin32. The sequence continues at coordinate 6,808 of CAZMZL010000081.1, read as the reverse complement.
GGAAGCTCGCCCGGTACGTATATATTGAAAATGAATATGTTGGCGTTCAAGTTGGACTGATCAACGTCAAAGGTAGCCTGCTCCTGGTGGATGCCCCGTTACTATTCGACGAAGCGCGGGAGTGGCTCACGGTTGTATCTAGAAGGGGAGGTCCGCGCTATCTGGCCTTTCTTGATAGTCATCCAGATCGAGTGCTTGGGGCGGTCAACTATGATCTTCCCATCATTGCACAATATGGGACGATGGTCGACATGCGGGGGTGGTCGGATACGTTCAAGGGCGGGGCACATCCTATTGGTTCTGACGCGGATCAACTTAAGCGCATCGTCGGTGTGCAGAAAGTTGTGCCGGACCTGGCATTCGGCGACGAAATCAGCATCTATCTCAATGGAGTTGAGCTGATTTTCCTTCATCGCCCTGGACCACGAGATGGTTCGATGTGGATCCTTATCCCATCCGCAAAGACGGTTTTCGTCGGTGATTTTGTGACGGTAGCGCAGCCCCCCTACTTCGGTGCAGCCCAACTTGATCGTTGGCTGAACGGTCTATATGAATTGAGATCTCCACCCTTCAGCACGTATCAGATCATCTCTTCTCGAGATGGCCGTGTGAATCGTGAGGATATTAATCAAATGGCCAGATTTTTGCGTAAAATCTCAACACGACTCGATGACATCACCGGAGAGGATGGTGACGAGGAAGTTGCACGTAAACATGCCTCCGCTTTACTGAAAAGCTATGCATTACCTGCAGTTTACACGGACATCGTTCGTACTCGTTTAACCTCAAGTTTTATCGACCTTCACAATCGTCCGAACGCATATGAATAGACCCCCACCCCCTTTTTCACAGGATGCAGCTTGCGGACGTGGGAGACGAGAGGGTATCGCTTTTGGACTATGTACCTGCTGTAGAAGTCATCCGCGCTGAGACGGTCGAATCGATTCACTTTGCTGCAGTCGCCGTCGTGGATGTGTCCGGCCGATTGATTGCAAGTCTCGGCAATCCACATGTGGTTACATACATGCGCTCCACGGCGAAACCGCTGCAATCGCTGCCTTTGCTGGAGAGTGGTGCGCCAGCTCAATTTGATTTGAACGAGAAAGAGATTGCGCTGGTATGCGCGTCGCATTCGGGTACGGATATGCATGTGGATGTCGCACGGGGAATTTTAGAAAAGATCGGTCTTTCTGAATCGGATCTAAAGTGTGGCACACATCCTCCTTTTGACCGCGGGATAGCCGACGAGTTGATTAAATCGGGGCAGGAACCGACTCCGATCCGACATAATTGTTCAGGCAAACATGCGGGAATGCTTGCTTATACAAAATACAAGAACTGCCCCGTAGGAGCGTATCTGGAAAGATCATCTCCCGTTCAAGAGGGTATCGTTTCAGCAGTGACAGAAATGACAGGTGTGGCGCCTCTCATCGGTGTGGATGGCTGCTCGGCTCCCAATTTTGCGATTCCATTGCAAAATGCGGCCTGGGCATTCGCCAAATTGGCCGATCCAGCATCATTATCCCCCGAGCGTGCGGCGGCCTGTGGTACTGCCGTGCGAGCGATGATGAACCATCCCGAATTGGTCGCGGGTGAAGGCCGCTTCGATACGCATCTCATGAGGGCTGGTCAGGGACAGCTTGTGTCAAAAGGCGGTGCGGAAGGGTTCCAGGGGATTGGACTATTTCCCGGTGTGTCGGGTCCTGATGACCCGGCCTGCGGCGTGGCCATCAAAGTCGCTGATGGCGCACATTTACATCGATCCGTGAGCATCATCGCGCTGAGCGTACTTGATCAAATTGGTTTGCGCATGGACCGAGAGGATCCGGAGGGAGGGCTGGAGCCATTCCAGAGATACAGAGTGCACAATTATCGCGGCCTCGACGTCGGAGAAGTTCGGGCGAATTTTCAATTGAAAATTTCTAGTGCGTAGGCGATCTCATCATGACACAAAGCTTACGCGATGCCGCCCGTGAGACCCTGGGAATTGACCTTAGCAAGAGACAGATCGAAGCGTTCTCCTGGTACGGAGAGGAGCTTCGGATCTGGAATGAACGGTTCAATCTCACGGCGATCACATCCAAAGAGGATATCGAGACCAAACATTTCCTGGACTCCTTGTCGTGCGTCCTGGCCCGGCAATTTCAACCTTCTGGAGCCGTGGTGGATATTGGGACCGGGGCAGGGTTTCCCGGATTACCGCTCAAGATCGTCTTCCCACAGATTCAACTCACCTTACTCGAGTCAATTGAAAAAAAGGTGTCTTTCTGTCGTCATGTTGTGAAAGAAATGAAACTAAAGAAAGTCACCGTAGAGCAATCTCGAGCCGAATCGTACGGAAGAGAAACCGAGCATCGGGAGAGTTACGACACCGCCCTTGCTCGAGCGGTTGCACCTTTGACGGTGGTCGTGGAGTATGCACTTCCTCTCATCAAAGTGGGTGGATGCGCCATTTTACAGAAGGGGGAAACTGGACCTGCGGAGGCGCAGTCTGCAGAAAAAGCCATCCATATCCTGGGAGGGAGGATGGAGCAGATCGTCAAAGTTGAGCTGCCGGGTATTGCAGAGACGCGTTATCTACTTGTCATTCGAAAAGTAGCTGCTACTCCGGACCGGTATCCACGCCGTACGGGCATTCCGGCAAAACGCCCCATCGTCTAGCACCACCACCTACGAATACGGATTGTAATCCTATCAGGGGGAACCTCCCTGAGGGCTCAGGATGTAATTGTTCCACCTGATATTTTCCAGATCGTCGCTTCCTCCTTAAAGGCGGTTGAAAACATGGATGCATCTGCTCCGGTAAGGATCGCTTGTTCGACCGAATCAATGCTCCCGAGAAGAGCTTCACGTCGTTCAATATCGAGTTCGGCCAAGACCTCATCAAGGAGCAGGATGGGCCACTCCTTTGTTCGGTTCCGGAGCCATAGGATTTCAGAAAGTTTCGTCGCCAGGATCGCCGTCCGATTCTGTCCCCGGGAACCGTAGGTTCTCAGATCGATCCCGTTAGCCCGAAACGAAAAATCATCTCGATGAGGGCCGATGAGGGTCATCCCGCGTGCGATTTCTTCGCTTCGCAACATCAGGAATTTCTCGCCCAACCCTTGTTTTATCTCCTCCAGGGAGATGTGGTTGCGATCGAGGGGGGCATCCAAGGGCAATCCAAGTTGTCCGTCCTGTTTGGCGGCGGGATCGTAGGATGGGTTGTAGATGACCTGGAGAGCCTCCTGGCCCCGAGTAAGTACGCTATGAATGGGTTGTGCAAGATCGTTTAATTCTGTCAGAGCAAGAGATCTCATGCGAATCAAAGCGGCCGCAAAGCTGCAAAGCTGGTGATCCCAGAAGAGGAGTTGATCCTCGGTCGCCTTCCGTTCCTGGAGCTGCTTGAGTAATGCGTTCCGTTGAGTGAGGACCTTGTTGTATTCCGATAAGGTTGCCGCGTAGGTCGGATCGGCTTGAATCAAACTGCTGTCGATATATTTGCGCCGGCTTCCTGGAGAGCCTTCAATGATGTCCATATCCTGCGGGAGGAACATCACTGCGTTGCATACACCGGCCAACTCGCGAATACGCCTCGGTAGACCATTGACGAGCACTTCCTTCTTAACCCGTGGGTTTCCGTTCTTCCCTGGGGTGTTCAAAATGATGCGAATTTCAATCCGCCGGATTCTTCCAGAAGCTTCAACTTCGGCGACAAGACGGGCAAATGGTGTGCCCTCCTCGAGGGCGAGAAAATTAATCAACTGACGATCGTTAACCGCTTGGTACGTCGTAGCGCTGGTCAGATAGAAGATGGCTTCCAGCAGGCTGGTTTTTCCTTGGCCGTTTGATCCGGTGAGGATCGTTGAACCCGGAGAAAAATCTCTTTCAAGCCGGATGAAATTACGAAAGTTCGTCAGGGATAAGTGTTTGAGGAGCATGACAATTCGCGATTGTAGCACAGCTCGATGGCGGCGATCGACTGGGAGCTGATGTGGGAGGGATTAAGGATGGACTCTCAAACAGCTTCGGGAGCTTGTACATCTTCCTGGTCTTCAATGCGCCAGACCTGGGTGGCGCGGTCGATGAATAGGATGCCATCAAGATGATCGATCTCGTGCTGGAAAATTCTTGCCAGCCACCCTTTTGCCTTTGTGCGGAAGGGTTTACCATCGCGGCGCAATCCCTTCACGGTTACGATTTCGCTTCGTTCCACCTCGCCGAAATAACCCGGTACGGATAGGCAAGCCTCATTTCCAAATATCGTTGAGGCGGACTTGCGTACGATCTCGGGATTTACAACCGCATACAGCTTCGGTGGCTCTGGTGTGATGTCGGGATCCTCGCTTTCCTCGCCATACTCGATCACAATGACGCGCGAGCTCACATCAATCTGAGGGGCCGCCAGCCCAACGCCAGGTGCGGCGCGCATGGTTTCGATCATGTCGTCAATCAACGTTTCGATCTCCGGGGTGATCGATCGAACCTTCGTTGCGCGTGCACGCAAAGTGGCATTGGGAGGCGTAACGACTTTACGAATCGCCATTTCGTCCATTATCTTCTTCCCCCGGGGGAAGATCGTCCCGGGTGAATTTCTCGTGGTAGATGTCGAGCAATTCTACCATTTCATCGCGTCGCCTTTGCTGCTCGGTCTCGTGTTTTTTTTGTAATAATGTTCCCTGCGCATTGACGATGTCCTGTTGCACGCCTACAGGATCGAATACTTGCCGGAAAACGAACTGCGTGGTTCCGACATTGGTGATGACGTCGCCATAATTGAACATCAATCCAAGGATGCCTTTGCGGTCCACTTCAGTTCCAAGAATATTTTCGATCGGCGCGACTTTTCTCTCTTCGCGCGCGAGCGGTTTTCTATTGATATCGATGATATTCGATGGTGTAATTTGATAAATATCATTGGCCCAGTCGACATAACTATAGATCCACCAAAGGATGAGCGGGAGGAGGCCAAGCGTGAGGCACGCGACGGCAGAAGTTGTATCCGCGATCTCGATCAATCCGCCGAGCCTGGCGCCGATCAAGCCTATCAAAAGCAAGATGAGCATGGATGAGATCCCGATATTTCTCAGCAGTGCCGCCCAGTGTTTCCTGTAGGTGATGACTCCTTCATCCTCGAACCGGATTTTAAAACCCCAACGATCGAGACCAATCTCGGGGTCAACCTGGTTGTGAAGAACATCACCCATGCTTTCCTCGAGGTTCTCCTCGTCGTTTTCGTCCCCTTCAAGACGGTTGTTCAACGCTTCTTGCAGTATTTCGCGATCCATCGTCGTGCGTTTTTCTTTTGTCCGACGCCAGTGTTCTTCGATCAGCGCGGCGAATGTACTCGGATTTCCCACCTCCCTGAAGGTTACCTGGCCTGTGTATGTTCTGATCACAACATCTCCAAAACCCATCATCCGTCCACCGACATCTGTGCCCACACTCACGGAGAGGATCGTATGTAGTGGGGCCTCTCTCCGGCTGTCATAGATCGCGGCGACCTTTTCAAGCCATACCACACGGCGATTCGTGACCACATAGTAATCATTTCGCCAATCGTTCCATTGCCAAAGTCCCAGCGCCAGCGCGGCAACGAACGCGCCTGCGCCCAACCACATAAGCAGGGACGAGTCAGAAGAGTTCCCCCACAAACCAAGCACAATCCCCGTGACAAAGAATAACAAGGGAAGGATGAGCATTTGGTACAGGACGGCGATATGTTTGCGAGCAAGCCCGAAGATATACTCACCTTCAGTCAGCCATCGAAAGCGCAGTTTCTGTGCGAGGCGCCGGCTTTGGGCCGTAAAGCGCAAATCTTCCAGAGCAGCGCCATGATCTTGCATGAATTTCGTGAGTTCGGCCCGTTCCCAGAGCAGAATAGTCGTCGGTTCCAGGGCGCGGTACGACCGCGACGCCGGACGCTTGAAGACGAGTTCTTCCTCGCCGAAGCTGTCGCCCGTTGAGAGCGTGGCGATCTTTTCTGCTTCGCCTTCCGGGTTTTTCTCCTCGACTTCAATTTCTCCATCGAGGATGAAATAGAGCGCTTCGGGAAAAGCGCCCTGGTGCAAAATGGTGTCATCGGGTTGAAACTGCTCGCGCGGCAAAGCACCGGCGAGGTGGATAAGAACTTCAGGTTCCACCTCGCGCAGATATAACACTCTGCTGAGCAGTTCGACGGGAGCCATGGACGGCATGACATATTTTAGCACGGGCGTATTCTCATTGTTGCCTTTTTCGTAAGGGCCGCCCTTTTTGGAGAGCCCCCTATGCTATAATCGCCGCGCCAGGAGATATCCGTGGCCAAGAGAAAAACCACATCGCGACGACGTCGGAAAACTTCAAGACGGACGACAAAAGGAAAGCCAGCCTCGTCTCGTTCCTCGAAGGGCGCATCGACCGGTCAAAAACAGTCGGCCTCAATCGTTAGCGGCTATCTCTCCCGCGAGCGGAAGGTCGATCTTTTAGGGTTGCTGAGCGTTGGTCTCGGCCTTTTTACCCTATTGACCTTGCTCACCACGGGGGTTGGATCTCTGGGTAACGCCTGGATGGAGCTTCTTCGCCAGGGGTTTGGCTGGGGGATGTTCATATTACCCCTGATTTTTTTATTGATCGGTGTGGGTGTGCTGCTCAGGCATCTGGGCGACCGCCTTCCCACGATCGAGGCCGAGCAGTGGATTGGCGCAGCCCTGCTGTTCCTTCTTGGCCTGGTCTTATTTCATGCGCTCACCGGTGCCTCAACGTGGGATGTCGGCCGGCTCGAAGCCAGCCAGGGGCGTGGCGGCGGCTATATCGGAGCGGCAATTCTCGCATTATTCGTGAGTGCCCT
>CAZMZL010000080.1:0-12552 GCA_964570595.1 uncultured Anaerolineaceae bacterium | reverse complement strand
GGAAGATGAACAAGCGGGGGTCTTTGTGGACGGTTTTATAAGCGTACAAATCGTTTGAACTGCTTCATGCAATTATTGCATAAAAAGAGAATATCGAATGACAAATTGTGGATAAAGCTGTAGGGGCTTATTGCAATAAGCCCTTACTTCGGTAATTCGATTGTTCGGCGTTTGTCAATCGTCTTTAAGTTTGGGTGATAAGAAAAAGCGAATATAGAATATAGAATGACGAGTGACGAATGTAGAAGGGGAAAAACAATGTCATTCTCGATATGAGCAACGTTGATTTTATCTCTTCTGCTGGTCTTCGTGTCCTCGTGACGAAGAGGAAAGCGGTGAAATCTGCAGGTGGTGATATCGTCCTCGCCGAACCTTCTCAACAGGTCATCGATACGATGGATATTGCAGGCCTGGACGTCTTGTTCCGCCAGTTCGATGACCGCGAATCAGCGGTCGCCTCCTTCTAAACCAAGCATGGAAGAGCAGCAACTCAGCATAGCGGGTCAACTGGAACAGGTTGAGGCCGTATGTCGTTTTGTAGGTGAAACAGCACGCATGGCTGGCTTCGATGAAAAAGAGAGTTATGCGTGCCAACTCGCGGTGAGTGAGGTGTGTGAGAATATCATCCTCCATGGCTATCAGGGTGCCAACGGAGAAAAAATCACCATCAAAGTGCGCACTAAACCCGGCGATCTCCTGATCAAAATTATCGATCAGGCTTCCCCTTTCAATCCAGCCGAACCTGTTCCTGCGAAGACTGCCTCCCCGGACGACCCACCGATTGGAGGATTGGGTCTCGTTATCCTGCACAAGGTGATGGATGAAATCGAATACCAGAGGACTCAAGGCAGGAATACGCTCATGTTAAGAAAGACAAAGAAACCCTAGGATTAAGCCTCACTCGATCGCGCACATAAACAGCCATATTTTTTCATGCCTTCAAGACAGCCATATACCGTGAACGTAATCAGCAAATGGGTTAACTTCGGATTCGGGCAACCCAATAGACCAGGAAAAATCCAGCATGGTACGTGACTATCCTGACAATCCGATAGCCACACTGGCCGAAGCGGGAAGATCCATCGCATCGGCTGGTTCCGATGAGAGGGAACTCGCCGAGATCACGTACATCGAGGCGGCGAGATTAATCGAGACAGATTTCTTCCAGATGGGAATCTTCGAAGATTCTCATTACAGGACACTCATCTGGATCAAAGATAACGATCGAGTCGAGAATGTTAGCTTCGAGCTCTCACCGGAGAAAACTGGGATTGTTGGGTGGATCCGCGCCTCAGGCGAGTCTGTGCTCGTTTCCGATTTCGAGGTGGAGAAGGACATTCTTCCCGCACAACCGAGCTACACTGACGAAGATGCGCCCCGGTCGGGAATTTTCGTCCCTTTGAAACTGGATGAAAGCGTGATTGGGATTATCTCTATTCAGAGCCGCCGGTCCGGGGCGTTCGATCGAACTCACACCCAATTGGTTGAAATTCTATCCAGCTACGTGGCCCCTATCTTGCTGAGCATTCATCTACGTTCGGAGACAGAGTACCTCACGATCCACACCGTGATTACGCAAGAAGTTTCCAGGCATCTTCTCTCACTGGATCCCCTTCATGATCGTCTCGAGCGCGTCATCTCCCTCCTGTGTGGGGCATTTGGATTTGAGTTTGTGGATTTGTATGAAATGGTCGATGACGGGATTTTGTTACAAGCCTCTTCAAGATCGATCAGCGATCAACCCGATGAATACAACATGACCGCACATGCCCTCGATGCCATCACAAACAAGGATATGATCATCCGGACGATCGAAGACCGAGATGGCTCTCTGACAGACAAACCTTCCGGATTGTGCATATCTATCCCTCTGATGATCCAAGATCATGTCCTGGGGGTGCTCGGAATCTATTGTCATCGCACGCAAGAGACGATTGAAGACCATCTTTCTCTCATCAGAATGCTGGCGACCCAGATGGGTTTTGCCATACTCGAGTCCCGCAATTACATCCAGCATCAAGAAGAAGCCTGGATCACGACTGTGCTTCTGGAAGTTGCCAGGCATGCTGCCCAACCCGGTGATTCAATGTTAGCCCTCGAAGCGGTCCTGCAGTTAGCAACCATTCTAGGCGGTACGAACTGGGCGATGCTGCTCGTACCCGAGGAAGGGAGCAGTGATCTTTTCGTCGGACCAACTGCAGGCCTGAAACGACAGGATCTCATGCGGCTCAGCGAGAATCGCATCTCCCCAGACTATTTTGGAGCGTCACCTCAAGGGATTGAAAGTGTCGATCCATATCGGGTCTCTCTTCCCGGCTTTCTCGCCGAGATTATCGGGAGTGATTTAGCCGCATGCCTGGAATTAAGCGATGGTAAATCATTACTGGGCGTACTCCTCTTCGAGAATCGACCACTCTCCAAACGTCGAAATTCTTTATTGGTGGGTATTGCACACCAGATTTCTCTTCGTATCGAAAACACACGCCTGATTGAAGAAGCAGCGCATCGACGATCACTCGAACGAGAACTCGTCATGGCACGAAACATCCAGGCCAGTTTCCTGCCTGAGGATGTGCCTGAATATCCCGGGTGGGAAGTGGGAGTCACATGGAGATCTGCCAGGGAGGTTGGCGGAGATTTCTATGACTTCGTCCCTCTCCCGGATGGCCCGCATGGACCTCGTTGGGGTCTTATCATCGCCGATGTTTCCGATAAGGGTATTCCGGCAGCTCTCTATATGGCCCTCAGTCGAACCCTGATCAGAACTGTGGCAAGCGATCAGATTTCTCCAGCCGATTCTCTCGAACGCGTGAATCACATGCTCTTACGGGATACCCGTGCTGATCTTTTCGTGAGTATGTTTTATTGCATTTGGGAACCACAAATCAACAAGTTCAGCTATGCGAACGCGGGTCATAACCCGCCACTGCTGCTGACACCCGACTGCGCCTGTAAACTGGTCGATGAACACGGTATCGTACTCGGCGTGGAGGATGGCGCGAAATATTCTAATCATTCTCTAACGCTCGAGGCAGGCCAGATGCTGGTCTTGTATACGGACGGGGTCACGGAGGCTTTTAACAGTAACGGGGAGATGTTTGGAATGCATCGACTCGAAAACCTGATCCTGGGCTCACGTAATTGGCACGCGCAGACTGTAGCAGATCAAATACGGGATCGAGTTGTTAATTTCTCGGGGAGTGGCGAAATCTCAGATGACCTTACGGCGGTTGCTCTAAGGCGAACGCTCACATAAACTATACAAAATCCGATTCTCTAGTATGAGGTGACCTGAAATGGAGAACGTATATCCATCTTCCCATCCGCTCGTATCACATAAACTAACGAAGCTTCGCTCTAAAGATACTGAACCTAAAAAATTCCGTGAGCTTATTCGTGAGATATCCGCCCTTCTCACGTATGAAGCGACCGAGGACATCCTTCATGAACCCATCACGGTGGAAACACCCCTGATGCAGGCCCAAGGATCTCAGCTCAAGGAGAAGATCGGTCTCGTACCCATCCTGCGTTCAGGGTTGGGGATGGTGGAAGGGGTCTGGGAGCTCATGCCGTCTGCGGAAGTCTGGCATATTGGTCTTTATCGAGATGAGGATACTCTCCAGCCAGTCGAGTATTACAACAAGCTTCCTATCGAACCCACTGTATCGATATGCTTGATACTCGACCCGATGCTCGCGACGGGAGGGTCTGCAGTCACCACCGTCAACATTCTAAAAAATTGGGGCGTTTCAAAGATAAAGTTTGTTGGCGTCATCGCTGCCCCCGAAGGGATCGATGCCCTCCACGCCTCTCACCCTGATGTACCCATTCACCTCGCCGCCATAGATGATGGGCTGAATGATGTAGGATTCATTCTCCCGGGCCTGGGAGATGCTGGGGATCGGCAGTTCGGCACAGCATGATACCAACCGGGTCCCCGCCCACACCCGAAATTGCTCACGCCAACGAACATTCAATTGAAACGGGTCAGGAGTTTCAGACAACAGCAGCAAGTTGAACAAGCCTCGGAGGTACCACCAGGCTCAGGGCCGTCATTGAAAAATATACACGGATGGCCATCGCGAGCGGTCAACCCGCACAGACCCTCTCTTTCCAACTAAAGTTGCGATCTTAGGAATTGAATGTGAATGTAGAACCAGCGAGGAAGTTGATCTTTTACTTCATCCGCTCGATCGAGGAGTTCGACAGCTTCATCGATGCTACCTGTCATCAAGTAGTACTCTGCCAGGACCCCATATGCGAAGGGATCATCCGGGTTTGCCTCGATGACCTGCTCTGAAAGCTGACGCGCTTCATCCGGGGAACCCGAAAACAACTGCACGCGCGCCTCGATCACAGGAAGCAGCGGCCACTCCGGGAAGATCGCATAGAGTTCTTCGATATGGTCACGCATGCGTTCATCTTGCGCGCCCAGGAACAATTCCGGCGCCATACGTTCTGCCATGCGCGTGTTGCGATCGATTGAAGTATCCATCAGTTCAAAGGCTCTCTCAAACGCCAGAACGGCGTCAAAATATCTTTCTTCCATCATGAACAATTCAGCAGCTTTGCTGAATTCCGCGACCGCGAGCGCATTTCTTCCCTTCTCCAGAAGCGCCTCGCCGCGCATGACGAAGGTCTCGGGATTATCGTCGACCTCTTCGAGAAGTGGAGAATCCTCCAGAGCCAATACTTCGCGCGGCCGCTCTTCCGGCAGAGGTGCGCTCTGTTCTGAATCACCGAGCACGGCCAGAAAGGCGAACAAGCAAAGTGAGGCGAGCACGACACCGGCGATGATCCACGGCCAGCGCTTCTTCTTGATGGGCGGGTCGCCAGCTGCACTTTCCTCATTAGAAGCAGTATCTCGCAGTGAGTCCACGGCGGTCTCGGTTTCCTCGACGATCTGAGCCGAGCTAATCCCAGGAATGAAGTCAATCGCGTCCCCCCTCATGGCTGCATCAAAGGCCTCAACCTGATGTTGGACAGAATCGAAACGATCCTTTCGATTTTTTGCGAGTGATTTAAGCAAGACCAACTCAACCTCTTCTGGGACATGCGGGTTGACAATCCTGGGAATGGGGAGCGGTGTATAGATATGGTCATGAATGATGGAGAATGGTGTGTCGGCGTTGAAGGGAACTTTCCCCACGACGATTTCATAAAGCACCACGCCGAACGAGTAGATATCTGTACCATCGTCCAAATCGCGTGAACCTTGCGCTTGTTCTGGCGAGATATATTGCGGTGTGCCCAGCATCATATCCTGCGAAAGGGTTGATGCGCCAGCTTCTGCTATGCGTGCGAGGCCGAAGTCCGCCAGGTAGATCGATCCATCAGGACTGAGCAGGATGTTGGAGGGTTTTATGTCTCGATGGAGAACACCGCGCCCGTGGGCATAGGTCAGGGCGCTGCCGATTGAATCTACAATTTTGCCGGCTTTCGATTTCGTGAGCGGTCCTTGATCCAGACGAGCTTTTAAAGTTTGGCCCTCGATAAATTTCATCACCAGATAGGGATGACCATTATGCTCTGCATAGTCATACACAGGCACGATGTTCGGATGTTCAAGCATTGCAACGACACGAGCTTCACGCTGAAACCGCGAGGTGAAGTGGGGGTCTTCTTTAAAGGCGGGATGCAGGACTTTTATGGCAACATAGCGATCGAGCGCTGCGTGGAATGCCTTGAAAACCGTCGCCATACCTCCCTGCCCCAGTTGATCCGTGACCCGGTATGGCCCGACATTTTCTCCAAGCACAAATGACATCATTTCTCCTGTGAGTAACCAGAATCATTATAGACGAGGCATGTGAGGCGGGCAATAAATCTATGTGAATTGTAAGTAAATTGTGAAGTGATCCCTACTCTCTATACAAGGCCGTCGTAATTTTTGTTGCTTATATAACCAGGAGGGAGGAGGGCCTCGCAGCCCCTCCCACACGACCGGACAGGCAGGTCCACATCCGACGGTTCGTCTCCACAGAGAGTTTTCCCATCCTGGCCAGGCACGCGCACAGGCGCAGCATCCGGGCGCACAGAAAAAGGCGTCGGACCTTACGCTCGACACCTTCTTCTTCAACATACATTGTCTCGATCAAATCGGATTAAATATCGATGCTGGTATCCTTGTCAAGAAGTACGGCGACGCCAGGCAGCGTCTTCCCTTCCAGAAATTCCAGGGCAGCCCCCCCGCCAGTAGAAACGTGGCTGATTTTGTCGGCGAGCCCTGCCTGACGAACCGCAGCAGCAGAGTCACCACCCCCTACAATGGTAACGCCTTCACAGTCTGCCACCGCTTGCGCAACGGCTCTCGTACCTTCAGAAAATGCGTCGAACTCGAAGACACCCATGGGACCGTTCCAGACGATGAGCGCCGCATCCTTGATCGCTTCGGTGAATGTTTGAACCGTCACGGGACCGATGTCCATCGCTCGCCAACCCTCCGGCACCTCATCGATTGGGACCACTTTGTAAGACGTATCCGCATCGAACGCCTCTCCAACCACAACATCGCTGGGGAGGAGGATCTCATCCCCCGATTCCCCCAGGATCTTCTTTGCCGTCTCAATCGAATCTTCCTCCACAAGGGATTCGCCAAGTGCGTATCCCTGTGCCGCAAGGAATGTATTGGCCATCCCGCCACCGATGAGCAAACGATCCGCCATGGTTAAAAGGCGTTCGACGACTCCTATTTTATCGCTGATTTTTGCCCCGCCGAGAATGGCGATGAAGGGGTGGCTCGGTTCCCCGAGAGCATCACCAAGGTACTCAAGTTCCTTCTCCATCAAGAATCCCGCCACGGCCGGGAGAATTTCTGCGACTCCCACAGTTGAAGCATGCGCCCGATGTGCAGACCCGAAGGCGTCATTTACGAACAAATCAGCGGGAGCCGCCAACCGAGCAGCGAATCCGGGATCATTTGCCTTTTCTTCAGGATGAAATCGTGTATTCTCGAGCAGGAGCACATCGCCTTCTGAGAGCGCAGAAATCGCCTGTTGAACTTCGGCCCCGACACTATCAGGCTGGAATTGCACGGGTCGACCCAGCAATAATGACAACTGCTTTGCGACCGGACGGAGTGAGAGCTCCGGCACCACCTCCCCCTTCGGACGCCCCAGGTGGGAGCACAGGATCAAGATCCCACCGCGATCCAGCAAGTATTTTAGTGTCGGGATGGAAGCTCGAATCCGTGTATCATCCGCCACAGCTCCATCTTTCAGGGGAACGTTGTAATCAACCCGTATGAGTATTTTTCGTCCTCTTGGATCAATATCCCTAATGGTTTTCTTGTTGAACATGTCTGATTATTTAAAACGCCGCAGCAATATTTCGCTGCGGCGTGACTCCTTCCTGCCCTAAAGCGATTTCGCGACCAGGGCCGCTAGATCTGCAGTCCGCACAGAGTAACCCCACTCGTTGTCGTACCAGGCGACGACCTTGGCCATATCCCCACCCATCACCGATGTGAATTGCGCATCGACGATGCTCGATCGGGGATCCTTCTTGTAATCCATGCTCACAAGCGGCGCCTCGGAGAAACCGAGGATGCCCTTCATAGGACCGTCCGCCGCTTTCTTGAAAGCAGCATGCAATTCCTCAGTGGTGGTCGATTTCTCAAGCGTGGCTACAAAATCCACCACCGAGACTGTGGGCGTTGGGACACGCAGCGAATACCCATCGAATCTTCCTTCCAGTTCTGGAATGACGAGAGAAAGCGCCCTTGCCGCCCCCGTTGTCGTGGGAATGATGTTCAACGCCGCAGCCCTTGCCCGCCGTAGATCCTTATGCGGCATATCCAGGATCTTTTGATCGTTCGTGTAGGAGTGAATCGTGGTCATAATCCCCTTAACGATGCCAAAATTATCGAATATCACCTTCGCCGCCGGCGCCAGACAGTTCGTCGTGCAGGATGCATTTGATATGATGTGGTGTCGCTCAGGATCATAATCACCATCATTGACGCCCAACACTACGGTGAAGTCCGGCTCCTTCGCAGGAGCGGTGATAATCACCTTCTTCGCCCCGGCTTCAAGATGTTTCCTGGCGCCTGCTCGGTCACGGAATATGCCTGTCCCTTCGATGACAATTTCCACCCCCATTTCCTGCCAGGGAAGCTCCGCCGGGTCTGGGATAGAGAGCGCTTTAACAAAATCCCCGTCGATCTCGAATCCGTCCTTCTTCACAGTCAGATCACCTGTAAAATGACCGTAATTCGAGTCGTATCTGAACAGGTGCGCCATCGTGTTCAGATCACCAAGATCGTTGAATGCGACAACGTCGAATTCCTTTGGATATTTCTCCTTTAAGATTTTCAGGACTTGACGCCCAATTCTTCCAAAACCATTAATTCCTACGCGGGTGGCCATGTTTTTGCTCCTCAAATATGAATAGATTTTATCCGATTCCTACTTGTCCCCGTTCAGAGGGGAGAGATCAAGCGGACCGGTTCTCTCTTCGAGTAATGCGATCAATGCATCTGCAAGTAAGTCAGGATCATGTCTTGACGGCATTTCAGGATCGACCAAATCTGTGACGTATATCGGTTCAGAAGAATCACCATCAACACAAGGGTCCACCGCCAGTACACCTTCAGGAAGTTCTCCGCTCAGGTTATCATTGGCGACGATTAAGTCTACAATTTCTCTCCCGATATGAGCCTCAATTGCAGACCAATGTTCGGGGCAGTTAAACTGATCCGTCTCACCCGGTTGGGTGGCGACATTGCACACAAAAACTTTAAAGGCCCTGCTTGCCCGGATTGCCTTGGTGATATCGGGGACCAGCAAATTTGGAAGAATGCTCGTGTACAGGCTTCCCGGTCCGAGGATGATCATATCCGCATTCAATAATGCCTGGATTGCGGGTGGATATGCCGGAGGGTCATTCGGTTCTAATTGCACTCTGCGTATCTTCCCTGGTCCGGATGAGAGACGACTTTCACCCTCGATCCTCACGGCTTCCCTCGCTGTCGACAGCGCCTTGTCTGCCACCAGGTTTATCGTGCTGGCTGTGGACGGAAGTACCTGACCACGGATTGCCAGGACCCTGCCCGCTTCCATGACACCCTCCTGGAAACTTCCGGTTACATCGGAAATCGCAGCAATGAACAAGTTTCCAAAGGAATGTCCCCCGAGGTCATCCCCTTCACTGAATCGATACTGAAAGAGCTGTGTGAGCAAATCCTCGGCGTTCGACAATGCAGCGAGACAGGCGCGGATATCTCCGGGCGGGGGTAGGCCCAGGGATTGTCGAAGCCTTCCTGACGAACCCCCATCATCAGCCACCGAAACAATGGCGGTAAGATTTCCAGTACACTTCTTGAGCCCTCGCAAGAGGGTGGAAAGCCCCGTTCCCCCACCGATCGCGACGACCTTGGGGCCACGACCCAACCTCCGATGTTGCGAAACCGCTTCGACCAAAGGTTTTCCAGGCCGCATGTAGGGCGCCAGCAGCGAGCGGTTTAGGCGGATGACGGCATAAATCATGATCACGACACCCAGTGAACCCAGTACCAAAGCCCGAAGTACACGGGGCAATGCAGCCATACTTAGAATCGCCAGTAATTCTGAATGAGGGTTTGCTCGATAGACATCGAGAAGAACAATGGCGACACCGAGTCCTAGAATAGCTGTACCAAGCACGAGGAGCGCCAACCATCGCTTCACTCCCAAGCCCGGTTCTAACCACCTGACAATTAATCGCCACCTCCTGGCGGGGTGGCTATTTTCTCGAGGACCATTCGTTCCAGCTTGCACAAAATCGACTATACCAGAGGTGCATGGGTGCGTCAACGAATGAACCTCGCAATGGGAATCTGCGCACGACGAATGTATAATGGCAGGTACGATACTAAAACCGAGAGGAGGACGGCCGATGGCCAGTGTAACGTACGATCAAGTGTACAAACTGTTCGGCGAAGTGACCGCAGTCAACAATATGAATATCGAGGTGGCGGACAAGGAGTTCCTTGTGCTCGTCGGTCCGTCCGGTTGTGGCAAGACCACAGCCCTGCGGCTCCTGGCAGGCCTCGAAGAGATCACTGAGGGTGAGATCCGCATCGAGGATCGCGTCGTTAATGACGTCGCCCCGAAGGATCGTGATATCGCGATGGTTTTTCAATCCTATGCGCTCTACCCGCACATGTCGGTTTACGACAACATGGCCTTTGGATTAAAACTCCGCAAAACACCCAAGGATGAAATTAAACGTCGGGTTGGGGATGCCGCCGAGATTTTAGGCATCGAGCAGCTTCTGGATCGAAAACCCCGCCAGCTCTCTGGCGGCCAGCGGCAGCGCGTCGCGGTTGGACGCGCGATCGTGCGCGAACCCAAGGTCTTTCTGTTCGATGAACCGCTATCGAACCTGGACGCCAAATTGCGCGTGCAAACTCGCGCCGAAATCACGAAGCTCCACCAACGCCTTGAGACGACTTTTATCTACGTGACCCACGACCAGGTGGAAGCCATGACCATGGCGACGCGAATCGCGGTCATGCGTGATGGGATTATTCAGCAAACGGATTCACCCCAGAACCTCTACGATTGTCCAACGAACGTCTTCGTGGGAGGCTTTATCGGATCACCGGCGATGAATTTCTTCGAGGGCAAGCTCGAACGGCGGAATGGCGGCCTGAGTGTCAGCACAAGAGGGTTCACCGTTCCGGTCCCTGCCGACAAGACGGACATGTACAGCTCATATGAAGGCAGCAAGATCATCTTCGGTATTCGACCGGACGACATCCACGATCCAAAATTCGCCCCTCCAGGGATCGAATCCGCACCGGTGGAAATCAAGGTTGATGTGACCGAGCTGATGGGTAACGAGATATTCATGTTCATGCTAGTGGGAGATGACTCCTTTGTAGGACGTTTCGATCCAAGAACGACACTAAAAGCTGGCGACAAGGGTCAGGCCGTCTTCAATATGTCGAACATGCACATCTTCGAAACCGAAGGAGCCCAGGTGGCCATCAGGTAAGGTCAACAAGATCAAGATTAAAGCCCCCGGTAGTGCTCACGCGGGGGCTTTACTTTGCAATTAAGGGTGAACGAAATGGCAGACTTCCAACTTATGCGCCAACTCCAACAAACTGGAACGACGAAGATCGTGCTCCTGATCATGGACGGGCTGGGTGGTATGGGAATGGAGACAGGCGGCTCATCAGAACTGGAAGCGGCGAAGACACCTCACATGGATCATCTCGCCTCGGAAGGGACTCTGGGTCAAATTGTCCCCATCAGGCTGGGAATCACGCCCGGTTCCGGACCGGCCCACCTGTCCCTTTTCGGATACGACCCATTGGAGTACGACGTCCAGCGTGGTGTCCTTGAAGCATCTGGAGTGGGCATGGAAATTGGGGGCGATGTCGTCGCCGCTCGAGGTAATTTTTGCACCGTCGACGGGGATGGAAACATCACGGATCGTCGCGCCGGGAGGATTTCCTCGGAAGATGCGATCCCCATCGTCGAACGACTGGCAAAGATCACCATTCCCGATGTCACCGTCAAAGTCAAACATCTCAGAGAGTACCGCTTCGCCATCACCCTCACGGGAGACGACCTGGAAGCCGCGATTGCGGATACGGACCCACAGAAGACGGGCGTACCCCCTCTCCCCGCGCAAGCCCACGAGCCGGGCTCTCAAAAGACAGCCAACAACTTCAACCGCTGGATTGAACTTGCCCAGGAGGTTTTACGCGAGGAGCCGAAAGCAAACGCCCTCACGCTTCGGGGGTTCTCGAAGGACCCCAAGTTGCCACAGTTTCCTGAGATCTACGGGCTGCGAGCGGCGTGCGTTGCGGTCTATCCAATGTATCGAGGGGTGTCACGCCTCGTGGGTATGCATGTCCACGACTTTGAGGGTGAAAAACCCGAAGATGAGTTTCTCGCAGCAGCCGGGATCTGGAATGACTATGATTTCTTCTTCATCCACATCAAAAAGACGGACAGCAAGGGTGAGGATGGAGATTTTAACGGAAAGGTTGCCGTGATTGAAAACGTCGATGCGGCGCTGCCCGTGCTGCTCAATCTAAAACCGGATGTGATCGCCATTACGGGAGATCACTCAACCCCGACGAGGCTGAAAAAACACTCGTGGCATCCCGTTCCATTGCTCCTATGGGCTCCTGCCACCGCGAGACAGGACCCGCAAAAAGCATTTGGAGAGAAGTATTGCGCATCCGGCGGCCTGGGAACTTTTCCTGGGCAGGACTTGATGCAGCTTCTCATGGCACACGCGGGTCGCCTGGCTAAATATGGGGCTTGATGCTCACAACAATTCTTCATCTTTTTTAGATGAGAAGGCAGTCTGCCCTGGAGGGAAAACTTTCCCGGGGATTGCCACGCTCCAGCGCTAATCCCGAACGTAGGGATCTCGCCTCTAATCGCATGGCCACGCCATGGTTTCGCCCGAAATTCGACTTTGGGGTCAGGGGGATCGGGCGCCCTTACCCCAACCCCTCTTCCTCTCAGGGAGAAGAGCCTGGATTACAGGGCCCTTTGAAAATGGGCCGGTCTCGACATCATCTCGATCAACCCACCGCGCGGCGGCCCC
>CAZMZL010000079.1:9592-12579 GCA_964570595.1 uncultured Anaerolineaceae bacterium | reverse complement strand
AGCAGGGCGAGAACAAGCAGGATGATGACAACCTGCTGTGAGGACGAGCGTCGTGTGCTCTTCATCTCCGGTTTGCTCCAGATATCAACATCAGGCCGGGCGCTGGAGCGATCGGGTTCTTCAATGGGGAGGGCATCCTCGATAAAAGGCGGTGTCGGGTTTGGGTCGGCCAGTTGTGCTTTTGCACCTTCGTGTCCGGGATTGATGGCCAATACCCTTTGGAAGCAGTAGGTTCGCTGCTGAGGGTCATCCACCGATTGTCCCAACCACCACCAGGCCTCCTCAGAATTTGGAGCAGCCAGCACGGCTTTGCTTAAATAAAGCTTCGCACGCGCTCTATCGCCTTCTTGAGCGGCGCGAATCCCGTTTTGGATGAGTTCTTCGGGTCCCAGGTTGTCGTCCAAATAGCTATCCATCCGGCTAAAGGTATGCAAGAACGATGGGCTTGCATCCGTTCATCATGATTATCGTGTGGACCTCTCATCTGAAACATAAAATCTTCCAGGAGCATCCCACGCGATTATTTTAGGTGTTGGGGATATCCGCGTCAATCAGACTGTGGTATGTGTCTGAATTCACCTGCGTGTTGAGGTCCGTACCTGTACCACCCACGCCGGCAGCGCAGGAACTCATGTATGCCGCGAGAATGACCCGCGCTCCTGTAGCGGATAACGCAAAAAACCCCTATTTAAGTTTGATTCCTGTCCCAGAATGAATTCGCGCGGCCATGAGCACGGGCGAATCGATGTGCGCTTCACTGGCGGGGCTGTCCGAGCCGATTATTTTCTTCTTCGATGACGGCGTCGTCGAATTTCTTAAACAGCGGTTTCGGTTTTTTCAGAGACGTACCCGGTTTCAGATCGCTTGGTGCCCAGCGACCGGTTGATTTTGCGGGATTGTATATCAGGGCCTCGTGGTCGCGGCTATCTTCTTTAATCGTCACAATTTCCTGAGTGCCAAAAATCGGCTCTTCGTATCCCAGGTATGCATGGAGCTGTTCGGAGCTGAAAGGGAGGAAAGGTGACAACAATATTTTAAGTGAGTTGATAGCCTGAAGAGCGGTAAATACCGTCGTCGCAGCGGATTCGCGATTTTCCTTTATTACACCAAACCAGGGAGCGTGATCCAGGTAGGCATTCACTTCCCTGGCGAGGCGAAAGCATTCTTGAAGTGCGGCACGCAGCTTCACTTCCTCGATATAGCCGCCCACGATATCGAAGCCTTTGTTGATCTCCGCGATGAGCTCTTGATCGAAAGTGCGGGTTTCGCCGGGTTCGGGTATCTTGCCTTCCCAATGTTTGTAGGCGAACGATAGCACTCTATTGGCCAGGTTTCCCCAGGTTGCGACCAATTCATCATTATTACGGCGCACAAACTCCGACCATGAAAAGTCGCTGTCCCGATTCTCCGGCATGGCGAAGGTGACATAGAAGCGGATCGCATCCGGGTCAAATCTTTCCAGAATATCGGGAAGCCAGATGGCCCAATTTCGGCTCTTGCTGAACTGGGCGCCCTTGATGTTCATATACTCGTTGGCGGGGATGTCATAGGGGAGTGAGAGTGTTTTCGTATCATCATCTTCGTAGATTCGCCCCACGCCCATGAGTTCGGACAACCAAAAGACGGTGTGGAAGGGGATATTATCCTTGCCGATGAAATTGTAGATCCTGGCATCAGGGTTGTACCACCAATCCTTCCAGGCATCGGGTTCGCCGCGGTTATGCGACCATTCCACAGATGCGGAAAAATAGCCCATCACCGCTTCGAACCAGACATAGATGCGCTTATCTTCCCAACCCTCAAGTGGGACATTAATGCCCCATTGAACATCGCGCGTGACCGCTCGTCCTTTTAAACCGCTCTCGATGAAATTGCGGGTGAAGTTGAGCACATTGGGACGCCAGTGATCTTGATGTTCATTGAGGTATTTCAAAAGTCTATCTGCAAATTTTGGGAGGTCGAAGAAGTAGTGATCCGTTTCACGTGTGACAGGACGGCTGCCGTCCGTCTTGCTTCGAGGGTTGATGAGATCAAGGGCATCAAGCAGGTTGCCGCATTGGTCGCATTGGTCGCCACGGGCTTCCTCGTAACCACAAATCGGACAGGTGCCCTCCACGAATCGGTCGGCCAGGAATCTGTCCTCCGCTTCAGAATATAGCTGCTGCTGTGTCTCCTGGTAGAGATAACCCCCTTCAAAGAGCTTTAAAAAGAAATCCTGAACGATGCGATGGTGATTTTCTGTGTCCGTATGTGTGTAAAGATCGTAGCTGATGCCGATATCCTGCTGGGTCTTTACAAAACGGTGATGATAGCGTTCGAAAAGCTCCCGCGGGGAGATCCCCTGTGCGTTGGCCATAATCGTGATCGGGGTGCCGTGGGAGTCGGATCCAGAAACCATGAGCACCCGGTTGCCCCGCAGGCGATGATAGCGCGCAAAAATATCCGCAGGAAGATACGCACCGGCGAGATGTCCCACATGCATGTCGCCGTTGGCATAGGGCCATGCGACTGAGACATGGATGGTTTCAGACATTTCTTCTAC
This sequence comes from uncultured Anaerolineaceae bacterium, assembly GCA_964570595.1. Lineage (GTDB taxonomy): Bacteria > Chloroflexota > Anaerolineae > Anaerolineales > E44-bin32 > E44-bin32. Next base: position 10,037 of record CAZMZL010000079.1, on the reverse strand, counting down.
TCCCTTGGTTGCCTTCTCTGGAGAGAAGGGAGATGGATGAAAGGGATGGGGATATGTGTCGGGAGTTTTTTCCACTCAGCAACACTGCTGATCCCTGCTCCCTGATCCTAACAAAAAAGCCAGCTGCAGGCTGGCATCGCTTCTTGCCACCGAACTGGCTGGGGCCTACAAATCGGGTCTTTCCCGATGAGCGCGCCAGCCCTTTGCCGACGAACCTCGCCCCATCAGCGGTGGCAGCCCCCGCATGATCATGATCGTTTTTACATGATTATCCATCGCTGTGCTCCTGCCCGAATGGATGCTATCTATTCTACACTCGTTGGGTTTCGAGTCAAGAACGGAAGCTTGCTGGCGGATTGATTAACCTGATGTCAAGTAGATTCGATCGGATTTGGCAGCCAGCACAAAGTCAGCCTCACTGAGCCCACCGATCGAGTGCGTCCAG
>CAZMZL010000079.1:0-9492 GCA_964570595.1 uncultured Anaerolineaceae bacterium | reverse complement strand
TCTCAAGATGATGCTCCTCTATGATGAACCAGCCCTGGTCAAGTTCCCGCGATAGAGCTTCAAGAGGCACTCCAGAAAGGGGGGGGTGCGCCTCGCCCGAGCGGGGGCTGGATATCTCGGTCCGCCAGGTTCGCCATGTGCATTTTCTCCTTCAATCTTTTATTCGAGTTGTTAAGGGATTGTATCGCGCTCAGCGCAGCTCCCGGGCGTCTTTCAGGGAAAGGCCGCAACGAGAGTCCCCGCTCGCATCCCGCACAGATCGGTCGTCCAGGCAACAAGCTGGGGGGTATTCCTGCTTCTTCCCATTATCGAGCCTCCGGGGATAGCGATTGAGACCCAGTGGAGTGACTCTCGGAGAATCGCTGAGCGGATGTGCCTAGAGGGCATCCCGTCTTGAACGGACCGATTCAATGATCTCCGAGGCGAGGTCGTAACGACCAAACGCGGGCATGATATAGGTCCCTTGAATGGAGTCCCCCATCTTCTCGATCAACTCGATTGCAATTTGTGCGCCTTCTGCAGGGGCGCTCTCCCCTGCGGCGTCGATACGCTCTCGAATGTGTTCGGGGACATCTATTCCCGGGACCTCATTGCACAGGAAGGCCCCATGGCATGCGCTGAAAATTGGCAGGACTCCGACGATGAGATGGATGTCGAGCTCGCCGTGCTCCTCTTGGTAGCGAGTGACGAATTTCTCAACCTGTTCGGGAACGAACACGGGCTGCGTGAGCGCGAAGTCCGCACCTGCGAGGATCTTCTTCCTCAAAACACGGATCTCTCGATCGATATCGCGCGGATTTAAATTAAGCGCACAGCCCACGAAAAAACTTGTGGCTTCCCCGATATCCGCGCCGCTGTGGTCTACGCCGCTGTTGAAACCGTGTTTTATCAATCGGATGAGCCCGGAGGGGACGACGTCGTAGTTGTCCATCGCTTCCGGATAATCTCCGATGGCGGTCGGATCTCCCATGACGACGAACACGTTGCGCACCCCGATCGCGTGTGCCGCCAGAAGGTCGCCTTGGACTCGAAGCATATTGCGCCCTCGGGTGGGAAAGTGCAGCACGGTTTCGACACCGACTTTTTTCTGGATGAGCTGACAGGCAGCCCACGGGCTCATGCGCATGCGCGCCATGGGGCTGTCAGCCACGTTGATCACGTCGGCGCCGGCTTCGGCAAGATTTTGCGCGCCTGCCAGGAGTTTGTGGGTTGAGAAGCCGCGCGGCGGGTCGAGCTCGACGGAGATTAAGAATTCTTGACGAGAGAGGCGATTTGATAGCTCTGTGGGTTGGTCGGGTTGAATGCGTCCTACGGCTGCAGGACGATCCACATCCAGAATCTCAATCGTTTCGCAGGGGCCATCCATGCTGTCGAGCGATTCTCGCATATTTGCGATGTGCGCGGGCGTTGTCCCGCAGCAACCCCCGATGATATGTGCGCCGGCCTCGCAAAAGGCGATGGCGTAATCCGCAAGGTAACCCTCCGTGGCTGGGTACATGATGCGCCCGGAGATTTGCTCGGGCCAGCCGGCATTTGGCATCACCGAAAAATATGCCCCCGGTACGGCCTTGCGCAACTGCCCCAGAATCCGTAGGAGTTGCGCAGGTCCCCCGGAGCAGTTGGCTCCGATGATGTCGGCGCCGCACTGGGCCAGAAATCGTGCGGTGTGGGAGGGTGTGTCGCCCAGGAGGGTGCGATCGTCGCGCGTGAAAGTGGCGCTGGCGCCAACGGGGATGGAGGCCACCTCGCGCGCGGCGTGGAGGGCTTCCCGGATTTCGTATAAATCGCTGTGGGTCTCAATGAGGAGCAGATCTACGCCGGCATCAATCAGGGCTTGAATCTGCTCACGAAATACTTCCCTGGCTTCATCCCGAGAGACGCGCCCGAACGGCGCCAATCGAACTCCCAGCGGGCCCACGCTGCCTGCAATAAGGATGCTCGCGCCCATTTTCTCTGCCGTCCGCCTGGCCAGTTCGACGGCTGCCGTGTTGATCCCCACGACTTGGTCTGCGAGGCCATGAGCGGAGAGCTTGTATTTGTTTGCGCCGAAAGTGTTCGTCTCGATGATTTGAGCGCCGGCTTCGATGTAGGCGCGATGGATATGCGCCACGAGATCGGGCTGGGTTCGATTTAGTTCATCGAAGCAATCATCGAACGGGACGCCCTCGGCGTGCAGCATCGTGCCCATGGCGCCGTCGGCGAGGATGGGCGTCCCCCCGCCGAACCACTTTTTCAGCAATTCACGTCGTGCCATGTTCGCTCGTCCTAGAGGGGTTTCATCCCAAAGCGTCCTCGATGAGGCCGTAAATAAAATTCGGATAGGAAGTGTCAGTTTATCACGCAGGACCTCACACCGTCAATTTGTGACCCAAGACCACGGGTTGATAAAAGGGCTTTCGCAAGATATTCTAGTACTAGAATAATATAACCATCCTGGATAACACCATGACAAACGCCGAATTGGCCATCTTGTGTCTGGTCGCAGAAAAACCAAGGCATGGCTACGAGATCGAACAGGTCATTGAAGACCGGGGGATGCGGGAGTGGACCGAGGTGGGTTTTTCTTCGATCTACTATCTCTTAAAAAAGCTGGCGGAGAAGGGCCTCGTCGTCGGGGAGATCCAGAAACACGGTGGAACCGGGCCGGTCAGGAAAGTCTTTCGAGTGACCAGCGAAGGCCGACGCACTGCGAGGGCGGGAATACTGACGACCCTGGCGGAGCCCGTAAAACAGGTTTCACCCCTGCAAATAGGGTTGGCGAATCTCATCACTGTGGATCAAGCGGAAGCTGTGGGGGCGATGCGATCCCATGCAGAGACTCTGCGCGAGCGGGAAGAATATTTGCGTGAACGGGAGCGTGCTCAAGAGCCCCTGCCAGACCATGTCCGGGCGATGTTCAGCCACAGCCTCGCTTTGATCGAGGCCGAGCGAAAGTGGGTGACGGGTTTCATCAAGGGATGGGAGCGTTCGAATGACGAAGATTGATTTCAAGAGTGAATGGAAGCACCTTTTCAAGCCGTCATCGAAGGAATTTGAGATGGTTGATGTGCCCGGGATGAATTTCATCATGGTGGACGGACATGGGGATCCGAACACTGCTGAATCGTATCTGCAAGCAGTGGAGGCGCTCTACGCAGCAGCCTACAAGATTAAGTTCCACAGTAAAAAAAACCTCGAAAGGGATTATGTCGTACCGCCTCTCGAGGGCCTCTGGTGGGCAGAGGATATGGACTCGTTCACGGCAGCCAGGGACAAGAGCACATGGGATTGGACGATGATGATCATGCAGCCGGAATGGGTCGGCGAAGAGGTCCTCGAGTCGGCGAGACCGGAGGTCATGAAATCAAAGCATCTTCCTGCGCTGCCGCTGGTGAGATGGGAGCGCTTCCATGAGGGTCTCTGTGTGCAGATACTGCATATCGGTTCCTTTGATGACGAAGGACCGACGATCCACCGATTGCACGCCGAATTCTTGCCTGAGAACAACCTCGTTGAATCCGGGAAGCACCATGAAATCTATCTGAGCGACCCCCGAAAGACAGCTCCAGAAAAACTTAAGACAATTCTCCGGCAGCCTGTGAAAAGGCTCCCCGGTTGAAGAACACACCATCGGAACGCTCTCTGCTAAAATAGCGGTGTGGGTACACTCTTTTTGGTCGGAACGCCGATCGGCAATCTTGAAGATATCACTCGAAGGGCGCTGCGCGTGCTCGAGGAGGTGGATCTCGTCGCTGCCGAGGACACGCGCCGAAGCAAGAAACTTCTCCAGCATTATGCCATCACCACCCCGATGATCAGCTATCATGAGCATAACAAGATCCCCCGTGCAGAACGCTTGCTTGAGGCGCTGGAATCGGGGAGCGTGGCGCTCATCTCTGATGCGGGCATGCCCGGGCTCTCCGATCCTGGTCTGGAATTAATCCGGGCGGTCATCGACGCGGGACATCCCGTTGTCCCAATCCCGGGCCCATCTGCGGGCGTCGCTGCGCTCGTGGCGTCGGGCCTGCCCACAGATGCCTATGTCTACCTTGGGTACATGCCGCGGAAAAAATCTGAAAGGCGGGATTTCATCCGTACGCTTCGTGGCGAAAGCCACACGGTGATCTTCTTCGAGGCGCCGCATCGGATGCAGTCGATGCTTGCAGACCTGGTCGAACTACTCGATGAGGATCGTTCGATTGCCATCTGCAGGGAGCTAACCAAGATGCACGAAGAGATCCTTCGCGGCACGATCCAGGAAGTGCAGGAACATTTCATAAACCACGAACCCAAAGGGGAATTCACCGTGGTGTTGGGAGGAGAGCCGCCGCAGGATCGATGGGATGAGAGGGAAGTCCTTGAGCGCCTGAGGGAAAAATTAGAGCAGGGCATCTCCCCATCGCAAGCCGCCCGACAGGTCGCGAGCGAATCGGGTTGGACACGGCGGGCCGTATATCGTCTGACGATGGAGGAATAATGGACCTTGACGATGTAAAGAATTTCGAAATTCTTGACCAGGGACGAATGATCGACGAGATCGATGATCTTCCAGCGCAAATGGAGGCTGCATGGGAGCTGGGTGGACGTTTTCCACTGGGCGAGATCTCCGGTGTGCGCCAGGTGGTCCTGGCTGGTATGGGCGGTTCGGCGATCGGCGCCGACCTGGTCGCCTCTTTTGTGTCCCCGATGGCGACGGTTCCGATCCTCGTGTGGAGGGATTACGACCTTCCCGGGTTCGTCGCAGATCCGTCCACGCTCGTGGTTGTGTCCTCGCATTCAGGAAACACGGAAGAGACCCTCTCGGCATTCGGTCGTGCGCGTGAAGCGGGTGCACAACGGATTGCGATTACGACGGGGGGCGAACTGGCCAATCGAGCGGATGGTTCTGGATCACCTCTCTGGCGCTTCGATCATCTCGGGCAGCCGCGGGCGGCGGTGGGTTTTTCGTTTACGCTCATCCTTACGCTTCTTACAAGGCTGGGATTGATCCCCGACCAAGGGTTGGAATTCGAGGACGCCCTCGCATCGATGCGAACTCAAATGGAGGCGCTTAAGGCGAGCTCGCCCGTCACCAGCAATCCCGCCAAGCGGATGGCGGGGCAATTCGTCGGACGTTGGCCGCTGATCCTCGGGGCTGGATTTCTCGCTCCAGTGGCCCGACGCTGGCGCACACAAATAGCAGAACTGGCAAAAGCCGTCGCACAATTTGAATTCCTCCCCGAAGCCGATCACAACATGGTTGCAGGCGTGGTAAACCCCGAGGCCCTACTCACGAACACCATGGCCATTTTCCTGGATGGGGACAAGCTGCATGAGCGCAATCGCGCCCGCCTCGAGGCCACCCGTCAGATTCTAATGGTGGAGGGTTTTAACACCGATGTGGTTCGAGCATCGGGTGCGAGCCGTCTTGCGCAGCAGTGGACATCCCTTCATTATGGGGACTACGCCGCCTACTATCTTGCGATGGGTTACGGAGTCGATCCGACGCCGGTGGAGGCGATCGAGGACCTTAAGCGCAGGCTGGAGGTTTAGTTTTCGGACGGAGAGGGATTAGGGGAAATGCCTGAATCGAGGCTGTCCCACAAGGGTTTGTGCCGTCGCGTCTGGCATATTTTCATCCAAATTGTTACTCAAAAATACGAGAAAAATGGGACAGATCCTGCAGCGCATATACAAACACCATAACTTCGTCCCACGCATAATCTAAACACCGATTGATAGGACAGCCCCATGAACGGCGCTCGCAGGATGCGGGCGAGCCCCCAAGGTTTTTCCCTGGAAGATGCCTCGCAGATTCGGGGTCCTTCACTCGATCACGCGAACCAGGACGGCGCGCATGGCTTGACGCCAACGGTATTCCCCCGTGGCCTCTTCGAAACATCTGCAAGTCAAGAGCGTGATCCAATCATATGTCTCATGCTCAAAAAACTGTTCGATCGACTGGCATAATCAGTTTGTTCGAACGCACTTCGTAGATGTGCATCGTCCCCCCCGTATGAAAAACGATTTCGTCGCCGTACTCGATGACCTACTGATCCACCCTCACCCCACCCCCTCTCCCCAATTCAGGGAGAGGGGGTATGAGGCACATACTTGAAGTGATGTTTGCTGTATGAGTGGAGATAAATGGATCCGGAGAGATGACCTGCTCCCCACATTCCACCGCGGCAATTACGAGATACTACTATTATATGGATGATGATTGCACCGACCCTCGATCCTACGGGTTCTTTCGAAATATTGCCTGAGGAGGGAACAGGAGTATATTCGGACCATCGAAGATTTGGCAGGCAGACGGTTATGATGTCCCCCAACATGATTGGAACGCTGAACGAGAAACATCTGCACGCCCAGTTGAAGGCATGGTATGCGCAGCCGGGCGATCTCCATGAAGTTCCCTTGGACGGGTATTTTATCGATGTTCTTAGAGGTGACCAACTCATCGAAATTCAGACGAAGAATTTCTCATCGATCAAGCGCAAGATGACGGCGCTCGCCGATACACACCGGGTTCGTCTTGTCCATCCGATTCCAAGAGAGCGATGGATCGTGAAAGTCGATGGTAACGGATCGCCGGCGGCGGCCCGTCGGAAATCACCGAAACGAGGGGGCGTCATCGATATATTTTCCGAGTTGGTGAGTTTTCCGGCGCTCATGAAGAAGGTGAACTTTTCACTTGAAGTCCTTCTGATACAGGAGGAGCAGGTACGAAAATTTGGAAAGACACGCAGAAGGCGCGATCGATGGATCGTGCAGGAGCGGCGCCTCCTGGATGTCCTCGAAAGTTATTCCTTTGAGAGGCCGGAAGATTTTCTGTCGATGCTCCCCGCCGGACTTCCCGAGTACTTCACGACGAGGGATCTCGCAGCCGCGATAGGACGGCCGACGCGGTTTGCGCGAAAGGTCGTGTACTGCCTGAAGCATATGGAGGTCATCACTCAATGCGGGAAGGATGGCCGGTCGATGCTGTACCAAATCTGCGCATAACGTCCAGCGGTCCCTCCATGATGGATGCCACGATTTGGGCTTCTCACACTGTCGTACGCCAGAGCGATCTTAAGAAAACGAGGATTTCGCTCGAAAAAGAGCACGGATGATTACGATTGAGCACCGCGTCACAATCGTCTATATGCCATGGGTTTAACGTAGGCTTCCACACTTACCGAGCGTGATATCATAAATTAGCAAGCCGCCAAATCTCTTGTCGAGCAGGCAAGCGGTCGAAGTCTGGCGGTTTGCGCTATTTAAGAAACCGGTTTCGAAGGACGACCCAAGACCTGCGCTTGACCCTGCTACGGGTGTATTCCTTTTTTATTCTCCTCCCAATTGTGTGGGTGATCAAGCGGATTTAGGCTGCCTGGATCCGCCCGGACCTGAAACTCCGGGCTCAAAGCAGAGGGTCGCTTTGCTCCCTCGATCTCGGTCCGAAGAGCCAGGGTGGTTCGTTGGGCTTAAGCTCTGAGCTCGATCGTGGACCGATCAATATTGCTCCGATAAGACAAGTGGAGGCTCACAATCTCCACGGTCCGATGAAGATATCGCCCTCTTGGAGGTTGCCACGCTGTGGCTCATGAGTACCCGCGCGCAACAAGGGAACAAGTAGAGACGTTGCATGCAACGTCTCTGCCATCGGATCCGGCCTGAGCGACCAAGTAGAGGTGCCCTCGTCGAACGTGCTCTGAGGAACATACAAATACGATGGAAGCCTGAGCGGGTGCGAAGGACGGCGATTCCGCCCCGGGGTTCAGGCAAACTATACTCCCGTTGAAACGGCCTCCCCTGTTCCAAGCGAGGGATCTTGAGCAATTATCAGACGGTTTGATCGCGGCAGGTATCGAAACCATCCCCGACAAGGTTCTCGTACGGGGCAGACTACTAAGCATAACTCGCTCCATCATGTCGACGGGTTTAGGCGTAGCGTGCCCGTGCCTGTCCGACCCGGTCGCACGGCCAAACGTCCATGTGTCGCGCATCACACTGTGTGCATTATCGAAGTACGGGCGACCTGTGGCGGATACGGGGGCGCCTTTGCGCCCTAGCTGGATATACAGGCATCGCTCGCTTGCGTTTGGGTATTGCGTTAGCAGCCCCGATTTCATACCCGGCGTATCGCCTTTATCCCAGACTATCTCGTTGCGTAACCTGAGTGGCTCTGAGGCTTCCAACCCCCCGCGATACCAAAGCCGCCACAGCTCGGCGGCATTACCCCATATATACGCCGACGCGTTATCCGCAAGGAACAGGCGGAAAGTTGTCCACCATTCCATCTGAAATGCGTCTAACTTCTCCCCCGTTAAATTGTCGTTTTCTACCCCGTCCGCCTCTTTGCCCATACCGTAAGGTGGGTCGGCGTGCAGCAGTTGGGCGGTACGCCCGGCAGTCAGTCGCATAACTGCGTCAATCTGCGTGCTGTCCCCACACATAGCTCTATGGTCACCTAGCAGCCAGATATCGCCGACAACGCTTACCGCGTCTGCCATAACGTCAGGAACGCTATCCGGGTCGACTAAGCCGACGTCGTCGTCAGACAGTAAGTCGTCTATAAATGTGCTGTCAAACCCGAGTAGATCGACATCAAAGCCGTCTGTGTCTAAAACAGCTAGTTCCGCTTTCAGTGTGTTTAAGTCCCATCCCGCGTTAAGCGCGAGCTGATTATCTGCGATAACGTACGCTCGCTTCTGTTCGTCGCTAAGCCCCTCTAAACGAATCACGGGGATATTGGCCATGCCCAGCCGTTGCGCAGCCAACAGTCGCCCGTGTCCGGCGATAATCGTATTCGACTCATCCACGAGTATTGGGTTAGTGAACCCGAACTCGTTTATGCTGTTAGCTATCTGCTCAACCTGCGCGGCGCTGTGAGTACGACTGTTTTTAGCGTAAGGCGTTAGCGCGCCGATGGCTAGTTCTTCAAGTTCCATGCTCTCCTCCTGCAGTTTACGCCCCCAATCATTGCACGATCCGGATCTGGTAGCAAATCGTCGAAATGTGACGTTGTGACGTTTCAAAATACATATTATATAGAGTTGTACCTATTGTATACTTTTTAACCTATATTATTTCTCTACCTACTCTTATGTATTAAAACGTTACAACGTCACAACATAGAGCATATGCGGTCTGTAGCCGAAAACAAAACGTACAACGAAACGTAACAGAACGTCACAACGTCACAGGCGAAACGTAACATGATTTTCCGAAACGTCACAAACACGCTCGGAACGTAACACGGAACGTAACAAAAAACGGGCTTGCATAGTGCGTGAAAGTGTATCATGCTGCGTATACGTGATTAAGAGGAAGCAACATGAGCATGCTGTTAAAGCCGTCCGAAGTAGCGGCGGAGTTAAAAATTGACGTGCGGAGCGTTTATCGGCTAATGCGCACAGGGGAGTTGCCCTGCGTAAACCTAGGGCATAGGACAAAACGCATAACGCGTATTGCGCTGCGGACGTATCTTAGTACTAAAGTCGAAAAAACTTGAGGCTCGCGGAGGAGTTAAAAGCGGCTGGCCTT
>CAZMZL010000078.1:0-12860 GCA_964570595.1 uncultured Anaerolineaceae bacterium | reverse complement strand
GTCCGAGGCGGCAAGATCGTGCGCTACGATTTCGGGTTTGATGGACCGCTTATTGGTCGTATCGAGCGTGATTCGGAGGAAATCATCCTGCCGTTGAACCTCATGCCAAATCCTGCAAATGTTCCGTAGAATCGGCTCGAACCTTGATGGTTTCAAGTGATAACGATCTGTGGAATTGAATCACCAAATTGTTTTCTGTCCGTAGATCCTCCCAGTCAGTTTCCATACCATCACTAAATCGAGAAGAGGAAACTACCAGATATTTCCCTTGGGATTTGGATTCTATACATCAAGGTGTTGGATCCGGAAGGATACGCCGGCAGATCTCCAGCTGCATCGGTCATAGAGACCACCTCTTCTGAAGCATCAAGTTCACTTAACCTCGCAGTTATTTCCACCGTCACGCTCCCGCCCTCCAGCGCTTGAACGTTGTGCACCACGGATGTTTTCCTTAGGTATTTGACGAATGATGTGCCGGATCAGGCTCAGGCTGTTGATCGTCTACTTGAGCGTGCTGAGGTGGGCGCATTTCAATTGCACACAAGCGTCCTCACGATCGCTGAAGTCGTCTGGACTCTGGAAACCTATTACGAACTCGAGTCGGAAACTATTCGCGATCAAATCGTTGCAATCCTGAATACGCCAGGTCTTGATGTGGAAAATTCGAACATCATCGCACTCGCAATGATCCTGTATGCTGATGAAAACATCGATTTCGAGGATGCCTATCATGGCGTGTGGATGAAGGAGCAGGATCTTTGTTCAGCAATCGCCTTCGACCTCAAGCATTTCCGTCGTATTTCAGGTGTTACAGCTCATAGCCCGGAGGAGTTCGACTGAAGGTGAATCGAGTCTCGCCTACCCGCTGGCAACAAACCCTCTCTATACAAAATCCCCATTTTATTCCTTGTATTGTTTTTACAATCATTGCTGACATAGGTAGTCCGTTGTTTGTGTTTAGTTCCAAAATAATACGGCTGTGAGATCTAAAGAGATAATATATTCCACGAATTTTCCATATTTGCTGGCATTTAAAGAAAGCCTCTCGTAAAGAGAGGTCCTTCTTGTGGTAAACATAGGGGGAAATTGACTCCTTTCCCCTTATATTTTCAGGTACCCCCGCCGCGACTCGAACGCGGAACCTCCTGATTCGAAGTCAGGCGCTCTATCCATTGAGCTACGGGGGCGGGAACTGCGCGTGATTATAGCACACCATGAGCTGGCCTTATCCAAAGATCAATCCGCCTATTTCCTATAAAACAAGAAGCCTTCCTAGGAAGACTCCCTGTTATTTTACCAGCTCAGATGAACTCCGCCGCTCATCCGGTTATGATCGGGGCGCTTAATACGAACCTGTTTCCGGCACTTTCAAACTTTTCACGCGGAAGGCAAAAACGATGTCGACGACGCCCTTCACGAGAAGGTAGATGCCCAGCAAGGCGGCGATCGTGGTGCCTGCGGTGCTCAGGTTGAAGAGGATGTAAAAGCCGAGCAGGAGTGCCAAAATGCCAGTGATTATCAGCAGCCACTCGCCCTTCACTTCCTTGCGAATGTCCCAGCCAACCAGGACAAAAACCAGACCGAAGATGATCGCATACACTGAAATAAGGAGCAGGAGTACAGCTTCGGTGATATTGGTCGTGGGTACGAAAGTGGCGATACCGATGACCAGGGCGACGAGGCCGAAGAGTAACGTCGACCAGAAGTGATCGGTATACTTTCGATTTGCAAGCGCACCCACGACGAAAGTGAGCCCGGTAAGCAATGCGAAGAGACCGAAGAAGAGCGTGATGAGTTGAAAGCTTAGCTCTGGGTAGTTGAGGAAGAGCAGACCAAAGATAATCCCAACGACCCCTGAGACCAGCCACACCCACCAACTGTCTTTAAGGTAGTTTGTGTACATTTTTTCCCTCCAGGTTTTTCGATAAAATGATGAATTTATGCTTGGATTCTTCTTTTCAGTGATGATGCGTTTGCGGAGTCCGATCTGGAATACATTCATCATTTTACAGCAAAGTATTCCTCAATTCAAATCACATAAACTAAACGGGGGTCAGGTACGACCCTTCTAAGAGCAGTCAAGGGCCCCCTCTTCAAAGAGAGTAATGGAATTGACATAACTAATTTCTCTCGACCTGGCTCGCCACGCGTAGCTGTTCAAGGAGGTTGAGTCCTGAATTTACCTGATGAGATCGTGTTCTTCTTTACAATCGTAAAGCTTACGATTGGTTTGAATATAACGCTCCCGAGCTTCACGCTCCTTGGCAAACGCCTTCTGCATGGCACGAAAATAATCGGGGGAAAATGTATCCTGATCATCCTCCACGGACCATTTGTGGTCGATAATAAATTGACGTGTGGCCTCCGATGCCTGGATCCAATCATGGATGGCATTTCGAAGCTCATCGGATTCCTTGTCGCACGGATCTTGGTTCAAGATGCTTCTTCCTCGCATACATGCCAGGCGTTCATGGCATCGATATACTGCTTTCTCGCAGCAGCTTCCTTTTGATACGCGTCCGCCAAGGCTTCCAGATACTCTGGTGATTTTGGCTGGAGACCGCGCTTAGCATCAAGCGGCTTCGTAACGATGAAGCGACGGGCCACATCGGAGGCTTGCTCCCAATCTTTGGCAGCCTGAAGAGCTCTCTCTCTTTCTTCTTTACATGGGTTTTCTGACATATCCGCCCCTCCAGATCGGACTTCGCACAACATTAATCATAGCGCGTTTGCTCTTTGATGCAATTCGCGGGAACATCATCAGAACGAAGAAACCTAAATACTTGGAGAAGATCTATGGAGAGCCTGACGGTTTGTTCAAGACAAGAATCGGAGTTTATCAATATCACCGGAGAGACGCGTTCGGTGGTCCATACCAGCGGGATAAAGAATGGATCGCTCTTTCTCTATGTCCCTCATACAACCGCGGGCATCACGATCAACGAGAGCGCAGATAGAAATGTCGTCCATGACATCCTGGCTGATCTGGATCGTTTGTTTCCACGGAGACAGCCTTACTATCGTCACGCGGAGGGGAACAGCGCCAGCCACATGAAGGCCAGCCTGATGGGGTCTGGCGTTCGGGTCATGATCGGAGATGGGGACCTCGTTCTTGGCACGTGGCAGGGGATCTTCTTTTGTGAATTCGACGGGCCGAGGACAAGACGGGTTTATTTGGACCTGACCGAAGCTTGATCCGTACAAGTTACCGTACCCAGGATACTACCGGTATCCTGGATACCAGGGGTATCCTGGATACTGTTCAGTCCTGTGCAGCGAGTTGGACGCGAGCTTGACTCAAGCGGCTTCTGGCCGTTTTCGCCACTTGAAGCATGAGCCTGTACCCCAGTTCAGGCACGTCCTCACAGAGTTGACGAAGTTCGGGCGCCTTGATCTGGATGAGCTTGCCGTCCTGCCGAGCGATGCCGCTTGCGGTAAGCTGGTAGGGGGGAATGAGAGCCGAGATGGCCATGAGATCGCCAGATACGAGCGTGTCGACGACGACCTTGTCGTCCTCTCTTAAGTTAAAGACAATGTCAACTTGACCTTCTTCAAGAATGAGCAGGTAATGGGCTTCTTCCCCTTTTTCGTAAATCTGTGCGCCGGTCTTCCACTTGCCGCTCTCGGAGAAAAGTTTCTCATCAGCCTTAAATGAGCGCTCTTCACTGATCATGGCGACGGATTTCAGACAATCATCAGGGACACCGGCAAAATGCGGATAACGACGTAAGGCTTCAGGTGAGATCATTGTATTTTCCCTCGTAAGATTTCAAAGGCTCGCGAGTACGATATCAACAGCATCAGGCAGGGCGGACTCAACCTCAGGGGAGAGGTTCTCATCAAATGTTTGGACATCTGAAGCTTCAATCCCGATCAGCAGGATATCCTCTGATGCAGGAAGGTGAGCGCCAGCCCGTCTTCCCAATTCGAGTGCTGTAGGCAGGTTGACATCATGGACGGAAGCGCTCCGCTGTGTGGGAATTTCACCGGGTGAAAGCGTATGGATCGTCCCGGGTTTGGCACCCGTCAGGATTGCATCGATGATAATGGCTCGGTCGAACCCCATCATGCGTTCCATGAGGCGCAGACCGCCCCAATAGTCTTCACTGACCTCGACATCAGAACGATCGACGAGCTCGTCTTGCAGCATCTGTACGACGCGCAGTCCCGCACCGTCATCACGCAAGATCGGATTTCCAAGACCGAGGACGAGTGTTCGCATAGGCATCACAATTCAAGTACGTGAAGGTCGGTCAGTATCGTTGTCAGCCTTCAAGAGCTGTCGAATTCCGATCCCAGACCGCCGTGCGGATTAATCCAGGTTGTGGACCAGGTGCTCCAATATCTCTCCGTCCGGTGTGCGAATATTCACTTCCAGCGGCATCTGACCGGGGAGTGTATGTGTGGCGCATGCCATGCAGGGGTCGTAGGCCCGAAACGCCATCTCAATCGTATTCAACAGGCTTTCCTTGATCTCGACATCTTTCGTGATTAAGTTCATGGCGGCCTTCTTGACCGACATATTGATCGCGGCATTGTTGTTCGTGGTCCCAACGATCAAATTTACTTTGGTGAGAATACCGCGCTCATCCGTCCAGTAGTGATGGGTCAGTGTTCCACGGGGCGCCTCGACGCTGCCGACGCCCTCGTCGGGGGTCTCGGTCGGAAGAACGCGGAATTCCTCACCCGTGATTTCAGGATCCGCAGCGAGCTGGACCCAACGTTCGGTGGCATAGAGCAGTTCGACGAGACGAGCCCAATGGGTCGCCAGGGTATGGTTTACGGGTTTACCGCCGAGGGTGTCGAACATGCGTTCATATTCCGCTTGTGCAAGAGGGGTGGCCATGCCGTCGGCAGCATTCAGACGGGACAGAGGGGTAGCTTTGTACACCCCTGATTCCATTCCGTCCTCGAATCCCTTCCAGCCGATATTTTTAAGATAGGGAAACTTGAGATAGGACCAGGGCTCGACGTGTTCGGCGATGTAGTCCTGGTAGTCCCGGGCATCATATTTCGCATGTTCTTTGCCATCGGGGCCCACAACTCGAATCTGCCCGTCGTAGAAATTCACATGGTTGTTTTCATCGACGGTCCCCATATTGTAGGTTTCATGTGTGAACACACCTCCGGTAATCAGCGACACGTAGTCGCTGTTGCCGAGGACGATGTCGTTGAAAAGCTGGAGCGAGAATTGCGCAAACTCGATGGCCTCTCGTCCAAGTTTTTCAATCTCTTCACGTTGTTCCTCATGGATCCCCTGGCTCACACCACCCGGGAGCCCCCAGTTGGGGTGTACCGGCCGCCCGCCGATCATCTTGATGAGGTGGTGACCGTCACGGCGCATCTTCAGGACTTTTCCGGCGATATCCATGCCGACTTTGTTGATGACGCCCAGAATATTGCGTTCTGCGGGATCGGCATCGGGGCCCATGATGAAATCGGGGCCGCCGAGCGCGTAGAAGTGGGTGGTGTGGTCGGTCGCGTAGAAGATGCTGTAGAACATCTCCCGTAATAATTTTGCGGTGGGCGGTGGGTCCACATGGAAAAGTGCGTCGAGGGCCTTCGTGGAAGCCATGTGGTGGGCTTCGGGGCAGACACCACAGATTCGGTTGGTAATATTGGGCATATCCTCGGCCGGTCGCCCGACGCAGAATCGTTCAAAGCCGCGCAGTTCGGGGACCTGAAGGTAGGCATTTTCAACCTCACCTTGCTCGTTCAGAAAGATATCGATTTTGCCGTGGCCCTCGAGCCTGGTGATTGGATCAATTGAGATTCTTGTCATGTCAATACCTCCACATCAGGCCGTTTCGGCCACCTCTGCTGGTTTCCGTGCTCCGCCGTTCGTCGGGAGGGCACGTCGTCGCAGATCGCTGCCGGCGAGACTGAATCTGTAAAAAGTGCCTACTGGATCCGGAATGCCATCTTTGATAATGCGATCGATCTCTTCTGGATCATCCGAATCGATTACAGAAGCCAGGGCGGTGATCATGCGGGCGCCGAAATCATCGACGCCTTCATTGGGTCCATAACAACCGATGCAGGGAGAGCCGACGCTGGGACAGAGGGCCCCGCAGCCCGCGCGCGTGGCGATGCCGCAGCACACCAGCCCCTGTTCAAGCAGGCACGTCTCTGGATCCGGGATGATCTCCCAGGTGCGTTTGAACGCGGTGATCTTCTTCTCTTCCCGCGTTCTCGGGCAGTCGTCGCAGACGGTCGTCTCGGCGCCGATGACGCTGCCGGGAGCCGGCAGTTTGTTCTCGAGGATGGCTACGAGAGCGTCCCATATTCGCTCGGGCTCAGGAGGGCAGCCTGGGAGGAAGTAGTCTACTTCTACGCTCTGACCGAGCGTCTTCACGGTCTCATAAAAGAGCGGCAGGTACAAGATGCCCTCTTCCACCTCGGTCTCTGTTTGCGGCCGGATACCATCCGGATTATGGGTACTTGGCGTGTCATGGTAGGCGGTCTGGAAAATCTCTTCACGGGTGGTGTCATTTGCCAGACCTGGAATACAGCCTTCATGCGCACAAGAACCGAATGCAACCAGAACCTTTGATTTACGCCGGAGCAGCCGTGCCATGTACTCCTGCTCGCTGGTGCGGATGGCTCCATTGAACAAGCATAGATCGATGCTCTTATCGTCCATTTTTTCTATGTCATGGACTTTTCCATCCAACACACAGGGCCAGAAGACGATGTCGAATGCTGCGGCGACATCGAGGATCTTCTCGTCGATCCCTAAAACGGCGATCTCACAGCCACCGCACGAGGCTGCCCAATACAGTGCGAGTACGCCTTTATCGCTCATGCCGGCACCTCCATGACTTCAGCATGTTCATCAGCCAGTCGGTTGATCGCTGCTTCGACATCATCGGGCTCGGCCCAATTCGCCGGCCAGTTCAGAGGTCCCAGCGCTCGCACATTGTCTACCAGTTCATTGATGGCTTCTGCGAGTTGAGCGCCTTCGGCAGCAGAAGCCCACTGAAGACGGACACGATCCTCTTCGACGCCCAATGCACTGAGGGTATGCTTCAGCATGGCATAGCGCCGCATCGCTTTGTAATTTTGCTCGAGATAGTGGCATTCGCCCGGATGGCATCCTGCGATCATGACGCCGTCTGCCCCCATTGCGAGTGCTTTGAGGATGAAGCTCGGATCGACCCGGCCGCTGCACATCACACGAATGATGCGTACGTTGGGCTCGTACTTGATCCGCGCCGTGCCAGCCAGATCGGCGGCGCGGTACGAGCACCAGTTGCATAAGAAGCCGATGATCTTTGGTTCAAAGGTCTCTTCACTCATGTCCGTCGTCCTCCGCTAAGCTGGTACGGCTTCGGGTTCTTCAGCAGGAACCTTGGCGCCGTTTGAACCCATGACATCGAAGAGCAGACCTTCCAATTCAGCGAAAATCTGCTCATTGCTGAAGTGTGCACCTGTGATCGCTTGTGCAGGACAGGCGGCCACACAAGTGCCGCAGCCTTTGCACAATGCTTGATTGATCACGCTCACCTGCTTCTCCGCTTCGTAGTCGATGGCATTGAAGGGGCACAGGGTGTTGCAGATTCGACATCCGGAACATCTCTCTTCGCGAATGGTGGCGACGACAGGTTCGATCGCAACCGTCCCCTTCGTGATCATGCCCAGAACTCTAGCGGCGGCTGCAGCGCCTTGCGCAACAGAGGTAGGAATATCTTTTGGACCCTGGCACGCCCCTGCGACGAATATGCCATCCGTCATCGTAGCGACGGGATCGAGCTTTGGGTGCCGCTCCGTGAACCACCCCGACATACTGCAGGATATGCCGAATTTGAGCCCGACATCCTTGGCATCACTTCTCGGTTCGAGCCCTGACATCAGTACGACCATGTCCACCGGAATTCGCCGTTGCCTTCCTAAGAGCGTGTCCTCGACCTGGATGATGAGTTTTCCTTCCTCATCTTCCCGTCTTGCGGCATCGGTCACTTCCGCGACCCGGCCGCGCACGAAATGCATGCCCTCCTCGAGCAGGCGGTTGTAGAATTCTTCGTAGCCCTTGGCGTTCGGTCGCATATCGATGTAGAAGGAGTACACCTCCGCACTCGTTTTCTCCAGGACGATGTGACCGAATTTCAATGCGCTCATGCAACAAATGGCCGAGCAGTGTGTGTTGTATCTCGTATCCCGACTGCCGACGCAGTGGATGATGGCTACAGATTTAGGCGTCGTTACGCCATCACGAAGGAAGATTTTGCCGTCCGTGGGACCGGCTGCGTTGCAAAGCCGCTCGAACTCAAGGCTCGTGAATACATTCGCCAGACGACCGTAGCCGTATTGAGGGATGCGGGTCGAATCGAAGAGATCGTATCCTGTAGCGAGGATAATGTTACCAACGTCGATGTCGATATAGGTATCCTTCTGTTCGAAATCGATCGCATTGGTCGGGCAGAATTTTTCACATGCTTTGCATGTCCCTCGTTCGAAGTAAATGCACGATTCGGTATCGATCACGGGGAACTTGGGGACCGCTTGCGGGAAGGGTCGGTAGATCGATTTCCGGTAACCCACGCCCACCTCAAAGACGTCATCCACGACTTTCTTCGGGCATTTTACGATACAGATACCGCACCCGGTACAATCGGCCTCGTTGACATATTTGGCTTTCTTCTTGATCCTTACGTTGAAGTTGCCCACAAATCCACTGACCTCTTCAACTTCAGAGTAACTCATCAGCGTAATGTCATCATGCTGACCAACGTCGGACATTTTTGGAGTGAGGATACACGCTGCACAGTCAAGGGTGGGGAAGGTTTTATCAAACTGAGCCATGTGCCCACCGATCGATGGTTCACGTTCCACCATGAAGACATGGTGGCCTGAATCGGCAAGTTCTAAGGCAGCTTGAATTCCCGCAATTCCACCCCCGACGACGAGGGTGTTTGGATTGACCGGTACCTCATTTGCTTCGAGTTCTTCGTGGAGCTGTACCCGGCCCACTGCACCAGCGATAAGGGCCTTCGATTTTTCGGTCGCGACCTCTTTATCCGTTGTGACCCATGCGACCTGCTCTCGAAGACTGGCCATCTGGCATAGGTATGGATTCAGCCCTGCATTGCTGCAAGCCCTTCGGAACGTCTTTTCATGAAGGTGCGGGGAACACGCGCCGACGACGACACGAGTGAGCCCCTCGTTTTTGATGTCTTCCTCGATCAATTCCTGTCCGAGGGACGAACACATGAACTTATAATCGCGTGAGACTACAACGTTCTCAAGTTCATCCCCCGCCCAGGTTGCCACTTCCTCTACGTCGACAACTCCGGCAATGTTGCTCCCGCAATGGCAGATGTAAACGCCTACACGTTCGCTCATGCTATCCTTCTCCTCTCACACCGGGCATCGGCAATGACTTATCGACTTTTCGCTTACGCGCTGGGCTTGATTCAGCCTCGATCTCTGTGCCAATCTTGGTCAATGCTTTTGAGGACGAGATAATCTCTTTCCCGATTCCGAGTTCCTTCGGGTGAATGCCCAACGCAAACCCGATCAATTGTGTGAAGTAAAGGATGGGAAGATTGTAGTTCGTCCCAAAGTGACGATTCACTTGAGATTGGTAGGCATCGAGGTTCAATTGACACATTGGGCAAATCGTTGCGATAACATCCGCATCGTATTCGCGGGCGTTCTGAAGCAACCTGCGGATGAGCTCGAAAGCTGTTTCGGAGCTGATCTGGGTCATATGGCCACCGCAGCAATGTGCTTTAAGCGGGAAATCGACCACCGTTGCGCCCACGGCGTTCATGAGGTGATCGAGGCTCATCGGGTACTCAGGATCATCGAAGGAGTCATCGTCGAATTCCGGGCGGACGATCAAGCATCCATAGTAGGGGGCGACTCTGAGACCGATGAGTGGATTGGATACTTTCTCCCGGATGCTATCAAGGCCCACATCATTAACAACGACATCGATCAGGTGGCGAACCTTGATCGATCCGGGATCGTAGGATAATCCACCCGCTGCCAGTGCTTCATTCGTGCTCTCCCCGATTTTTTGGTATTTCCCCATATAGTGATCGGTTTTTCTCAAATTGAGAAAGCAGGCGCTGCACGGTGCCACCAGGTTCTCAAACCCGTCCTGGTTGGAGGCTAGAGCAAGATTTCGAGCCACCAATGCGAAAGCCGCGGTTTTGTTCAGTGAGAAGTATTCCGTTGCGCCACAGCAGTTCCAATCCTTAATTTCCTCGAGGACAAGACCTAACGGCTCGGAAATCGCTTTGGTTGAGTCATCATACGGTTTGGAGGATTTCTCCAGCGAACAGCCGGGGTAGTATCCATATTTCATTGTGCCGCCTCCAGTTGTTTGGCTCTCTCAAGTATGGCCTTAAGTTGATCGATTCCTTCAATCTTGTCGGGACGTAGAGCCAAGCGGTTCTTGGTGAGCATGCTGACTGCGAACGGTCCTAAACTGATCTTCTCGAGGGGTCGGTGGGTGAGGTGATATCGGGTGGCGAGGCCAAGCTCGAAGCTTCTTCCATAACTTTCGACCCAACCGATGAAACTTTCGGACCAATCTGGTGCATCGGTGACATCGTAATATTTTTCCTTCACCGCCATTTGCTTCAGTGTGTACATGATGTCGGTGATCGGGATCTCTTTCGGACATCTCGTCGTACAGTAGTAGCATGACACGCAGTACCAGGGTGCATTGCTGCTCAACACTTCTTCTTCCAATCCCGCGTCGATCATGGCAAATATCATCCGCGGCGTATGGTCCATATCGGGTCCAGATGGGCATGATCCGCCACATGTTCCGCACTGGAGACAGGTGAGTAAAGCGTCGCCTCCAGGCGTGGCCTCCATCACCTCCCGAAGGAATTCTCCGGAGGATCCATTCACGGGTGTCTTGTTCATAAAGAACCTCCTGTTCCATTACCTCAAAAGGTCCCTCCCTACCTTGGATAGGCAAGGAGACCAATTCAGGGGGTAAGATCGAATAACTGACGCATGATTGATCATGCCTCTCGTGCTCGATATGTCGGCTCTATTATGATTTTTATGCATGGCCGCTTCGTAGTGCAAGAGGGCACGTCTGAAGCCTGATAAACGTCAGTGAAAAAATTCACGAGTAGACCGATATGGATCTTTTATCGGTGCGATGTTGTGGATTCGGGGCCGTCGAGCACAAAATTGGCATGATTTTGCTGTGATTCCAGAGCTGCATGTTATTGTTGACGTACTGTGTTGTGAAAATTGTCGCTTGCCTAAAAATGATTCACAAGTCACACTTATATAGAAGGAATATCAAGCAGAATATCCACTCAAGTAAACTTGCCAAGGAGGCAATATCACATGGTTCTGAAACCGAAGCGTCCCGTACCATCCGACATCGACATTGCACAGGAGGCAGATCTTCGACCGATACTGGAAATTGCAGAAAAAATCGATCTGACGATGGACGACCTCGACTTGTATGGAAAATTCAAGGCGAAGGTTCATCTCGATGTGCTCGAGAAATTCGCCGATCGACCTCAGGGAAAGTACATCGATGTGACGGCGATCACACCGACGCCGCTCGGGGAGGGAAAGACCACAACGACTCTTGGTCTTACTCAGGCGATGGGCACACATCTGGGGAAAAATGTGATGTGCTGCATTCGTCAACCTAGCATGG
Organism: uncultured Anaerolineaceae bacterium; assembly: GCA_964570595.1. Classification (GTDB taxonomy): domain Bacteria; phylum Chloroflexota; class Anaerolineae; order Anaerolineales; family E44-bin32; genus E44-bin32. The sequence goes on along the minus strand of CAZMZL010000078.1, from coordinate 1,219 downwards.
GACCGACCTTTAACATCAAAGGTGGTGCAGCAGGAGGGGGCTACAGCCAGATTATCCCCATGGAGGATTTCAACCTCCATCTGACCGGCGACATCCATGCGATCACCGTCGCTCACAACCTGGTCGCTGCAGCGCTTGATACCCGTATGTATCATGAGAGCCGGCAGACGGATGATGCCCTTAAGCGTCGAGGTGTGACACGCATCGATTTCGATTCTGATTCGATTACCTGGAACCGTGTCGTCGATGTCTGCGATCGATCCTTGCGCGATATTAAAGTCGGTTTCAATGACGATAAGCTGAAGGATGGCTCGCCGAGTCCGGTTTTTCCACGGTCGACTGGCTATGACATCTCGGTAGCCTCGGAACTGATGGCCATCCTTGCCCTGGCGACGAGCTTACGTGACTTACGCGAGCGCGTCGGAAAGGCCGTCGTCGGATTGAACAAGAAGGGCGATCCTGTCACACTTGAGGATCTCGGCGTCGCCGGTGCAGTGACGGTCTTGCTGAAAGATGCGCTCATGCCCAACCTTATGCAGACGATCGAGGGTCAGCCTGCCCTGGTGCACGCAGGACCTTTCGCAAACATCGCGCATGGCAACTCATCCATCATCGCCGATCAAATCGCCCTTAAGGTTGCAGATTACGTCGTCACAGAAAGCGGTTTCGGCGCGGATATCGGCATGGAGAAATTCTTCGACATCAAGTGCCGTTACTCTGGCTTGATCCCAAATGCTGTGGTGTTGGTTGCGACGGTGCGCGCCCTTAAGATGCACGGCGGCGGTCCTAAGGTATCCCCCGGCGCTCCTCTGGACGAGGCGTACACGTCAGAGAACCTTGAGCTGCTGGAAGCCGGTCTGCCGAATCTTGGCGTGCATATCAAGAATGCCCTACGCTTCGGCATCCCAGTCGTCGTGTGCGTCAACGGATTCAAGGATGACACCGACGCCGAAATGGAGATGGTGCGTAAATACTCGGAGGAACAGGGCGCCTTTGCGGCCGTCAAGAGCACGCATTGGGCCGACGGCGGTGCTGGCGCGGTGGAGTTCGCCCAAGCGGTCGTTGAGCCCCTTTGACACCTCGGAAGGCGTGCCCGTTCTGACGCGCATCACGGACGCACGATTCAAACGAATGGTCAGTCCGGGTCAGACGATGCACGTCGAAGTAACGCTGGATGATGAACTTGGGACCATTGTATGGCCGTCCGGGGCTGACTTCG
>CAZMZL010000077.1:0-12870 GCA_964570595.1 uncultured Anaerolineaceae bacterium | reverse complement strand
CTCGGGACGCAGACGGGTACCACCAACTATGCCACAGCTGCCACGTACCTGCCGGAAGAGCGAATTTCGGCCTTCGAGCAGTTCCCCTTCGCCGTCCAGGCGCTTATCTCGGGTGATATCGACGCCGTGATCATCGACGAGGTCGCCGGACAGGGCTATCTCGGCGAGAACGCCGATACGTTGGCACTCGTGGGACCATCGATGTCGAGCGATCAGCTCGGGTTCATCTTCCCGAAGGGAAGCGAAATTGTCGGACCCGTAAACCTGGTTCTGCAAGCGATGAAGGAAGATGGATTTTTCGAAGATGTCAACTTAAAATACTTCGGCCCAGATTTCACGATCACCTATGACGATTTGGGCTAGGCGCTGAACACCGTGCTCGGTGGATAACGCCGTCTAGATGTAACTACAACTGGTGTGCGGGCAGCCTTGCCCGCACACCAGTTGTTCCACCCAGAAAGTGGAGAGTACGTGGCTGAACATACACCTGATATAAAACCAGTGAAGGAAATTCGAAAGGAAATTCGAGCGGAATTCACCCCAAGAGAAAGTTCCGTAGGAAAACGGATCGTGGATCTTCCATGGTGGTTCATCGGAATCATCTTTATCGCCTTCTGGGCAGCTTTTATCATCATCACTAATCCAAATTATTCAGAAGCCTTTAACTGGATCAAGGCTGGGCTCCGCATTACGATCCAAACCTCGATTACCGCGTATGTCTTCGCTATTATCATTGGCTTGTTCACCGGTCTTGGTCGGTTATCAAATAACGTCATCATCAACAATCTTGCTAGATTTTACGTTGAACTGGTACGCGGAATACCGATGCTGGTGTTGATCTTCTTCCTCGCCCTCGTAGGCGTGCCGGCAGTGGTGGAACTCCTGAACAAGCTCGGGGCATGGTCATTGGCCAATGGATTGACGGTCATCGGAGAATTTCTCAGCATCTTCAGCAACCAATCCATTCCCATGAATACACGGGCGATCGTCGCGTTGAGTGTCACCTATGGCGCGTTCCTGGCTGAAATATTCCGAGCCGGCATCCAATCGATCGATAAAGGTCAGACGGAGGCCGCCCGCTCACTAGGGATGAGCACCGGACAATCCATGCGCCATATCGTCCTCCCCCAAGCCATCAGGAACGTGCTCCCTGCACTCGGAAATGATTTCGTTGCCATGGTGAAAGATTCATCCTTAGTGTCCGTTCTCGCAGTGAGGGATATCACACAAGTAGCTCGCCTGTATGCTGGAAGCACATTTCGTTTCCGGGAAGCCTATATCACCCTCTCTGTGATGTACCTTACGTTGACCGTGATGCTCTCACTCGTGGTTCAGGCTGTGGAAAGGCGTATGCGCCGTAATGAGTGAAAAAGAAACTATCATCGAAGTGAAAGATCTGGTGAAGCACTTCGGCGATGTCCGAGCGCTTAATGGTGTCAGTCTGAATGTTGATCGCGGCAAGGTCGTCGTCATTATCGGACCCAGCGGGTCGGGAAAATCTACGCTGCTCAGGTGCGTAAACCACCTCGAGACGCCGTCAGCCGGCGAGATATGGATCGATAGCGAGAAGCTCACGCACGATCACAAGCAGCTTAATAGAGTCCGGGCCGAGATCGGCATGGTGTTCCAGTTGTTTAATCTCTTCCCGCATTTGACCGCTCTCGAAAATGTCACCCTGGCGCAGCGTGTGGTTCGAAAGCGGTCGAAGGATGAAGCTCATACGATCGCCATGCAGCAGCTCGAACGTGTGGGAATTCCAGAGAAAGCCGATGTCTATCCAGCGCAGCTATCCGGCGGGCAGCAGCAGCGTGTCGCCATCGCCCGAGCTCTCGCCATGAACCCAAAGATCATGCTCTTCGATGAGCCCACCAGTGCGCTCGACCCGGAGATGATCAAGGAAGTGCTCGATGTGATGCTGGATCTGGCAAAGGAAGGCATGACGATGCTCGTGGTCTCGCATGAGATGGGTTTCACTCGCGCGGCGGCAGATAACGTCATTTTTATGGACGAAGGCCTGATCGTCGAGCATACCACCCCGCACGATTTGTTCCACAACCCTCGTGAAGATCGGACGAAACTGTTCCTCTCTCAGATACTCTAGTACGCGCTTCGTGACATTCGATGATTTCCAGCACGAGATGTAAAATAAAACAGGTCACAAAATGCGACCTGTTTAAAAGAGTGCGCTGGGCGGGAGTTGAACCCGCACGCCCTAGGGCACATGGCCCTCAACCATGCCTGTCTGCCAGTTCCAGCACCAGCGCATACGGCTGTAACTTGCTGCGATATTATAGCCTAGGAGATTCATTAGTTCAACAGCGAAGGTGATACCATTGTCCCAGCACGTGTGTACTCCAGGTCACTTGTAAGGTGGAGAACCCCGCAGCAAGCTGCGGGTCATCTTCCCCGGAAAAAGCCCCCGGGGGCCCTTGCCATTCATCCCTGCAGCAAGCTACAGGGTATTCTGGCTTTTTCCCATAAACGGATGGCCCAACCTCAATGTGGAGGCAAAAGACGATGAAAGTTGTGCTCGACGCCATGGGAAGCGATACGCATCCGGCTCCAGAAGTCCAGGCGGCGGTCGACGCCGTGGAACGGTGGGGCGACCCGATCGTCCTCACGGGTCCCAAGGAAGAACTGACGGACCGAGTTCGCGCGCTGGGTGGAGACCTCGATAAAATCGACATCGCACACGCGCCGGAAATTCTCACGATGACGGACAAACCCGCTGAGACCGCACGAAGAAGCGCTGCGAATTCCATGGCGGTAGGGATCGATCTGGTCAAGAATGGCGCAGCCGATGCGTTCGTCACCGCCGGCAACACCGGAGGCGCCATGGCGACCGCCCTCTTCCGTCTTGGGAGAATACAGGGCGTGAAACGGCCTGGCCTCGCGCCTACGCTGCCCGTGATGGGAGGCCAGGTCATCATGCTCGACCTGGGCGCGAATACGGACTGCAAGCCCGAATATCTGGTCCAATTTGCCGTGATGGGATCGGTGTACGCCGAACGCGTCTTCGGTAAAGCAAGGCCTCGTGTCGCGCTGCTATCCAATGGAGAAGAGCCAGGCAAGGGCAACGAGTTGGTGAAAGAGACTTACCCTCTGCTCGAGCAAGCCGATCTCAATTTTATCGGGAACGTCGAACCGAAGGAAGTGTACGGCGGCGCTGCGGATGTCGTCGTGAGCGATGGTTTCGTCGGCAACATATTCCTGAAAACCAGTGAGGCTTTAGCCAAATTCCTTTTCGATATGATCCGCACGGAGATCAAGTCAAGTCCGATCACATCCTTGGGTGGGTTGATCGCGAAACCGGCCTTCAAGAAAGTCGGAAAACTACTCGATCCAGCCGAGTACGGCGGTGTACCACTTTTAGGCGTGAATGGTGTTGTTTACATAGGGCACGGTCGCTCAGGATCATATGCACTCTTGAATGCGATTCGTGCCGCCCGGATCGCGATTGAAGGTGGTATTCTCGAAGCCACACAAGCAGCGATAAGATCTCGCTTAACACGGTAGACATTGGAGGCCAAATGACCAATCCACGCACTCGCGTTGTCGTCACCGGAATGGGTGTGATGACTTGCCTGGGTACCGATCCAGAGACATTATGGGAATCATTGATCGCCGGTAGATCGGGCATCGGAAAAATATCTTCCTTCGATCCCAGCGATCTTCCCTGTCAAATTGCAGGTGAGATCAATGAATTCGATGTCCTCGACTACCTGCCAAAAAAAGAAGCCCGCAGGATGGCGAGATCGACGCATTTCGCAATGGCAGCGGCCATCGAGGCGATGAAGGATTCGGGCCTGCCCGACCCACTGCCGGAGCCTGAAAGGGTGGGCGTGTACTTCGGCACAGGGATCGGGGGCATGGAGCGAGCGGTGGAGGGACTGGAGGTTTTACGAGTTCAGGGTCTCTCCCGAGTGAACCCATTCTTCATGCCCTCCGTCCTCCCAAATATGCCGGCTTTCTATGTCACCCGGCACTTTGGCGCCATTGGTCCTAACCTCACCATCACGACCGCATGTGCGACCGGATCGCAGATCATTGGGGAAGCCGCACAGGCGATTCGGAATGGTTGGGCCGATGTCGTCATCGCCGGAGGAACCGAGTCGATGATCGAATACTGGGCTGTTGGCGGCTTCTCTGTACTGCGAGCAATCCCATTCAACTTCAATGATGAACCCGAGAGAGCTTCACGCCCATTTGACGCGTTGCGTGAAGGCTTCGTCTTCTCCGAAGGCTCCGGATGCGTCGTGCTGGAGAGCCTTGAACACGCCGAGGGGAGAGGCGCCCGAATCCATGCTGAGATCGCTGGCTACGCTTCGTCAAGTGATGCTTTCCATATCGCAGCCCCCCACCCGGATGCCGAAGGCGCGATTCGCACAATGGATTGGGCCATAAAGGACGCCGGGATGGAGTTGGATGAAATCGAATACATCAATGCCCATGGTACTTCGACGCAGCTTAATGATGCCTCCGAGACCATGGCGATTAAGAAGTTGTTCGGTGAGAGAGCTAAGGAGATCCCGATCTCATCTACGAAGTCTATGATGGGGCACGCCATGGGCGCTTCTGGGACGATCGAGGCGATCGCATGCATCCTTTCCATCCAACACGGAATGATCCACCCCACGATTAATTACGAAAATCCAGATGAAGGATTGGACCTCGATTATGTACCCAACCAGGCCAGGAAGGCGGATATCTCCATCGCCCTCTCCAATTCCTTTGGACTGGGCGGCCAGAACGCATGCCTTGTTCTGAAGAGGGTGGAATAATTATGAAGAGCTACACCAACGAACCTTATATACTCAGGCGAAAAGGGATTGGACGATGGACCATGTATGGAGGCATCGCACTCTCTATTGGCGCAGTCGTTCTCATATTCCAAAACGAAGCAGCGTTCTTGCTTTCACTCATCGGCGTCCTCGTCGGAACACTACTCTCGCAAGTGGGTATGGTGATCTATGGAAGATTCGGTCGAGAACCGAGAATGGACGAAGTCCTTGACGGCGTCATGAAAGGCCTGGATGACGAATACGCGATATTTCATTACTACCTGGGGACAGACCACGCCCTGTTCACACCGGCGGGTCCTTATGTGATCTTACCAAAGCTAGAAGAAGGTGAGATCATCCATGAGGATGGAGGCTGGTTCCAGATCACCGAGAAAAAACTCCCTTTTCGAAGAACCGTGAAAAAATCGCTGGCCAAGATCAACAAAGAGGCGCTGGGTGCAACCTCATCATTCCAGAAGCAGCTCGACCGTTTGCAGCCCGAACGCGATCTTGAAGTGAAACCCATCATCGTGTTCCTCAATCCTCAAGCCAATCTGGGGAGCCATGAGACAGAGAATCTTGTCGTTCATGGGAAGAAGCTCAAGCAGGCTCTCCGGCGACTTCCCCGTGGGAAATCACTCAACCAGGCGGAACTCGAACAATTGGCGGGTGAAATTATTTCATGATCCCCACAACGGATACGCCTGACGCAACAGTATCCCGGATACTAAGGGTATCCGGGATACTGTTTTTTTGAGCGCTGTTTCCGAACACCCAGATCAGGAACTCAGATAATCGTCGAGCGCCTCCCGGGAAATGCGGTATGCATTCCCGATCTTCTTCGCCTTTATCTGCCCCTCATCGATCGCTAAGACGACATCCTCTTCGGACACCTTCAAATAGGTCGCCGCTTCAGAGGGGGTCATGACATCGGGCGGTCCACTTGAACCTCCACCGGCCGCTGCGGCGCCGGCCCCGCTGCCGGTACCTTTCAGCGAATCGGCCAATACATTGCCGATCCCCATACCCGCACCGATCCCTGCTGTCAAACCCGCACCTCCGGAAGGATTCTGCGCGGCATCACGCATGGCATCCGCCGCCTGCAGTTGGGTGTATACATCCATATCGAGCATGCCCATCGCACGCAGCTCTTCGGCTGATTTATCGGAGGGCTTCAGACTTTCGATGTAGAACGATTTTAGCGTCAACCCGATCGCTTTGAAGTCATCCTGGGCTTTTGCCCGGACGCCTATACCGAGTTCCTCCACCAATCCGATCAGCTCTGGGACGCTTGTGGCTTCCGTCGTCTCTCCCAGCAAATCTTGCAGCTTGGATAGCAGCATCGATCGCAAGCGAGATTCGATATCCTTCGTGGTGTACATGCCGCTCGCACCGACAATCTGATTGACAAACTGTTGTGCGTCCGCGATTTGGTAGCTGTACGTTCCGAATCCCTGAAGCAGGGCTACACCCAGGCCCATACCCGGGTTACGAACGAGGATGGGTTGCGGCGTACCCCATTTCTGATCGGCGAATTCCTTCATCGATACAAAGAAGACTTCCGCGGTGAACGGAGAGCGATCGTCGAAGGCGCGCCCGATCAGATCGATTAATATCGGGATGTTTGCGGTCGTAATGGTATGGCGCCCGGCGCTGAAGGTATCGAGCGCCTTTCCGTCTCGAAAGAACACCGCATTTTGCGGCTCCCGGACGATCACCTGGCTGCCAATGCGGAAATCTCCCGCTCCTTCTTCAGGGATTCGATGGACGATCTCACCTTTCATCTCATCCGGATATTCAACAACATCAAAAATTCTAGCCATAGTTTATTCTCCTCCTGTTGACTCAGGCATTCGTAGATAGGATAACTTCATCTCGGCGATTGTAGACGTCAATAACTCCCTGGCTCAATCGGGTGAGATGGCTCACCGCTGCCGGCAATCCGTCTGTGGTCATCGAAGCTTCCACATTATCCATTGCACGAGAGATATCGTCCACCCCTTCAAGCAGAGCTAAATCATAGTTATAGATTTCTTCTAACTCGAAACTCTTAATCGTAGCGACATCGAAAAAGCCCGCATAACCGTAGGATGCTGTCTTGATCCGATCGATGAACGCGCGCAGCTTAAGGGCTGCCGCTTCGAGGTCATCGACTGATTCAAGCTTGCCATCCGAAATCATTTGACGCTGGAGTTCCGAAATTCGGTTCCATTGTTCTTCATAGCGCTGGGCAATCGTGTCCCGCAGGAGCTTATCGCCAGCCCGGCGATTTTCACGATCAAAATAGCCGACATACTCCGCTAAGAAATTCCTTATTTTGCTGATAATGTCCTTGCCTTCAGTCACCTTATCCATCGGGTCTGTCATCTTATTCTCCATAATTTTTTCAAGAAGCTCATCAATGGCTTTGATTATAGATCGATGCGATAAAATCCACAACGAGGGACCTGACGAATCCCTGACACACCCTCTCCATTCGCGTACGATAGCAAGTATAATGGCTGAAATTAACGGTAGGAGGCGAACATGGCCATGATCGATGATCTTCTGCGGGTCGCAAAACCCCTGGGCGACTCAATCCGAATAAGTGAAGGACCGCAGGTGACCGTTCGCGATGAAATTGAACTACGAGTGAATATCGAACCCATCGTGAGAACTGCGGTGTTTGGAGAGCCGCGTGAGCGGGGTCTCGCTCGATGGTTAATCCGAACAATCGCCGTGGATATCGGCGCATATCCCGCGTCGATTCATGAGTTTTACATCGCACGAGGACAAGGAAAGATTAAGGATGACTTTACTGTTCCAGCGATAAATCTGCGGGCACTAACGTATACGGCAGCCAGGGCTGTTTTCCGTGCGGCTTTAGCCTGTGACGCCGGCGCTCTCATCTTTGAGATTGCTCGTTCGGAAATGGGCTATACCGATCAGCGTCCCACGGAATACGCCGCCTCGATCCTGGGAGCAGCTATTGCAGAAGGCTACAAGGGCCCCGTATTCATCCAGGGGGATCACTACCAAATCAGTGCCGGGCGATTCGCCCAAAACGCCGAATCAGAGGTCAAGGCTGTGTGTGACCTATCCAAAGAATCGATCGGTGCAGGTTTCTTTAACATCGATATCGACACCTCCACACTCGTAGATCTCGAGCAGGAAACCATCCCGGAACAACAGCGGACAAACTACACGCTCTGTGCCGAGATCGCAGCACATATTCGTGGCAACCAGCCGAAGGACGTCACGATCTCTTTGGGCGGAGAAATTGGCGAGGTGGGCGGTCAGAACAGCACCGAGCCAGAACTGCGCGCCTTCATGGATGGGTTCAACAGCATGCTGCCGGAGCTCATAAAAGGCGCGGAAGGGCTCTCTAAAATCAGTATCCAGACAGGAACCTCACATGGCGGCGTCGTGCTTCCTGACGGTTCGATCGCAGAAGTGAGCGTTGATTTTGACACCCTCGCACATCTGTCGATTGTAGCGAAGGATTACGGTATGGGAGGAGCGGTGCAGCACGGTGCCTCTACGCTCCCCGAAGAAGCCTTCACCAAATTCGCTGAAGCCGGGACATTGGAAGTTCATCTCGCGACCGGTTTTCAGAATATCCTCTACGACCACCTCCCCGAATCCCTGCGGGATGAAATCTACGCCTACCTCACAGAAAACCACAGCGACGAACGAAAAGAAGGCCAGACGGACGACCAATTCTTCTATAAGACTCGCAAGCGCGCCCTGGGTCTATTCAAGAAGCCTCTCTGGGATCTCCCAGAAGAATCCCTTGCTGAAATCGACAAAGCGTGGGAACAGCAGTTTACAAATCTCTTTAAGAGATTGAATATAAAAGACACACGCGCGAGCGTCGAAAAACACACCACCCCCGTACTGATTCATCCAGAAATTCGGGGCTACATGGATGAGACAACCTTCGAAGAGGATGTCAGCGATCTGGCGGATTAGGCATTTAGAACTCCATGTCACTTCCCGGTCAGAGGCCAGATCCAAATCGATACAACATCATTCCGAGGACCTTATCCTTTCTCATCCATGAGGATAAGGTCCTTATGCTTAAAATAGCGCCGGGAAGAAGCCGCTGGTCAGGAAAATACAACGGTATCGGCGGTCACATCGAGCAGGGAGAAGATCCGAGGTCATCAGCAATACGGGAGATCAGTGAGGAAGTCGGGATCTCGATCGACCAACTCACCCTCTGCGGCATCATCATGATCGATGTAGGACGTTCGCCAGGGATAGGTTTGTACGTTTTCGTCGGTGAAATCGATGATTGCGCTTCCCGCGGCAGCAGCGAGGGTATCCCCGAGTGGATCCAGATCGACCGCCTGGAAGACGTCCCCCTTGTGGAGGATGTGGCGATTCTGCTGCCTCGGGCTCTTTCAAGCTATCGAAACCATGCGCCTTTTTCCGGAATTACAACGTTCTCCCCTTCGGGGGATCCAAAGCTTTCATTCAACTGATTAATTTCGAAGAACCCCGCATGCGACAGGGGAACCGGTTCTTCTCCCTTATTAAGGTGTTTGTCGCTCCGATCAGGCAGCGCGTTTCGATCGGGGATGAGGCATTTCAAGTGCCTGGCCACTCATAGAATAGGAGCAGTGTGTTTCCATATTTCCTGCGGTCAAATTCAATCAGATTGGAGAGCTGCACATCTTTAACTTCGTCCGGATGGATCTGTACGATCACCCATGCATCAGGATTTAACCAATGGGGATCGCTGTCCAGGAGTTTCAAAGTCTGCAGCCATAAGGTCTTAAATTGTGGTGGTGCCACGAAGATATAATCATACGGCTCAGTGCAAGGGTTGTTCAGCAGCTTCTGCGCATCTCTTTGAAGAATCTCATTGTTCTCTGTGAGTGCAGTGTGCTCTAAGTTTTCCCTGATCGTATTGATTGCATCTTTATCAGCATCATTGAACAACACCCATTCAGCGCCTCGACTCAAAGCCTCAATCCCCACCCCTCCAGTTCCTGCATAGAGATCGAGAAAACGACTTCCGCGAATATCCGTGCCGATGATATTGAATAGAGCTTGCTTTACCTTGTCACCGATTGGACGGGTAGAATCGCCGGGAACCATTTTTAGTTTCCGTCCTTTTGCCCGCCCTGATATCACACGAATTCGAGACACTTTGGCACTCTTTTAAAGTATGATGGAAACAAGTTAGAATTCACGGTTGTTTACTGCTGGGATCGATATGGCGCTATGGGGGTGCCAACCTCCATCCTTACTTTTTCCCTGGAAGAACCCTGCGTGAATATTGTGGCTACGCGAAACCTATCGCATTCTTCACGGCCTGATAATTGGCCTGAGGTGTGATGATCGGTGCTACACAGCCGGTGCCGAGGATGAAGCCACCGGCCTCCATCGTCGCGATCGCATCTCGGGCTTCAGCCTCGACTTGTCGGGGTGTGCCCAGAGCGATCGTGCCTCGTCGGATTCCGCCGCATACAGCACCCTGGACACGCTCACTGCCTTGCTTTAAATCTACCCCGGTCTCTCGATCATGCCAGTTCACCACCGCAACAGGATATTTCTCCGCCGGGGTAAACATGATTGCCTCACCGTGCAAATGAAGGATATTCAACCAGAGTTGGTTCGCCGCTTCAAGAATTTGCAAATCAAATCCTTCGTTAAATTCCTGAAATCCAGCATCGTCAAAATAGCGATAAGAGGCATGCTGTACGGCGTAAAAAATCCCATCGATGCCTCCTCGCTCTACTGCCGCTTCAATAAAAGCAATTGTGGTTCGGGTGATGGTCTCCAGCCCGGTCTTAAGGACATCCGGATGGCGATGAAGATGCTGGAATAATCGATCACCTCCTGCGAGATTCTTCGCCTGCGAGAGTGGATTGAAGATCGTTTGAACGATGGGAACGTCTTCGCCAAGCTCTGCCCGTAGAAGCTCGAGGCAATGCAGTTGATCTCCAAGAGCCCCATCCTCGGGAACCAAATCGCGCAAATTAGCCCATCCCTCCGGTGCGTCGATAACCCGTTTTGTATACGCACGAGTCCCTTCGCCGTCTCCCTGCCATTCATCCTCCACACCCCAATCACGTATACAAAAAGAGGATGACGGTGTGACTTTGACGAGATCGAAGTTATGGCGAGCTTGATAGAGCACTATTGAATTCGCTAATGTCTCTGGATCCTGGTCATCTACAGGGAAATGCCGCCACAGAGCGACGGGTGTGTGATCGGCCAATTCTTTCGAGATCGCGGCTTCTAACCGCTCCCTTTTTGAGATCATTGTGAAATGTCCTTTCCGGAGGACGTACCTCGGTTCAGATGCCCGATCTGAACATTTGCCATACTTTGGAACATCCTCTGTCGGATTGAAACCGCCTGAAACGAACTTGCATTTTTAAAAGAGCTGCATGCGGAGGATTGGTCACCGAGATCCTTGTAAATTAAACCCAGGGCATACTGAATCTCGATTTCGTCGGGCCAACGCTTAGAGGCATCACTGAATACCTTTCGTGCCTCCTCAAACCGGTCAGCCGCAAAGAGCGCCCAGCCATAACGGCATTGAATGCTCAATTCGTTCGGATTGGATTCCGCCTTCCGTGCGAGGTCTTCAATATCCAGATTCTCCTGAACGTCATCCACGGTTTCTGCCATCATTCACATCCCTCCTTAGAACCTTCCCTTATCCGAACCACCGTTCCGTGCTCCTATTTTAAGAGATCAGGGATTTCCTCTGGTTGTTCCGCGACCTTTACACCAACATTGGTCAACGCTTCAATTTTTCCTTCAGCGGTGCCTTCTCCACCTTCGACAATTGCACCGGCATGTCCCATCCGCTTCCCCGGCGGCGCAGTTCGTCCAGCGATAAATCCCACGACCGGCTTCGACATTTTATCCTCGATAAAACGGGCGGCTTGTTCTTCGTCGGTGCCGCCGATCTCACCAATTAAGACCACGTATTCTGTATGGGGATCGTCCTCGAATAGTTCCAGCGTATCGACAAACGAAGTCCCATTCACTGGATCCCCTCCGATTCCCACACACGTTGAGACGCCCATACCTTCCTGCTGTAAAGCGTACAGGACCTCATAGGTGAGCGTTCCAGATCGAGAGACGACCCCCACGCTCCCCGGGTTGGTTATATGTCCGGGAATAATCCCCACTTTGGCTTCACCTGGGGTCAGAAGGCCGGGGCAGTTCGGACCCACCAACCGAACACCTTTTTGATCAAGATATCGGCGAACCTGCATCATATCCTGAATGGGAATACCTTCAGTGATGCAAATGATCAAGGGGATGCCGCCATCGGCGGCTTCCAGGATGGCATCGGAAGCGAATCTCGCTGGAACGAAGATGATGCTTGCGTTCGCACCGGTCGCTTCCTGCGCAGTTTGAACCGTGTCGAAAACCGGCACCTTTCCACCAAGAACCCATTCACCACCCTTCTGGGGGGTGACGCCGCCAACAAGGTTCGTCCCATATTCAACCATCCGAGCCGAATGGAAAAGTCCTTCACGACCGGTAATGCCCTGCACGATGAGACGTGTGTTCTTATCTACCAAGATGCTCATCTCGCCTCCCCTACCGCAGCAATAGCCTTCTGAGCTGCATCCGCTAATGACGTCGCTGTGATGATGTTAGCGTCTGCCAGCAATCTGTTGCCTTCCTCCTCGTTCGTGCCAACCAGGCGAACAACGATCGGGGTGTCGCTCGGCACTTCCTTCCAGGCTGACAGAATACCACGTGCGACCTCATCGCCTCGCGTGATCCCTCCAAAAATGTTGAACAGTACGGCTTTGACGTTCGGATCGCGAAGGATGATCTGGATGGCTGCGGATACTTTCTCTGCGCTTGCTCCACCACCGATGTCCAGAAAATTTGCAGGCTCCCCCCCAAACAAATGGATGACATCCAGGGTTGCCATGGCAAGTCCTGCTCCATTGACCATACAGCCGATCGAGCCGTCAAGTTTCACGTACGAGAGCCCGTATTTTCTTGCATCACGCTCTACGGCCTCTTCATCGTCGGTATCACGAACCTGAGCCAATTCAGGATGTTTAAAAAGACCGTTATCATCCAGGACCATCTTGCCATCCAGCGCAATCAGGCGTTGATC
>CAZMZL010000076.1:5329-13015 GCA_964570595.1 uncultured Anaerolineaceae bacterium | reverse complement strand
ACGTCCTCCCCTGTTGACCATCGCTCACGATCCCGATCTCACCGTCCATCATCTGATGGTCAAAATCCCACTCCGCACCCTCCTCACCAAGATCAGGTTTCTCCGCCTGGCGCTTCACTTTCCAGGACCATTCGCCTCCGGAAGGCCTGGTGGAGGCCTCCAGCAAGAGATGATCACCCTCCTGTACTTCCAGGGACGCCTCCAGAGGGAAGAAAACTTGCCACCAACTGGGGACTTGATTCGGGGGCGCGTTTGTGATTGATATATCCTCGGCAAGCGTGGAGCGGAACCATCCTCCCAGGCCGTGCAGCACGCCGTCTTGTTCAATGCGGATGGAATTCCGACCCTCATAAAGACGCTTTACATCATCCCTCAAATTTACCTTCAGCATTGGTGCATGGGGGCCAAGCAGGTCCGCCTGATCGAGTCGAATTGGAAACGCCTGGTTGACGGCGATAGCCCGGACCGAGCTGAAATCGAGGCCATAGAAATCTTCAACCCACGCGCTGGTTCGATCCCGTTCTTTCCCATATCTCACCGGCGCCATAAAAAGCTCCACTTCCTGTGGGATCACCCTGCCCCCTTCTTTCAAGAATCGCTCCCTGGCATCCGCCAACCAGCCCAGGATCCCTTCCTCGAAACCGAGATTGCCGATGGTCTCGGTGACGATCACATCGACCTTTTCTGGCAGGTCTACATACGTGGACCAATCATTGTAAAATTCGATTCGGTCGTCAAATCCATTCGCTTCACTCACCCTCCGGGCAATCTCGATCACGGGTTCAGACTCGACGGCATACACTTTGCGAGCGCCGGCCTGACAGGCGAAAAGCGATAATATCCCGGTGCCGCAGCCGAGGTCGAGCACCACGTCGCCCTTCCGCACGACCTTCATGATGGCGCTTTGATAGCGTTCGATTCTCACAGAATCGCTGAGCATCTCATGATGATATTTCAACGTCTCAACAGGCGCTTCATCGTACATATTCTTTTCCTTTTTGTTTGAGCAGGGATCTCGGACCGGAGTATATATCACACGATATGCTAGGAGAATTGCCTGTTCCACTTTAGTTAAGGGATTTCCCCTCGATAACTAAAGACGCCCCCGAAGGGCGTCTTTAGTTTTTCTCTTGCATAAGCTGCTGGGGGAGCGATTGATCCATCCGCATGCTCACCCCATATGCCTCTCCGGTTGAGGGGAGAGCGTACTTACCCCTTCATCTCCTCGACGCCGAAGGCTGCTTTCGTTCCCGGAAGCAATCCGTAGATCAGGATGAGCGTGTTCAGGAAGAGCGATACCGAGACCGCCTCCCAGGGGGTCCCACCGATGACCGAGAACAGGCCGAGGATGACGTTCAAGGTCGCCAGGACGACGACGAAGAGCCAGCCCTGGATATCCACAGCCCACAGCAAACGGGCGACCCAGATCCAGATGGCGGCCATCAGGCCCCACATAATTGCACCGAACAGGTTAAACGTGAAGAACTTAAACTGTCCGAACGGGCCGGTGACCGGCCACAAATGCAGCATCTGCAGCGTATAGATGATGGCCACCACCGCAGCAAATCCAGCCAGTAGAGCCAGCAGCGTCACGCCGACAGGTCGTTTCTTTTCCATTTTCTAACTCCTTTTCTCATGTAAGAATGATCTTGTGGGTTTACGATTGGATAAACCCCATCACACCATAGAAGATGCGCAACAGAGCGATGATGCTTCGCTGATGATTCAATCTTTTTCAGGTTTGACCGCATCCGCGATCCGCTGAGCATTGTCGTTGCCAAATTTGATGTTCACATCATAGGTTGTGAATGGCATTTCGACGCCGGCGCCATCCAAAGCTGTATAAAGCACCTGGTTAACCTTATCAAACATCCGCCGGGTGTCGACGAAAGATTCGATCCACCAGCGGACTCGGAAGATCATATGCGTCTCGCCAAACTCCAGGAACAACGCTTCCACGGGTTTATCCTTCAGCACACCATCAATGTTTTCCACAGCCCCAACAATCACCCGCCGAATTTTATCGATATCCTGCCCGTAGCCGATACCCAGTTCTATCTGGACGCGATAACGAGGGTCCGGGTAGGTGTAGTTCACCACGGCCGAATTTCCTATGGTCGAGTTGGGTATGATGACAAGGCGATTATCGCGCGTA
Organism: uncultured Anaerolineaceae bacterium; assembly: GCA_964570595.1. Classification (GTDB taxonomy): domain Bacteria; phylum Chloroflexota; class Anaerolineae; order Anaerolineales; family E44-bin32; genus E44-bin32. The sequence goes on along the minus strand of CAZMZL010000076.1, from coordinate 10,860 downwards.
CGAACCTTCGTCGTGCGCAGCCCGATTTCGGTCACATCGCCCCAAGTGCTGATCGTATCGACCGCTATTCGATCACCGACCCGGAAGGGCTGATCGAGCAGGATGATGATGCCGCTGATGAAGTCTGCGATCGTGTCCTGTGCAGCAAGGGAAAGCGCAAGACCACCGAGGCCTAATACCGCAGTCACCGCCGTAATGCTGATCCCGAAGTGGTCGAGCAAGATCGTAAAATATACGAACACGACGAGAAATTTCACCAACCATCCGACCAGCTGCATTAAAGTGTTAACCTGGCTCGGATCCATCCTCTGAGAGAGTCGCTCTTCCATGATCTCAAGACCCATGGTCACCAACTTCCAGCTGATAACGGCGAAAATCAGGACATAAGCCAAAAAGGCAATATCCTGAACAAGCGTCTTGATGTCTGAATCAAGAAACTGTAAGCGTCTCAGGGAGATCTCGATGACCATCACGATGATGAGCCATCGGATTTGTTGGTCTGTTTCCGCAAGGAAGCGGTCATCAAAATCCGTGGGCGTGCGTGCGACCACCTTCCGCAACAAGGAACGGACTACCCACATCCCTACCCGATAAAGAACCAGAGCGAGCAGCACAGAGATGGCCAGGTTGATCCAATCCGCGGAAGACAACCCAAGGATAACAAACCCCGTAATCCCTGCGTTTTCGGTGAAATTTTCAACAGCGATTTCAACAACTCCAGGTGTCACAGTTGGCACAGGTGTACGACTCGCCACCGCTTCGAGGACGTCATCATCTGACCCGGAATCTTGCTTATCGCCGTTGGATTCAGTGTCGCTGGCAGGATCCTCAGCCCCAAGTGTTTCTGTGCTCGAAAGTTCAGGGATGGGGGCTCCAGGAACATCAACACTGCCGCAAGCCGCCAGAAAGAAAACTCCCAGAACAAGCATGAGAACGATAATCAGGATGATCGTCTTCAGTCTCATGGCCAACCTCCTCAGCTTAGCGAAAATGAATTCCTTCGATGCTCAATAGAGTCAACATATAGATTCTAGTCGTCCATTGTTCAGAAGCAACGATGATCCTTGAAGCCCCCTTATGATATTAACACTACTTAATAGGAAACAAAGCTCTCAGATCGAGATGTGAATCTTGATCGGAAATAGATTTCTGACAATTGGGCGGATGATCATCTAGGGCTTGAACTGCTGAGCAACCTGATGGACAAAAAAAACCGCTTCACTTCGATCGCGAAAGCGCCGGGGAAATTTCTCCTGAACCTTATGGCCGATACTGCCCACGGTGGTGTCTCCGTCCATCCGCTGAAGAACAAACCATGTAACTTCCCCATCCATGCTCACTTCGGGTTTTTCGAGCGATATATGCGGCAATTTAAGATTGGCTTCATACAACTTGGCTCTCGTGGTCGACTGATCGAAATCTGCCTTGAGATTATCGGGGTTATCTCCCTCGAGAATACACGTATGCCAACGCCATTCATATTCATCAGCCTGTAGATTGGCATGCATCGCAAGATTGATCGTATCACCTTCACGGATTGGAACGGGTTCGATGAGCGGGAAGAAGGCGCGACCATAGACCTCGGAGATCCGATCGATATCGGGTCCGTTCGAGAACCCGACCCCGGGGGTGAGTTCGGTGTCAAACCAGACTAACCATCCATAGGACTTCCCATCTCTTACGGCTTCCAATGCGATGCTGGAGCTTCCTACATCGGGATCATCAACGACCATGTAATCCAGGGTCGCCCAATGATGTGGTTTCGTGAGCAAATGCCTTTGGCGAAGATCATAGCCGGTCTGATCGCTCCAGGTGTTCAATACGATTCGCTTGATGGGTTCCATCGAGAGTGCGTAGGGACGATCCCAGGCGCGGATGACCTCGCGGTAGGCACGGGGCGAATCAACCAGCGCAACCCACAATGTATCTCGATTCGGGATCAAGGTTCCCTCTTTAGAGAGATGTCGTTCGCGCGCATCGATGATCGTGGGGATATGAGTACCGTACAGCGGCAGGGAACCCCGGATATCTGAGACGATCACATCGACTCGCTCGGGTAGGGTTACGTTTGTTGAGAGATCCTGGAAAAACTCGATTCGTTCGCCAAATCCGTTTTCTTGAGCGACCTGTCGGGCAAGATGAACGGTGTCTTCCGGTTCAATTGCATATACTTTCCGAGCGCCAAATTTTGCCGCTAACAGCGCATGGATGCCGGGACCGGTGCCGATGTCCAGGACGACCGAATCAGGTTGGACGGCCGCTTTCAATGCCAGGGCATATGCGTCCATACGCACCCGGTCAGCGATCATCTCGGCGTAATCGGTTAGATCATACATGGGCGCTTATCCTGGGGGAAAAATATGGTGCAACTCCAAGGAGAGTGTGCACGAACTCTCCATGAAAGCTGCACCATCATTCAATGCATTACGGGGCATCTATGGCTATAGGTTGAGCAGTTCCTTCTTCTTGGCTTCGAACTCTTCATCCGTGATGACGCCCTGTTTGTTCAGCTCAGAGAGGCGCTCAAGTTCAGCAATGTAATCCTCCGGCTCGTCGTCGGCCGCATCCACCTGCTTCCAATCCTCGTCGTTTAATTCCTCGGGCTCGATGCCGAGCTGTTTCATCGCCTGTTCGAGCTCCTCATCCGTCAGCTCTTCGGCCTGCTTGCCGGTTTGTTGTTCAACCTGATCGACCTGACTCTTGGTAAGCTTATGCGTTCCTACCGCGATCAAGCCCCCGACGAGGATGATTCGCCTTCTCCTGCGGCGTCTGCGCATACGGCGCACCCGCCTTGCCGTCATCCGTCTGGCGGCCATACGACCCGGTCCAGCTACTCCTCTGCCTCTTGGCATGTTTTGCTCCTTTCAAGCAATTTTCTACGTTGCCTTTGTGCCCATTTTACTGATGACCTTTCCATCGATTTTAACACATTGCCGTCAGGGTCCCAATGCAAACGACCCCACCACCCCATTCACGTCAACCGTGTACTCCCCGGGTATAACAACGCCCACTTCAAGCAGGATAAGCACAACGAAGGGGCTGATCACTTGCGCACACATGAGATCTTCCGGGCGATCGACGAAAAGTTCGATATTGAAGCTCGATCCATCAAATTCCTGCTGGACGTCGCTAACCCGCGTGCAGGAGTCCGGGAAATTGCCCTCGACTTTTACATATGGGTGCTCCCCCTGCAACTCCACTGAAACAAGGTCGACGTAGGCGAGACTCCCGGAAGGCTTCTCCTCCACGACAGTATTGGAAGCACAAGCCGCCAGCACAAGTAGAACGAGGACCGCCACAATAATCATGATGGACCTTTTCCTATGCATCATGCCCCCCAATCAATCCCGGCAGATTATCCCATCCCAATTCATTCGGCCCGTGTACATTACAATCCCGGAGGGTTGTACCCCGCTCATAAAACCACTTTCATCTATGTTTTACGCTTATTGATCCATTCCCACGCCTTATTGCGCGCAGCTTCGAGCGCCTCGCCGCGCTTGGGGTGATCAGGGAAGACATACTCCTCGCCGATTTCTTTCAACAACCCACTGGCTCGGAGCACACCCATCAGTTCTTCATCCACCCCTTCGAGCATGAGTTTGTTGCCGTGGGCTTTAAGCTTCTTGTTGTATTCTTCGAACCACTCGATCCACGTGAGGCTGTGGAAGTGTCGGCCGCGCAGCCGCATGATGACGACCGAATTGCCACCCGACTCGGGAGGCGGCGCCATCTCATCAAAGGAGTACACCGAGGCAAAATAGACCTCTCCGATCAATTCAAACACAACCGATTGATCTGGTTCTAACTCGGAGGATGCCGGACGTTCTTCAAGTTCGCCATCCTCAGATCGCACAAGTTGGACCACCCGGGCTGCGCCGGCCGCCCTGAACGTGTATACCAACAGGGAGAGGACCACCCCAGCGAAGATGGCGATAGTAAGATCCTCAAACACTGCGATAACGATCACAATGATCGCAACCGCAGAATTTCCTTTTGATATCCGCCACGCTCTACCGAGCACGCGTCCCTCCTTGAGCATCGCCTCGATCCCGATCACGATCAGGAGCGCTGCCAGGCCCGTCATGGGGATATACGCTGTCGCCCCACCCGCGACGGCGATCACAACGGCAAGCATCAACCCGGCATATACACCCGACCACCGGGTCATGGCTCCACCGCTCGCATTCACACCTGTTCGGGATAGCGATCCCCCAGCCGGGAGCGCCTGGAAGAAGGAACCGACCAGGTTGCCGAGCCCCTGGGAAGTGAAGTCACGAGACATCTGCGATTTCGTACCGTCGGGGTTCGGATACGCTGAACCTACACCGGAACTTTCCGCAAGCCCCACGACTGCCGCCGCGATCGCTGGCACGATTAACAGCGGGATCATGCTGAAATCGGGCAGGGCCGGCTTCGGGAGAGCATCCAGACCTTGAGGCACATCGGCAATGTCGCCGACAAGTTCCACGGTCGCCCAACCTGCGATCACCACAAAGAGGGATGACAGCACGATGATGAGGATATCCGCCCACTTTTCAATCGATCGAATGCGCTTCATCCAGAACAAGAGGGCGATAGAACCGAGCCCAACGATGGCCGAGTAAAGGTCCCATGCGCCGATATTCTTCGAGATGTCCACCGCTTTGATGAACTTATTTGCTCCCTCCAGCGCGGATTCATACCCTACAAGATCTCCATACTGTCCTAATACGATCAAAAGCGCCGTGGCGAAAACGAATCCGGCCATGACTTCCTTGGAAACGAATCGGATTACGCTGCCAAGCTTGAGCACGCCCAGCAAGAACATGATCAGACCTACGAGGAAGGTTAAGGTGAATACTGTGGTGATATCGACGGGTCCTTCAAGTCCAGCGATGGTATCCGCCGTGACCAGAGCCAGTGCATTCGTCAGCGTCACAACCAGTAGAGATGTGCTTCCGGTGAGTGAGGCCACGATCGTGGTGGTCATGCCGGTATAAAGACCATAGACCGGATTCACACCGGCGACCATGGCATAAGCCATTCCTTCCGGGATGCTCACCAACGCGACCGTCAGCCCCGACATCAGATCTGGACCCAAGGTCTTTCGGCTCCACTTGAGCGACGACGGGGACATCATGATTCTCCTTAAGGCAATGTATGGAGAAAGTCTAAATGAGGCTATTCGTCCTGCCAAATCAATTTACGTATAGGTCCCGAATCGTTATGACAATAAAACCACGTGACGGCGCATCGTGCCCCTACGGGATTCATTATTGCACCTGGGCCGTAATCATGGACATCGACGCAAATATTACGTCGGGGAATTTTAATATCAATCTTCGGAAGACATTGGATATGAAGTTAGGGGCACAAGGCCTTGTGCCCCTGCAGGGTTTATGATGCAACCCAGGTTATAACGATTGACAGCGACCATCAAACACGTCGGGACATTTTTTGTCCCGAACCAATGATCAGGTTTGTTGGATATGAAAAAACCACGTGACGGCGCATCGTGCCCCTACGGGATTCATTATTGCACCTGGGCC
>CAZMZL010000076.1:0-5229 GCA_964570595.1 uncultured Anaerolineaceae bacterium | reverse complement strand
GCAACCCAGGTTATAACGATTGACAGCGACCATCAAACACGTCGGGACATTTTTTTGTCCCGAACCAATGATCAGGTTTGTTGGATATAGAAAAATCGGGGTATGGGCACATGGCCACGTGCCCATACCAGGGTTTCAATCTATGACCTGCAGCGGCGGGACCGCCTTCAGGGCGCAGGTGCTGGCTCAATCAAACAGATCCTTCCAGCCCTTCTGAAGCTTGCTCCATTGATCGTCCGCCCAATCGGCAACCTGACCTACACCGGCTTCGACCTTCATCATCCTGAAATTGTAGGATACGGCGTCCCATTTGACCACGTTCCACCAGGCGGCGACGTAGTCAGCCCTGCGATTCTGATAGTTGAGGTAGTAGGCATGTTCCCAGACATCCAGTCCCAGCAGAGGCGCCAATCCTTCAGAAAGCGGACTGTCCTGGTTGGCTGTGCTGGTCACGAGCAGCTTGCCGTCTTTGTCCGCACACAGCCAGGCCCACCCGCTCCCAAAGCGCGTCATCGCCGCCTTCGAAAACATCCCTTTGAAGGCCTCGAATGAACCGAAGTCTGCAACTAGCGCTTCTGCCAATTTTCCATCCGGTTCCCCGCCGCCCTTCGGGCTCATGAGATACCAGAAAAAGGAGTGGTTGACGTAACCACCGCCATTGTTGCGGACCGCCGTACGAATTTCCTCGGGAACTTCGTCCAGATGGGTGAGAATATATTCCACCGGCTTTTTCGCCAGGGCATCCTGTCCCTCCAGCACCTTATTCAGATTGTTCGTATATCCTTGATAGTGCTTTGTATAGTGGATCTCCATCGTACGAGCATCAATATGCGGTTCCAGTTCATTGAACTCATACGGCAATTTGGTTGGTTCGTACATCGTATGTTCCTCCTCTTGATTTTCCGATACTATCATTATACCGATGAATCTCAGAAGTCTCGCCCTCAGCCAGGTTGGTACCCGCGATTGTTCAAGCGCACGTTTATTATCTGATATAATCCTCGCTCAAATCTTCGCAGCTCCCAAATCGACCCAAACGTTGCTAAATTTCAAGCAAAATCGTCGGTGAAGGTTGCCCATAAGCGCCTGGGGGGAAAGCTGCGGTCTGGGAAAAGGAGAACAGCAACAATGAGCGAAACCACAAATCCACAAGGGGGGGACTCACATCCCAAGTGGCTCACATACGTCTTGATCGGGGTCATCGTCATCCTGGTCCTGCTCGTCATCGGTTCCTTGACGGGCATCATCGGCGGTTCGGGGAACACCCCACCTGCGACAGAGGCGCCGGTTGAACCTCTACCTACACAAGCGCCACCCGAGGCGACGGAACCAGGCGCTACCGAAGCGCCGCCCGCGGGCGAAATGCTCTTCACGATTATTCAACCCGGAAATGGCACCGAGTGGAATTTGGTCGAGCCGATCCAGGTGACGGGTTCAGCCGCCGGGATGCCGAACGACGAGGTGCTCATCTTCGCCATCGACAAAGATCTCAACATCCTCGGCGAGTCCACCGCAACGCTGGGTGCACCTGACGCCAATGGTCTGAGCACGTATTCGGGGACGCTTTGGGCGTCCGCCTCCGCGGTGACGGAGGGAAAGATCGTCGCCGGTGGCCTCTATAATGACGGCAGCATTGCTGGATCAGCGGGTGTCTTTGTCACCATGATCCCGTCCCCGACCTATATCGAAATCATCGAACCCGCAGACGGGGGCACGATCCCCGATCCGACCTCATTCGCGGTGAGCGGGACCGGTGCGGGGTTGCCGGAGAACAACGTCATCGTGCAAGCCACATCGAGTGACGGCACCGTTCTAGCAGAGGCGTACACAACCGTGAACGCCGGCGAATTGGGCGGGGCAGGAGACTGGTCCGTACAACTGAGTGTAAGTGTCCCCGCCGGAACCACGGGGCGCATCATCGCCTTCTCGCCTGACCCGAAGACGGGCGGCTACATCGCCACGGACCAAATCAACATCGTCTACGGACAACCGTAATCCACAGAAGTTCATAAAAAAAAGAGCCGCCCTTGTGGCGGCTCTTATCAGTATCCCGGATACCCATGGTATCCGGGATACTCTCAACGGGCGGGCACTGCGCCCCTCTGTATTGTTTAATTAACCCGTAGAGACGCAGCATGCTCCGTCTCTACGAATTCAAACTTGAACTATTCGGAAAAAAACCTTCTAAGGAAATCCTACGATTCACCCTGCGCCGCTTCGGCTACTTCGATCGCCGCCACGGCTTCATTTAATGCAACTTCCTCGATGATCCTCGCCGCGGTGACGACTTCACGTGCTTCCTCAATTGCGGCTTCCTCGATGATCTCGGCTGCCACCAGCGCAGTCACGGCACGTACTGCAGCTTCTTCCTGGATGGCTTCGGAAACCAGAATAGCTTCAACGGCTTCTGCAGCGGCATAAGTCTGTATGGCATCAGAAATCGCAATTGCCTCGATGGCTTCGACTTGCGCCTCAAGCTCAGCACCGACCAGGAACAGCGTCTCGGGGGTCAGGAAGCCCTGGACTTCCATTTTCCCACCCGCGTTCCGCACAGCGTCGCGGAAACCGATCGCCCAGGTATGTTCGATCATCAGCAGCGCAGCGGCCGCATTGGGCTTGATGCGGTCAGCGACTTCAAAAAGATCTTCAGCGGAGAGCCCATAAGTATGCTCCGCCGCGATAAGCGCACCCTCGAGCGAACCTGAGACAGCCCCCTCCGCCCCACCGGCGCCTGCGCCGATCAGGCCGCCGATCACGGCTCCAAACTCGATCGCTTCCTCGCCGCTTAAGCCCGACATCTCCATCGAGGTAAGCTTGCCTTCCTCGTCCTTCCCCACGAACTGAAGATCAATGAGGCGGATCGCCCCACTCTTCATCGCGGCTTTCAACGCCGGCAAAATATCACCTGTGGGTTTGAAATCTTCGAATGTAAGCGCAATCAGTTGAATCGGTCCTATAGCCATTTCTTCCTCCATTCATGGGTATAAAAAAAACGGGCGTGGAATTCCACGCCCGCAGGATTTCGACGATTACTCGTCCTTTTTCTCTTCTTCCTCTTCCGGCGCTTCGAAAGTCCCCGCGACGGCTCCACCAACTGCACCTTCGTCAGTGACCACCACGCCATCAGCGATGAAACCTTCTTCCGTGATGACTGCCTCTTTCATAACGAGGGCATCATCGGTGAGGACCAACTCGCGCATCGCTGCGCCCTCAGGCGTCACCACGGCTGCTGTGGCTGCGACGCCATCGTCGGTTATGACGATGTTCTGGAATTCAACGACATCCTCACCCGCGGCAACATGACTGATCTCCGTACCTTCCTCATCCATCAGCACCGTCGTCGCTACTTCACGTCCCGCCTCAAGCTGTTCCTGGATGTCCTCGCTCAGCACTTCGGTCAAAACATCCGCACCCGCTTCGGCAAGTTCGGCTTCAAGCTGGTCGACCCAAACATGCTCGATGATCGCCACAATCGCAGATGTGCCCGGCTTCAATCCCGAGCCGAGGGTCTTCAGACGCTCGTTGTCCAGACCAAAGTCCAGTTTCTTCGCGGCGAGGCCACCGACAAGTGCGCCGGTGGCGCCGGCCACAACGATCCCCGCTGGCCCCGCCAGCAAAGCGATTCCCACACCGAGAAGACCGCCGGCAACGGCGCCTTTCCCGCCGCCGACGTCATGGACTTCCTTGATGTGAACCTTGCCCTTCTGATCCATACGCAGTACAGCCGCGTCTTGAATGGCAATCACGTGCTCTTTCTTTGCTTTCTTCAGTTCCTTTAGTGCCTCATCGGCGGCTTTCTCATCCTGAAATGCTGCCACGATGAGTTCAACAGGTGTATCCGACATGTTCTCTCCTTTTTGGAATATCTCGGATGATCTCCGAGCTATGTAGTTCATATAAGTATATCCGAAAAATATCGCCCGAATCTTAAAATATGACCCTCAAACGGGTCGTTTGAGGGTCATATTGAATCCATCGTCATTCAAATCTGGATATAGAGCAGGTTCAAGCGAGATCCGTGCTCAGAGGGCTACGATGCCCCTGTCCTGGGAGGTGATGCGCATGTTCAAGATCTTTATGACGTCTGGTACGCCTTTACTGAGCGGTGCAAATGTCGCTTGGGCTCGTACCTGTGGGAGCAGGCCAATCGAGAGCCAGCGTCCATCGCCCACAGCCACGTTCATGATCTGACGCGAAGCGCCTGAAATCGTAATGTAGCGAAGCTCGCCCCCTTCAACTTCATCGAGCGCTCGATCGCCCATGATCACGGCTGCGGCCGTCATCGCTGAAATTCGATCGGTCGAAATCGGAGGTTCCTGAGGTACACACGCCATGATGAGACCATCATCATCCACAAGCGCCACCCATATTGGGTCGGGGAGATCACTCGCAAGATCGCCCAACACACGCAGCAGCTCCGATTGTCTTGTGACCATAGTCGCTCTCCCAGAATAAACCTGTGGGGCATCCCCCCAAGAGTATATCGCAGTTGAGCACGAATCAAGTCGGTCCCCCGGACGGGAATCTCTAAGCTTCAAAGCTGAGATCCATCGATCGCATCTGAAGCGCATGAAGGATGGATGACATTCGTGCTCTATTTGGCTGGGCCCCTTCTTTGGGATACAATCCCAACTCGATGGAGAGCGTACCGCTATTTCGACGGCCATTTGTGGTTGCGACGGCTGTATTTATTCTGCTCGGAGCCCTTTATTACTTGCTCCTGTCCTCCGCAGGACCGGAGGCAGTGCCTTACTCCTTTCTCTCTGATTTCATCCTCGCCCTGGGGATCCTCACCCTGCTCGTCTGTATTGTCTACACATTCAATATACTTTCAACCGCTTCCTCAAATTCGGGAAGATTGCTGGGGACCCTGCTCACGCTGACGATATTGATCCTCTGGCTCTTCATGCATTTCCAATTTTTTATGCCTGGCAGCGGCAGAACCCCGATGCGTGCCATTCTCGTCGATCTGGATTTCATGCTCATGGCTATCATCATCCTGCTGACCATCACTGCCCAATTCGTGCTTCCAGTCGCAGGCTCCCACCAGCGTGCAGCCGTAATCCGCCGATTGTTAGGGCATACACTCAGCGAACGAGGGCCCGTGACGTATATCCGTGAGGGTAAATCGATCGAAGCCCATGAGGAAAACAAGCGCATCGGCTTGGGAGTGTTTCTCATCGATCACTCGAGTGCCGCCGTCTTGAGAACAGATATTGCCTTCACACG
>CAZMZL010000075.1:0-13111 GCA_964570595.1 uncultured Anaerolineaceae bacterium | reverse complement strand
GCAAGCAGATGAAGCGGGGGCGGCCCCGTGAGACCACGCGTAATGAGAACAATTCGTAGGGGCGGGCCTTCGTGCTCGCCCTGATTATTCATGTGAAACCTGAGGGCCGCCACGAAGGGCGGCCCCTACGATGTCAGTCCGATTGTTCAAGAGGGCTTATTCGAAGGGCGGCGCCAACGAGGTCAATCCGATTGTTCAAGAAGGCCAATTCGAAGGGCGGCGTCTCCGTGAAGGTAAACGTGGGGGATTGATACGCTCTGGCGCGAGCGCCCCCACGAATGACATTAACGAATGAAGGATTAAGGATGCACTCGGAGATATACACCCGTGCTCGAAACCCACAGGTTCAATACTTGCGGGAGGTTTGAAAGAGGAGCGCAATTCGAAAGCGTGTGGATATCGGCCGCGCAATAGAAGGCATCCATGTATAATCTGCTGCTATGATGCTACTTGCTGGAATTCTAGGCTGGTTCGTAGGTGTGATCGTCAACCTTCTTTCTGATAGCCTGCCGGGCATGAATCGAGCTCCATATTCACCTCAATGCCGGGCTTGCACTGCGCCAAGACCGCTCATTGCATGGTCGGGTATCCTCGCGTTCTTTTGCCGATCCTGGCATTGTTCATATTGCCGGACGCCCAGGCTCTGGCGAGCGCTCTGGGTGGAAGTGTTGGCCATAATGGGCTCAACTGGGATATGGTATTGGTCGAGCTCATCATCTTCTTACGCTGCCGCCGTCATCATCGGGGGGATCTATCTACTGATCGTCGTGATCGATATGGAGCACCGATTAATCCTCCATGTCGTGACGTTCCCATCGATGGGCGTCATCTTCATGCTCAGTGCTCTGGATCCGCGTATCGGTTGGAAGAAAGCCCTGATTGGAGGGGCGCTTGGATTCATCGTCTTCTTCCTGCTTTATTTGCTGGGTGGATTGTTCGCCAAATGGGTCGCTCGGCGTCGTGCTGAACCATTGGATGAAGTCCCGTTCGGGTTTGGTGATGTCACCCTGGCCACCTTGATTGGCATCACTGTCGGATTTCCAGGCGTGGTTGAGGCGCTGCTACGCGGCATGATTTACGGGGGAATCTTCAGCATCCTGTTCATACTCTCCATGATCGTCCGTAAGCGCTACACCGCGTTCATACCGATACCCTATGGTCCCTTTCTCGTTTTGGGCGCGATGCTGGTGTATTTTTCCGGATGGACCGTTCTGGAGCGTCTTCTGGGGATGACGCCATGAAAAACTCGTCCGCAATGTCTCACTTTCGTTACAAATTGGTCTCCGCGAGTTGACAGTCTCGGTCTCTGTACCGAGGTACTAGGCGGTTTCAAGCAGGGGCCTCGTATAATAATGAAGGTTGCGTATGAGGATTCAGTGAAAGATTCTGATAAGGTGGAAATGCGGTCAAAGATTTCAAGTCCATTGAGACGCACCCGAAGCGGTGATAAAAAAACTCGTGGGCAAAGCCTGGTGGAATTCACGGTTTTGCTCCCGATATTGATCATGATGCTGTCGGGTTTGATCGAGTTTGGTTTTATGTTGAACTATTACCTGGACTTAATTGATGCGGCTCGTGAGGCAGCAAGATTTGCTGCGAACGATGATCCGCTCCGCGATGCTGCGGGAGTTTATAACGAGCCCAATTTTGTATTTTATACGCATGCAAAAGATGTTGTAGAACAATCATTGAACTTGGGTTCGGGTGCGCAGATCATGCTCGATCCAGCAACGGACGACATCGTGATATCGGCGTTCTCATTGATGAATGGCGCCGTCGATCAGCGTTTTCCAACCGGATGGGGGGAAAATGGCCTGGACCTCAATGGCAATCATGTTTCAAAATTTTCGAGTGCCGACATCACCGCTCGACTGGATGCTGCTGCGCCGGCGACGGGGATGGTCCTGGTAGAGATATTTTACGATTATCACATGATCCTCGGCCTGCCGTGGATCACCATGTTTGTCCCGGATACGATCACCTTACATGCCTACAGTATGATGCCGAATGTCAATGTCGAACCTACACCAACGCCTTAAACGAGAGAACGCCCGCATGCAGCGCGGTCAGGTCATGATCATCCTGGCGATGGCTTTCATTGGGCTGGCTGCCTTCATCGGTCTGACCGTCGACGCTGGGATTCTGTTCATCCAGATCGGTCACCTGCGACGTGCGGTAGATTCGGCCTCGCTTGCGGCCGCGGGGCAGTTCCGAGAGGGGCGTCCACTCAATGAGATCGAAGCTGCTGCCAAAGAGTTTATCGACCTGAATAGCGTGACCTCTGGCACTGCCGAGATCTTCATCTGCGATATCGCCGATCCCACGACAACGAATGTTAATCCATATCATGATGTTACGTTATGCCCTCCCGACGAAAATGGTGATGGTATCTACAACGACTCACCATTTCGAAAATACGTTCGTGTGAATGGACAGCTCCCGGTCAATTTCTCTTTTCTGCCGATCATTGGATTCGATTCGACCACGATTAAGGCCACGGCTGTATCCGAGACCGCATCTGTGGACATCGTCCTGGTAATGGATACTTCCCCGTCGATGACGTACGATGCCGCCTGCGATGACGGCGATGATGATGACGGCGATGGTGTCGATGATGATTGCGACAGCGGCGGCGCCGTCGCGCAAGTTGGCGCGACTCCTGACGATTATTATAAAGAGCCCGATAACTGCAATCCGACGGATGACTGCCATCCCTTCGAGGAAGTACGGGCGGCGGCGTTGGCGCTTGTAGGGAGGATGTACTTCCCCTATGATCGCATGGCCGTCGTCAGCTTCGATCGAAATGCCGTCGCACAGCTCCACCTGAGCGATAATATTTCATCGGTCGTATCGTCGATTGACGCCTTAACGGTGTATAAATTTCCGGGTTGCCCGGGTGCACCCGACCCCAGCTTGTGCACAGCGACCAACGTCGCCGATGGTTTGTTGATCGGAGGAAACGAGTTTGGCGCATACCTTCGGGAGGAAGCGGTTCTGATTCTCATCCTTCTGAGTGATGGGTCGGCAAACGCTGCGACAGATTCCTTCGGACTTCCTATTTGTCCGGGTCCACTTGGAGCGGGCAACCCTACCTGGGTTTATCCGCTGTGCAGAGATGCGGTATTTGAGATTGCTGATGGTTCGGTCGATCCTCCCGACACTGAAGATATGGCGGTGAGACAGGGTTACTTCGTAGGTTGTCCTGAGGCGAATTCCTTCGACCCGGCTTACACCTCCTGCACAAATCCCGGGCAGGGCGCAGTCATATTCACGATCGGCCTGGGCGACCAGATGATCAACAACGATAAATGTGACACGGCTCATTATTCGCCAGCTGAATGTGCCGCGAATGAGCATCAAGGAGAAGACCTGCTCCGCTTCATCGCCGCGATCGGCGACGATGGAGATCCCTCTACGGATCCATGTTCAGGCGTCCCTATCGGACAGTCATGCGGCAATTATTACTTCGCCCCAACGGGATCAGGTTTGATTAAAGTCTTCGAGGCGATTGCCTCCCGTATCTTTACCAGAATCACCCAGTAAACGAAAGAGATTAAGCCATGGGAACATTGCCAGCCAACCCAACCTCAGCGCAGCAACCTCAAAGACGTAAGTCTCGCGGTCAGACCGCGGTCGAGTTTGCCCTCGTCCTGCCGGTTATGCTCATCGTCATCTTTGTGATCATTGAAATTGCGCGCGTCCTGGCAGCCTGGCTGGCAGTCGAGAACGGGGCGCGCTTCGGTGTTCGTTATGCCGTCACGGGAGATTATAACGATTCCTACTGTTCCGGATATGCCGGCGGCGTATGTGATGACGACAGCGAGGAGGAAGCCGCACGCATCCCGTCGATTGAAGATGTCGCCAAATCCGGAGCCGTGTCATTATTAAGAAACGATGCAGCGACTGTGTCTCAACCCGGGTTTTTCCAGGTCACGGTTTGTTCAAGCAAGACCATCGGGGGGTCGGCTCTCTTTCAATACCATGCCCCCGTTCAATCTTTACATTTTCCGGCCTGGTGTGAGGAGATTGCCGGAGGTGGGCCTCTCGAAGATGCTGGGGGCCCCGGGGACAGGGTCTCGGTTACGGTTGATTTTGAGCATCCCCTCATCACACCGATCATAAGCTCGTGGTGGCCCAACCTGCATATTTCAGCCCGTCGTGAAGGCATCGTCGAGCAGTTCCGAGTCGCCCGCGTGGTTGGGCTCCCTGCGACGATATCTGTACCTACCTTCACCCCCACGCAAACTTTTACGCCGACGGTCACGTCCACCATCACCGAAACGCCGACGGTCACAAGTACGGCCTGTAAGGTGCCGCCTGAGGTGCAAATCATCCAGCCACTTGAGGGCGCCAATTACGTCTCAAAGCTCCCTGCCCAAGCCCAGGCGTATGATCCGGACAATGCCAACCCTATCCTTTGTGTGGGGGTGGGACCTGATGGAGACGGTATTACGAATGTGAACTTCACATTCGAACGCGAGGTGTCGCCTGGGATTTGGTCTCCTGTATGGAGTCGAGTTGATGGCGCTGTTTCATATTGCGGTTTCAATGGGCTGCCAGCCTGTCCTGAGCACGATCTAAATCCTTCCTTCCAGTGGCCGAACGGGCTGCTCGTGATCAACGGGACCCATCGTATGAAAGCATGGTCGACAGATGATGAAGGCGATGTTTCAACTGTCGATGAGGTCACATTCTTCATCAATATTCCAGCGACGCCCACGCCGACGATAACCTTAACGCCGACAGTCACATCAACCCCCACCTTAACCCCGACACCGGACTGTAATAATCTCTTTGTCGAAAGTCATGGCGTTTCTGGTGAGTTTTACTTTGCCTCGGTCCGGAATAACAATCCGAACACCGTCTACTTCACCTGGTCGAGTTTTGACTGGACGGAGATGGCTCCAGGAGTTCAGTATGTCGATTACATGACCTACGGTTCTTCAACATACTACACGACGAATGACTATACTTCGACAACCCAGGGTTCTACCAGTTATCCTCATCCTGCGAACGCCTTGATATATTGGACGGGAAAACTCAGGAATACACCCGGCGGTATCCTTTATGGCAGCTATTCGGTTGTCCTGGAGTACGATGGTGGAGCCTGCTACACATCAGTTTCTGACACCTACGCGTTCCCGACGGATACGCCGACCCCGACGGTGACACCGACCCCGACGGATGTCCCTCCGCCGACGGTCACGTCTCCGCCGACGAACACGCCGACGATCACGCGCACGCCGACGATCACGCGCACACCGACGATTACGCGCACGCCGACGAACACACCCACTCGAACAAATACGCCGACTCGAACGAGAACACCGACAAGGACCAGGACACCGACAGCTACGCAAACACCGACTCGAACTCGTACACCCACGCGGACATTTACGCCGCCTCCAACTTATACGGCAACGCCGGTTACGCCAACCAAGACGGCGACACCGACATCAACGATTGATTACGACGCCTAGCTGGCAAAACGAAATAAAACTTCAGCGGCCCCGCATTGCGGGGCCGTTCTTTTCTCACGATCGGCTTGCTTGGTAAATGGGCGTGGCATACAATCGCTTCGAAAATGAAAATCAACGCTTTCCGTTCCAGGATGCTCTCCAACTGGCCCCTCTTGATCCTGGGGGCAATCACGCTGTACAGCTCGTGGGTTCTTCTTTCACCAGCGACTGTAAGTCGTTCGCAGTTCGCCGTATGGCTCTCCGTTTTTGTTGGATTGGCGGGATCCCTTGCGGCCACAATCGCCCTTAACACGTTTCAAAAAAAGGATGTATTTCGGTCGTGGCAGTTGCTTGTCATCACGATGTGGATATGGACCGCTGCTGTGAGCATTGATGCGCTGGTCTGGATAATTTCGGGCGCATCTGTCACGGTACCCTCGATGACGAATTTATTCCAGCTCGCAGGATACCTGGCTGCATTCACTGCCTTAATCATCTATCCAATATTTCAACCAGAAAGGTTTGGCCGTTTGCGTGAAGCCCTCGACATGGCCATCCTCATCATCGCCGTCGTGGCGCTTGCATGGCTTGTACTCGTCGAACCGATCATAAACGTCGGTGTGATCTTGCCTCATCGAATATTCTGGTTAGCTATGCCACCGGTGATGGATGGAATTCTACTCATCCTCACCGTTCGTCTCGCTCTGCTCGTGAGTCAATCGGCGGAGCAGCGGACGTTCCTAATCCTGGCGGCTGGATTTACATTGCTCTTATTGAGTGACATGGGCTCGAGCTATCAAATTCTCCAGCGGGAGAAACTTGGAGGAGGTTTGGCCGAATCTGCATGGATGCTCAGCTTGACATGTATGGGGTACTCCATGCACACACTCAGCCATTCGCTCGAGCTCAAGGATGCGGTATTCGAGGATGAAACCAAGCAAAGCCGGAGGCTAAGAGCCGAGCAGTTGTTGCCAATCATTTTTACATATGCGGTCGTAGGCTTCATCCTCGTGGATTGGTGGCTTTCGGGAGCGATTAATTGGGTTGGTATCGGGTGGGCGGCTGTTTTGATCCTGCTGCTGTTTGCACGACAGGGTGTGATTGCAGGACAGAGGGAGATGCAGCAATATGTGGCGCTCATCAACGCCACAGCAGACCTGGCCTTCATCTGTGATCATGATGGTGTCCTTCAGTTAACCAATCCTGCGCTACGAGAGGTAGTGGGTGAGCATGATGCCTTTCGCCTCGACAATTTTGTCTGGGTGGATAAAGATATCGGGGACTTGCTCGATCGAGCCAATCGTGATGGTTGGTCGGGTGAGGTCTCCATCGTAAAAACCGGCGGGATGACCTTCCCTGCGTTGTTGTCGCTGCAGCCCCTCCATAATGTGCGGCAGGCGCAGCCGCTTTTCGCCGGGACCGCGCACGATCTGACCTCGATTCGGGAGAGGGAGAACGACCTCAGACTTGCGCTCAAAGAAATTGAAGCTGCCAGACTGGATCTGGCGCAGCTCAATCAAGAACTGGAGACGAAGGTTCTCGAGCGTACGACGGAATTGGAAAAGACGGTCGTCGATCTCGAGCGATTAAACGAAGATCTTAAGGCGTTAGACCGTCTGAAATCAGAGTTCGTTGCACTTGTGAGTCACGAACTCCGGGCGCCGTTGACCAATATAAAGGGTGGGATCGAATTGGTTCTGGAACGTTCTACAGAGATGCCTGGATCGACGAATGAGTCGCTTCGGTTGGTCCAGGCTGAGACCGCTCGGCTAGCAAAATTCGTAGAAATGATTCTCGACTTATCTGCTCTTGAAGCTGGACGATTCCATCTGGAGATCCAGCCTCTCTCCGTCGCCGAGATCGTGGAGCTTGTGCTGGGACGATTCCCGGTTGAAGAACAGGTTGGCAGAATTCGCGTAGCCATTCCGGAGAAGTTGCCTCAAGTTCTTGCGGACAAAAGGGGTCTGGAAAGTATCTGTTTTCATCTATTGGACAATGCCATGAAATACGCGCCTGATGGAGAAATCGTGATAGAAGCAGATGTTGAGAAATCTACGATCATTGTCAGCGTATCGGATGAGGGACCTGGGATCCCGCTCGAGGAGCAGGGGAATGTGTTTGAGATGTTTCACAGGCTCGACACGACAGATTCACGTGAGATCTATGGATATGGGCTTGGGCTGCCGATGGTGGCCAGATTGATCCATGCCATGGACGGAGAGGTTCGTGTTGAGGATCAGATTGGAGGGGGAACTCGGGTTCGAATTAAGTTACCCAGCGCTGCTGAAATTTGAACATCGGATCTGTAGGAATGTATTCGTATGCGCGATAAGAATCATCTCAACGAAATCACGTATACTCCTTATCACGGAAGAGACAAGGGTGCCATGTCTGAGAAAATCCTGATTGTCGATGATGATACGACGTTGCTGAGGTTTCTTCAGGAGTACTTCGGTGATGGCGGATATGAGGTCCGTACGGCGAATCGCGGGCAGGCGGGCTTACGCGAGTTTTATGATATGAGGCCGGACATCGTCGTCCTGGATGTCATGATGCCAGGTATGGACGGATGGGAGGTTTGCGCCCGGCTCCGGGAGCTTGCGGATGTTCCCATCATCATGCTGACCGCCAAGAGCGCCGAAGCCGATAAACTGCGCGGCTTTCGACTCGGTGTGGATGACTACCTCACGAAACCGTTCAGTTTTGCAGAGTTGGAGGCGCGCTTATGCGCAGTTCTGCTTCGGACACAGTATCAGCGCGGGGCCGGTCTCGAAACGCTGCATGCGGGAGATATCACCATCGACATGAAGAAACGCGAGGCGCTCTTGAAAGACGAGCCTTTAAATCTGACGCCCACTGAATTCCGGCTGTTGGCCGCACTCGCCCACCGTGCGGGAGAAGCCGTCTCTCAAGACGACATCATCTCTGAAGTTTGGGGTGAGTATCAGGTTCCGAGCAACAGTGCGCTTCGTCGCTACATCTGGCTTCTCCGTAAAAAGATCGAAGAGATACCCGAAGAGCCATCGCGCCTGGTCACCGTACGCGGCTATGGCTACCGGCTTGAAAATTAACATCGAATAGGGGTCATCTCCAAACACTGTGAAAAGCTGACATTCTCAAGTATCCCTACCGTCCTAAAAGCAATGATTTGCTGGGACCATTTCAACCATATTCCGGCTGATTACGCCCTTCAGCTAGACGAGACTCAAGTTTCTACCCTTTTGTGGACTCAGGAAGTTTCTCTCCCGGTTGCTCGAACAGCTCACGCATGGAGGTCCACGCGTAAATCTCCCGGTTCAAAACCTGTGAAGGTTAGAAATATTCTTCTAGCAAACATCCTTTTTCAACCATGCGACTAAATCAGGGAAGCCCCCGAAGGACTGCCTCCTGCTGAAGATGGGTAATCTAGCTGCAGATCCTCCTGCGGGATCATAATCAATCTGTGGGGGTGGATCCGCGTGTTCGCCCGCCATCTTGTTAAATCCACACGGATGATCTAGCGGAGGTCACAAGTACTGGACCGGATCATAGGTCGGTCGCTACGCGTGGACCATCATCCTGGGTGGACCTTCATGCCCCATTCCATTCTCGCCTTAACCCTCATCCTCGTGTCATTTCGAGCGCAGCGAGAAATCCCCCCCCACAACCGAGCCTTAGTTCCCACCTCTGGAAAATTAATCCCTTCAAGACTGCTTCTAAGATTCACTCTCTGGTCAGAGAGCGCCATCTTTTTCCAATCCATGGTTCCTGTTCGTAAGCTTGATAGGGGATTTCTCAACCCACCAGGGGGTTCGAAATGACACATTAATGAGATCTTGAATGCGAATACTTATTCGCGACATTAGGGATAGCCTCCGCACGACAATCCCAGGAAATTCCATTCCTTCGTGCCTGATCCCATCTCGCCTTATCTTTTGTCCTCATCAATCCTGGGGCGATTACGTGCCTGGACAGCCCCCGTTATTTTTGTCCCCGAATCTGCTCCAACCACAGTACCCCCGTTCGAAAAGATCTTGTAAGGCGGCTGTAAGGACAGGTTTTCACGGTTGAAAGTAGACTAGGGATACCAGCGAAGCTTATTTAAAGTACTTCGCGCACCTTAACCTGGCGATTGTGGAGACTGGATTATGATGAGAGAACGGCGATATCGAATTAAATGGAGGGGACAGACTTTGGTGGAGTTTGCCCTCGTTTTTCCTATCGTACTTCTCATCATACTCGCGATTATTGAGGTGGCACGTTTGCTTTTTGCCTGGGTCGCGATCGAGAACGGGGCCAGGTTCGGTGTGCGTTATGCGGTTACGGGCGATTACAACACAGCGCACTGTGCCAGTTACCCAGGTGGGATATGTGATTCCCAATCGGAACGGGACGGAGCACGAATTCCTTCCATCGAGGATGCCGCGCTCGCAGGCGCGGCGGCGATATGGCGGAATGATACGGCCTCCACAGGAGAACCCGGGTATCTCACGACGACGATCTGCTCAAATAAGACCGGGATTGTTTATTTCCAGCCGGATGCGGCTGCCGGGGTTGATGCGGAATGTCAACCCAATGAAGATCCGGGAGGACCGGGCAACCGGGTCTCGGTGACCCTCGATTTCGACCATCCCATCATTGCGCCTTTCATCAGCACGTGGTTCCCCAAGGTCAGGCTGAGTGCCCGTCGCGAGGGGTTTGTGGAGCAGTTCCGAGTCGCCCGGGTGGTAGGTTTGCCCGCGACGATTTCGGTGCCGACCTTCACCCCAACTGTAACTTCCACAGCGACATCGACCGCGCCTCCAACGGATACGTCCACACCCACGAGCACACCTTGTAAGGTGCCTCCGCAGATTGAGATTGTCGAACCGGTGAATGGCGGCAACTATGTGAACAGCCTCCCCGGCCGCGCCATCGCGTACGATCCCGATAACGCGGATCCAGCGCTCTGTGTGGGTACGGGTGCCGATGGGGTTGGAATTGTGCAGGTTCAGCTCGCCATTGATGAATGGACGGGCTTTACGTGGAACAGGGTTCATTCCCAAACTGAAAACATCCAGGCGTATTGCACGTTTGGCGGCAATCTGCCTTGCAACGAACAGGATCTTCTTATTGGAAATTGGGCCAGCACATTGCCCATCAATAATGGTCTCCATCGCATGCTTGCACGTGCCAAGGATGATGAAGGGGTTTGGAGTTCCTGGGTGGAGATTTTCTTTGATATCAGCGTTGTCCCTTCGCCGACGCCGACATCCACAATGACCTCCACGCCCACTTACACACCCACACCGACGGCGACGCCTTCCTGCTCCGGAGTGAGTTTTGGCGGCCTTGCGTTCTGGAATAATGCCCGGATCCGCCAGAGGATCAATAATACAACCTATCCCGGCCTGCAAGTGATCGAGGTCCGTGTGTATTGGCCGGGGGTCGAGGACGCCTCAAGTCTTTATGGATGGGGTGAGTACTTCAACTTCATGAAATGGGAAGGTACGAACATTCGTCGCTCGAATGATTCGACTTCACCGACTACTTCGAATAGGAACCTGCCACTAACCATGGGGGTTGGCACCACTGTAAATGATCTCGTCGTCGATTGGGATGGAGGATTCAGTGGAAGATTAAACCAGGCGCCGGCTAATTTGAGCGCTTCCAACTTCGGGTTCCGTATCCGCTTCAGCGACTCGGCCTGTGATCTCTATAAGGGTGCCACGTCACCATCGCTGCCGACGCCTACACCGACACCCACGATCACCAGGACTCCGACCAATACGATCGTGCCGACGGCCACCCGAACACCCACGATCACTCGTACACCGACGAGAACACCGACCCCGAGCTGTAGTTTGCTCTCGGTGACCAACCGCAGGATCAACGGCGACGATTATGAGGTTCGGGTGAGGAACAGCAATGCAGCCACGGCGAATCTAACCGTGTCGAGCCTGACCTGGTCCTATGCACCCCAGCTCAGATTCGACTATATGCGCTTCCAGGGGAACAGGTATTACGACACCAATTCATCGGGAGGATCTGTGTCCTCTTCGGCTCCAAATATTCCCCTTTATTCTGGACAGAATGTTTATTGGGAAGCGGACTTCATTACAAACGGGAATGTCATGGCAGGTGTTTTCAATGCAAACCTGGTCTTTAACTTCCCGGGTTGGGGCAATTGTTCGGTCTCGAGGAGCTTAACGATCGCCACACCGACGATCACGCCGATTCCTTCAAACACGCCACCACCCACGAATACGCTGCCTCCGACCATTACTTTCACCCCCACCAGGACGCCGACGCGGACGAACCCACCACCGGCCACGAGCACCACTGCGGCGACATCCACAGGTACGGCCACAAGTACGCCAGATATCTGCTACGATTGTTGACCCAATCACGATGGTTAGGATGATAAAAGCCCTGCGAACTGCAGGGCTTTTCCTTTGTACAGACTTAATTCCTGTTGCGAACCGCATTAACGTAACATACAATCCAACCAGGAAGATCGGATACGGTCGGTACAACAGCACGTATGTTCTAGGGGGACTGAGCGTGTTGTGTTTATCTTTAATGGAATACAACATATGGGGTGTTTTCTGAGACACATCATGTGTCATTCGGTACCAGAGTAATGCGGGAGTTCCGGCCCATCGTCCCATAAACGGATGTAGGCCTCCTGCAAGGTAATCGGGTCTTGAATTCAGGTACGATAGGTACGGATCTTAGAGCAACTCAGTGGGCATCATCCTTCGTGTGCAATCGAGCACTGACGGAGATATTACATGGTAGAAGGACGAAAGGATGTTGATGGCGTGATCGGCAGGGTCCTCATCGCGGATGATGATAAGGACTTCCGCCGGATGCTTACGCGCAGGGCATCCAAGATGGGCCTGGAGATTGTCCACGCGAAGAATGGTGCGGAAGCTATCGAGTACGTCGGCGAGGAAGATTTTGATGTGCTTGTCGTCGATCTCTACATGCCGGAACATACCGGGCTTGAGGTTTTTGAAGTAGCGCGGAAGCGGGATCCTGAGACTGTGGCGCTCATTCTCACAGGAAGCGCCTCAGTTGAATCCGCGGTGGAAGCGTTGCGCGCCGGTGTGTTTGATTATTTGACGAAACCGCTCGAATCACTGGCGACGTTCGAACTAGCGCTTACACGGGCGCTTGAACACCGCTTCTTGGTCAGTGAAAATAAAAGGCTTTTCGATGAGGTACAGAGGCTTGCCGTAACCGACTCGCTAACGGACGTATACAACCGACACAAACTGACCGAATCCTTGAGCCTGGAGATCGAGCGAGCCCGTCGTTATGACCGTCCCTTATCGATCATCATGATCGATATGGATGGGCTAAAGGATCTCAATGACACACACGGACATGCCGCCGGAGATGAGGCATTGATCCTGGTCGCAGACTCAATTAAGAGCTGCATTCGGAAAGTCGATCTGCCAACTCGGTTCGGGGGAGATGAATTCATGGTCTTGCTGCCGGAAGCTGATCTGGAAGTGGCGATTGGCGTTGCGGATAGGATTTGCCTGGAAGTTGAACAAAGAGATTTCCAGCATGGATCCGTGTCCATAAGTGTCGGGGTAGCACAATGGAAACCCGAGCATGCCATGGGAGATGACCTGCTCAAGGCCGCCGACGAAGCGATGTATGAATCAAAGCGATCCGGGGGT
>CAZMZL010000074.1:0-13130 GCA_964570595.1 uncultured Anaerolineaceae bacterium | reverse complement strand
AACCAAACCTCGGATCCGTGGATGATTTGATCTTTTTCATCCTTTCTTGGGCCACGTATTCGGTATCGTAATCCAGAACATGCACGTGTCCGGATACACTTAGGGCCATGCAGAGAATCCAAAGCGAGATCTCGGGTTCGAGTCTTAAAAGGTGAGTCCTGGGGATGACGAAAAAGACAACCGCCTTAGATCGTCAAGCTGGGTTTCCAACGACACCTTCTGATTTTCGACGGCGTGAAACATGACGAGCTTACTATCTCTTTAGTTTCGTGTGAACGATGCAGGTCGTGTCCATTGATTCATGTTTGCGCTTCACGATCCTGACTCTTCCATTAGAACGACGGGTTCCTTTAATCGCGTGGTCAAGATCAATCCCAGGATCAAGAGGACAATCAACACGATGAGAGATGCGGTCATCGATCCGTCACGGGGTGATCGGAAACTGTCCATGGCTAAGATAAAGGCGATGCCCGAGATCTGCCCCATGAGCAACAGCAGACCATTCGAAGTACCTTCAGGTGCGGGGTTAGCGATCTCGGCTCCATACTGAAATCCCAACGGCCCTGCGCTCAGAAGAAAAAATCCCATTACAAATGCAGAGACGAGCAGAAGGGCATAATTGGATGAAAAAGCTATCCCCGTAATCCCGATGATGGCGCCCGCCACGGCCAGGATCAAATACGGGACGCGCTTGCGGGCTCGATCGGAGAGAGCGGGGATGATGAGCGCTCCAACGATCCCTCCCACGACCATCAATCCCCCGGTAAGACCAGCCTGGGTGATCGAGAAGCCTCTAGGAGCGACAATATCTTCAATCCAGGTCGTCACGGCATTAAATACGCCCAGGCCGATGAAGAAAATGACCATGAGCAGCACGAACCCACGTTTGCGCAGCATCTGCCTCAATCCATCAAACATCAAGGATCGCTCTTCCTGGCCGGGAGGATTGGGTGGTGTGGGAGGCCGTTCCCTCGCCAGCACAATAAAAGCCAACGCCACACCCACAGATACAATACCGTAGATCAACAGCATGCTGGGGATTCCCAAACGAAGCGTGAGGAAGGGCGTCAGGACGAGACCAAGGACGATCCCCAAATACATTGCCAGCGAACCAAATCCCGTGGCGGTCGCCCTATCCCTAACAGGAAACCAATGCGCAGCCACGGTAGTGATGGCGTTGAGGATGAACGGTTGACCGACGGCAATCCCGATCTGCGCGATCAACACCAGCGTGTAATTCCCCCCAGCCAGACCGCGCATTAAACCGAAAATACCCGTAAATGCGGCGCCGATCCCCACCCCAATGTGCATGCCATAGGTGTCTATGACCCATGAGGCCGGGATCGATACAATGATGTAAACAATCATAAAACTCATGGATAAGAGACCGATGCTCAAGTGCGATACCCCGTAATAGGTTGCCCCATCACTGGTGATCGCTGCGAAGGTAATCCAGAGCAACTGGTTGACGGCCACGGCCAGCATGAAAGCGATCAGGACTACCCATCGGTAGGGATATACCTTGTATGTCGTTTGATCCATAAGAGCAGCCCTCCCGTGATGTTTGACTTGGGCGTTCACCAACGTCCTTCGATCAAAGTCGGCCACGTGTCGGTTGTAGATTTCCCCCGACGGCGAATCCAGTGTTGGTCTCATCCCTGTAAATATTAACCCGACGACACCCCGGAGGGTGCACACAACCCGGTCCCATCCGAATATCATGAGATTTCCGTAAAAACCCTGCCGTAAGCTCCCTTCCCACATCAACACCATGCCCATCCTCGCCATGAAGGCCCTTGGTTTCAACCCATCATTGCCGTAATCACGGAATGAAGGACGATCCTGGGTGCGTTCCAAAGTTTTATCATGCGAAAGGCCTTTCGACTACGGGTCCGAATCATGGATCTTCACCCGGGATCGAGAGAGAGCCCCGATCAAGATCTTTGAACGGCGAATGGTTCCTGAAAATATCTCGGCCATTTTTTCTCACAGAAATCAATTTAAGATGACCCCGGAAGCTGAAACTGTGAAAACCTGGACGCCAGGGCTGGAGGCTGGAATTCGAAAATTGGGTCCAGGGACCTTCAAGCCGGGTTTCGCGGTTTCTTTGGTGAGCTCATCTTTCCGGGGAGGTAGTTCACCGACGAACTTATCTCTTACCAGAACCCGAACTCGAGCCCATACAGCAGACAGCCGGATCCACCCGAACGGCAGACCCGCGCCCGACGACTTCTCACCCCCCTGCCGCGCCCGCGCTTAATCGAACGAAGGGACACGGGATTACGTGCCAGGCTGATATGGGTCTCTGTCCGGCGGGATTTGGTAAATCCACGCTGGTCAGCCCTTGGACGGTTCAATTTGACTCATTTTAGCGCTTTAGATCGTCCGTTATCACTTTATCATGACGCTATGATTTGAACGCTCAGCGCGCTGATTCGATCACGCGGAGTCTTGGAACCTCCAGGAGGATTTGATTGCCACGGGTGCTGTCCTCGGCACAGATTGACCGCTATTTTTAGGCGTCGATTTCAAATAACTTGCTGCCCCGGCAACGAGCCGCCAAATGATGCGGCTCCAACAAGGCTGACCCCAGCCGAAGGCATCTCCGCGAACGAGCGTTTCTGCGACAAATTCGCTGTCATTTTCTGATCGATAGGTGACGCTCACTTCACCAGAGACCATATGACAAAACGTTGTAGCTGGATTCCCATTGGTTAAAAGATCATCACCCGGACTGAACTGTATTTTCTCGCTCGACATCGCAATGTCTTTACGACCATCATCTGGGACAGCGGCAAAATGGGGATATTATCGGAGTAATTCGGGAGACATCATCCATGCACCTTCTCGGGTGTCTCAAGCCTGTCCCCGGTTCGCATCCCGGGTTCAGTATTCGGTTGGATTTTCATTGACCCAGCAGGAAATGATTGGATCAATGATCAAAATGAAGGGCGGCCTGCAAACGGGCCCGCTGCTTCATGAAAGACCGCCGTGTGGTATCACTTACGCGGGTTTGGGTTTGCTCACCTTCGATCGTGGAACAACAATCGCCCCGAGGGCAAACATCATCACCCCGACCAGCAAGGCGGCGTTTTTATTAACCGGTATCCACCAGATGGAGAACCATGCTGCCAACACCACTGTAGCATGATGAAAAGCCCACATGGCGTACCAGGAATACAGAAGTTTGTTCGTGAAGATCCCCCCCGATCATAGGTTTTATTAATCTCGGAAAAGACAACCTTTCCCAATACGATCCACATGCCGATGGAAACACCCAGGAGGAAATATAACCCCGTCATTATTTTCCTTCACTTTCGCTTTCTAAATCTTTGCGCCCTGTTTACACCTCGATCGGAGGCAACGGTAAATCAGGGAATCGGGCGGATATCTCTCGTTCTGGGTATATCGCCTCGCCCAGCGCATTCCCGGACGCCCACTTCGACACCTGTCCACCCGTGCGTTGAGAAAAACGTCAACCGTGTCCTGCGTGGGTTGGATCCCTGTCTCTATTCCAGATCTACTGTCAGCTCAGTTATTCCCTCCGGGGATAACGACACAAAATACGCGATATTTTCACTCAGGAAAATGCCGTCCGTGCCACTGGTGGACCACTCATCATCCGTTGAAAGTCGATCCTCCAACACGATCTCTGCGCTGCTGATCGTTAACACCATCAACCCACCGGGATTAACCGCATACACCACTCTGGCACGATCGTGACCGGCCTGCCATACAGCCGGTTGAGCTTCTCGGACCATGGGAGGCAGGGAAGTATTTTGGGCGATTGTGTCTCCGTCTGTCGAAATGAGAAATGCAAATCCGTCGCCGTCATCATCAGAGCCGCCTATCAGGAAAAGATCGAGGGATGAAATATACTGCACGTCATAAGTATAGTATTCTAGCGAGGGAACGATTTCGGTCGTCCCCTTGACCCAACGATTGGTGGCCGGATCGAACACGTTGAACACTAATGTTGCATAGGATTCATTCTCAACAAACCGCTGCCAGAGCAATAACGCATGATGCTCAGATCCCGCGATCATCGGCCACCAATCTCGTGTTGCATCGCCAACAGCAACGCCTTTCTCGTTCAACAAATAACCGTTTGAGTCAAATACTTTCAACCACACATCATCACCGGAGCCCAAATTATCCACGCCGCCGCCATCCACCCATTCATCTGAATAAAAAACGACAAATTTGTCACCCACAGCGGCGACATGTCCTGAATGTCCGCCATCCAATACCATGTTTTGATATTCTTTAATTGGGTTCATATTCTCGTCATAGACAGCGTAAGTTTGAGCGATATTATTTTGCGCCTGGTAAGCATCCTCCATGGTGATCATGACATGACCATCCGATGACATGGCCGAGCTTGCCGGTTCTTGTGCCCCGGGGGCGGAAATGATTTTCGCTGGATCAATAAACGGCCGCGCTGAATCGATCATCGAGTAATAGACATCGTGTGACCATTCTCCATCTGCATCGGCTCCCACAGGCGGCAAACCAGAGCTCGCCCATATAAGAATATAATTCCCGTCCGATCGTCTTAGAAAATCGACCCCATGCTGGTATGCCCTCGGATCTCCATCGAAAGATTCGGGGTCAACAGCCGATGAACGGTCTCGACTGCATGACGCCAGGACCACAACATTGATGAGCACCAGGATGATTAAAAACACTTTCCGATTCTTCATGATGGATTCCCCGCCACCCGATGGCCGGCGACTCCAGCCATCAGGGCTCACTCCCCCGTCATCCTTAAGCACACATGCGTTTGATTACGAATTCCGCGCTCCGCTTAAATGAGCGACCGTGACACAGGTCTTCTCCAGCGCATTCATGGCTATGCGTGCATAATGGGAAACAGCTGGGCAGGAGGCGGATCGTACGGCAATATCGATGGTGTCTCCCGGATCAGCCTTTCACCTGTGAAACATTTCGCACCACAGGGCGTTCACTCTTTCTCAGCCCTTACGATCCGATAGATATCAGACACGTCATCGATTTTAATTTTCTTGAAACCGGCAAATTCTAGATTGCCCATTATTTCATCCTTCGTTTCAAAGGAAGGAGCCATTTCACCCTGAGCTGAGAACAGCCCCAGCCGTCCGCCAGGCAAGAGAATGGCGTAAATCTGTTTGTAAACGTTTTTCCGGTCTTCGGGCGTGAAGTGAACGATGGCAAACGAACTGATAATGCTGTCAAATGTACTGCCTGGAGGTAATGCTTCCGGGAAACTGCCATGGATCACTTCGATGTTGGCTGCTTTTCTCCGACTGATTTTTTGTTCAAGTTTACGAATCATGTCGGCGCTCAAATCTATTCCAACAACTCTGTCCGCGATTTCCGAAGCATAGAACGTGCTTATACCCGTTCCGCATCCAATATCAAGCGTTGTGTCCCCCGGCTTGACGGTCAAACCGATCATCTTCTTCATCTCTCTGCCAAAAGCAGGATCTAATTTGACCGAAAAATCATAGCAAGAACTCCAGGCTCTATAAAAGCTGACCAGTTTTTTCTCCTGGCCTTGATAGCCGCGCGAAAGATCAGTGGACTTAATGTAGATCTTTCTAAGTGGTCTCCAAATGCTCATATTGGGTCAACTTTCTTGCAAACGATATCCCATCGCACCCGATTTGCGAATATTCGTTACCTGAAAATCATCATCATCGTTTTGGCCTCGAGAAGCGCAACGGAGCATCCAGACAAACACCTGCCCCGACGGTGCCATGACTGTTTTCAATCTCGTCCGATCGGATCCCCCTCTTCTCAATCGCGCGCTTCCTGCGGGTTGGTTTAATCGCAGACCTCGTCAGGATCGGGCTGAGAAAGGCTCAAAACAACCTTCCACGAAAGCGGCACTATTTCTTCTTCCTGATGGCTTCAGAAGCGATCAGCACTGCGCTGGCGACCACCTCACTGCAGACGTCCGGTCCTCCAGCCGTGGCATATTCGATCGCTTCGGTCCGGTCTGCCAGATCATAGCTGCGACCAAGCTTACCCTCGAGGATGCTCGCACAATTGGTGCTTCCATTCTGCTCCTCAAAGCGCGTGCAGAAACGGCGTGCGGAAGGAAGAGATCCGATATACCCCCTCCAATCGCTGAGATCATCCCGCCCAAATTCCAATCCAAGGGCCATGAGGCACCCAGTAACCGCCCCACAGGTTTCTCCCCGGAGCACAATCCCCGGGAAGGGCGTCAAAGCTTTCAGAATCTGATCACCTTCAAGATCAAACTCTTCCTGAAGAACGGCGAAAGATGTTTGCGCACAATTTCCGGATTCTAAAAGGCTATCCCTGACTTTGCGAACAAGAAGATTTTCCGCATCCTCGCTTAAGACTTTATTCGCCATTTCCACACCTCCACCAGGTATTATCCCAGATTATGTCCTTGCTCACTGCGCTTCAAACCGACAACCGCCCTGCAGGGGAGCCGGATCGGCCAAGCTGCACCCGTTATCCATGGTGCAAGTCTCACGAGGTAGACCGATAAATGGCGGTGTACGGGTTCTTTGAAAAACCCGGACTTAAGCGAAGGCGTGATCGAAGAAATCCAATAATTTAAGGTATAAGCGTTTCTGATTCAACGGCTTTGAAATACCGTGTCCTTCATCTTCGAATTTCAGCAGCTCATACGCGATCCCAGCGTTATCCAGCGCTTCCTGTACGACTTTCACGTTCTCAGGGGTCACGTTCGGATCACGCCCGCCCTGGACAATCAACAGATCGCCCTGGATGTGGTCGACAAAGTTGATCGGCGAGCGTTCAAAGTACCTTTGCGGGACCTGATCTGGGCTCCCTCCGATCATCTCTTCGCTATACGGCCGGAGATCCGGGCGGGTGCTTTCATAGTCGACGATTAAATCGGTCATCCCGCACACGGGAGCAGCCGCCGCCACGATCTCTTTTGGGAAATGCGTTATCGCCCACCAGGATGAATATCCACCGTATGATGTCCCCGTCATCCCAACCTTGCCGGGCTCAGCAATGCCATCCTTGATTAACTGTTCAATGCCGGCGCGGATGTCTTCCTGCTCCCTTCCTCCCCAGCCATCCTCTTTTATCGCCTCCTGAAACTCCATTCCGAACCCCGTGCTGCCGCGATAATTCGGGTCGAGAACCACAAATCCATCCCGGACAAACAACTGGATCTGATTGTTGATCCAGTCCTGGCTGTGATACGTGGGGCCGCCATGTACGTACACGATCGTTCCTTTAAGATTACCCCCGGGACGGTAGAGGAACCCCTGAATTTCCAACCCGTCAACGCTCATCCAGCGATAATCTTCTGCTCGCGTGAATTCATCTTGAGTCAGGGCGGTTCTATCCCAGATTCCGGAAACACTGGTCGCCTGATCCAACCCTGGACTGCCCAACGAAAACCGGCAAATGTCAACCGGTTGGGTCGAACTGTAGATATCACCAATCCATTCATCCGACATACAGGGTGCGAGCGGGATGAGGTTTCCATATTCGGGTGAAAGCTTTTTTTCCTTCCTGGATAAAGGGTCCAGCAGGCTCGCATGCGTGCGTGCCCCTCGCACCTCAACCACGACGATCTCCTTGCTCCCGTAAGGGACATAAGCATCCTCGATATTGCGTTGAGAATCGTCCAGGATCCACTCCAGATGATCGTCCGAAAGGTCCAGAGTACCGAGTTTTCTGTGTGTCCTGGTTTCAGCAAGGACAAGTAATTTGTTCTCTCCTGGAAACCAGGAAGCAAATGTCTTCATGTCATCCCCGGAATTCAGGATCTCCCGGTCATTCTGACCGTCGATGTCGACCACCCATATTTGTCGGCCGGCGGGGTGGAGGTCATTCCTCGAATAAAGCACGAGGCCTCCGTCGGAACTTAGCTCAGGACGTACATATCCACCCTTCTGAGGTTTTGCTAAAACTTTGCGCTCACCCGTACGCAAATCATGGCGGTAGATCCAGGTAGGCTCGATTTCCTCCGAAGATTCAAAATCATAATTCGCGCCATATATCAAGAACGGTTTATGCGGATGAAGTTCCCCCCCTCGAATGAAGAAGTGGGGATCTGCCTCGGTGAGCGGCAGCATAACCATTGGACGGTCCACATCGACCTGGAAAAGCTGAGAACGCTCATTCCCTCCCTGGTCCTGCGCTACGATGACCGCGGAACTGTCCGGGGCCCAACTGACGATGTATGTATTTTCCGGAGTCTCTGTCAGCCGGAGAGGGGATATCGAACCATCGGTGCGGACGGCAAAAACATCCGCCGCCGGTCCCATTCGAAACCAGGTCCAGGCAACCCATTTGCGGTCGCGCGAGACCATTGGACGGAACATGCCCGGCAATGTGAGCAAACCATCAAGAAATTCCTCCGTGTTCATTACTTCTCCTTAGAGTCTTGCGAGATTGAAAAACGGGTAAAGGCATATTGTATCGGGTGATTTCCCTGCTCCATCATGGGTTATCGGACTGAGATGGTCAAGCCTGCTTAACGCCTGCGTTCACTTCCACCGAGGCTGTTCTGTCCGCCCGGAGCTGAATTTCCCGGCGCATGGCAGATGTGGGCGCTTCGCACCCTGCCCCATATCGCCTTCATAGGGGCTGTGCCAAAAGGGCGGCCCCTTTCGCACATACGCTTTGAGAAATTCAGGAATCTACTCATAAATCGAGAAAATCCAGTACAATTTACACGCAGGAGGATGTTCACACCAAAAGTGTGATATGCCATCTTCTTTGACTTCATTGGAAGTTCAGGAACTCTTGGCAGATTATCGGCGAATAACTCCCCATCATAGGACAACAAAGAAAGGATATGAAATATGAGTGTATTTACGAACATACTGAAGAAGCTGGGACTTGACAAAGCGGAAACAGAAGAGGCTCCCAAACCGCAATCCACACCCAAGCCATCCTCCCCCGACGCAGCACGCGAGAGTGCTGAACGACGAGCGCGCTCGTACCAGCAGCCTGCCAAATCAAAATCGACGGAAATACCCGTCGTCGACGTTGTCGCACAACTCGAGGAGAGGGCCGCCGCTAGACCAGAGAAACTCAATTGGAAGGAATCGATCGTCGATCTGCTGAAACTCCTCGATCTGGACAGCAGCTATGAGGCCCGCAAGGAACTCGCCGTCGAACTCGAATGCCCCGCAGACAAGATGGACGATTCGGCACGTATGAACACCTGGCTTCATAAGACGGTGCTCCAGAAAATTGCTGAAAATGGAGGCAATATCCCGAAGGAACTGTTGGACTGAAGCTGCCGAGCATCGGAATAAAGATGCTGAAAGCAAGCTCGATGTCAACGCCAAGCTGTGCATACTTTGCACAAGACCCGGGTTCACTGACATCAACCGCTTGATCATCCAACAGACAACTCATCCTCCGCACCACCAGAGATCGACCATAATCCTGAGATCTTTGGACGAATAGACAAAGCGCCCTCATGGGCGCTTTTTGTTCAGGTAACTGGGGAATGGGTCACGGGTAAGTTCGATTTTCAGGCGAATCGACCCGTCGTTTCCGCTATCGCGTCGACGCGCCTGTGAGCAGATGGTTAATATTCGGTCCATCGGCTTCCACATCCGTGCTCACATAGACTTCCATACTTCCCCATGACTCTTGTGCATCATGATTAGGTTCATGCCAATCGGTATCCAATCCACTCGATCCATATGATGTCCGCCACCGCGTTGAATTCAGGATCACCGATGAGTACAACACCCTCGTTCTCCTGGGCAGCATTGGTGGCGAAGGCGTCTGCGCAATAAGCGGCCGGGTCCGCCGTGATTCCTTCGGTCACCGCCAGGACGGCATCCCATAAAGATTGATCCTCCGCCAGCAGGAAGCTCTGCCCCCACCAGACGAAATATCCGACGCCGTTCGCCTGTGCCCGGCAGACCATCTCCCGGAGTTCCGCTTCGGTGGGCGCGGGGATGTCCACGCCATCGTTGAAGAGCCGGTCGTATGGAAACCCCTGCAGTACCAGGAAAGTGGTTTTCCCGGCCGCGTTTTCGCTCAACCAGCGGGCGTAGTTTTCAACCGTCGTGGCATAGTCGCCTACATCACCGCCCTGAGAAGGGGCGGTGATGTCCGCCACCTCCATCGGGACGGGATACACATCGAAGCCGAAGCCGTCGGCGTAGACGCTGAAATTGCGCACTTCAACCAGGTAACCGGCGATCTCATCCTGCGTGACCGGTCGGGCGCGGCCGTCCTCTCCAGGAAGTTTTGCCGGGATGGGCGCGTGCACCATCCAGACCGGGACCCCAGGGGCGATGCGTTTCACGCGCTCGTAGATGGCGCGCACATCCTGATAGGGATCCGCCGGGTCGCGCACTGCGCCGAACGGTTCGTCAATGCTCAGGACAGCTGTAATTCCTTCCGAACCGGCACACTCCCGCAGCGCGGCCAGCGGGTCGTCTTCGAGAGGCGGCATGTCCCCGGGCGGATAGAGCAGTCCGCCGGGGACGATCAGCTTGATCCCGTACGCCCGCATGGCCAGGAAAGCCGGATCGTCCGGCGTGCAGGGCGGCAGGAAGTCTTGTTCGAAGCCCAGCGAGGCGGGCATGGGGATTTCCTGATACTGAAAGGTGGGAAAGAAGGCCCCCACCCCGGCTTCGGCAAGCGTGCTGAAGATGGCCTCATAATCGCGTCTTTCGCCCAGATATTTCGGCACGCCCGCGGCGGTGAAAGCAGGTTGGACAGCAGGCGTTGCCTCCTCGCCTGAAGCGGGCGGCTCAGCTGCAGGGAGCGGCACGCGCGGCGAACACGCTGCCAGGAACTGACCCGTGAGCAGCACCAGGATGACATGGTCAAGTTTGCACATGATGCGTCCTAAATAATCCTCGACAATTCAATTCCCAACCATCCGAGGATGGCAGTCCAGATGCCCCATGTGAGCAATGGGACAGTCACTGCCGCGACAAAAAGCGCGGCCACATTTCGCACGCCTGCTGGTCGGTTAACCGCAATTTCCTCATAAAACAGCAGGAACGGACCCGCCAGATACAGCCCGTACGTGATGAAGACAAACGGCGCGGCGAGGGTAAAAGCGAAGAGCGATTCGGTGTCGCCCGCGATTCCCTGCATAAACATTTCAGGGAACATGAATTCCCCTTCGATGAGCAATCCCCAGAGACCGCCAATGGTGAACAACTGGGCAAACGAAAACTGCAGCCCGCGATAGAAAAAATATATCACCGATGCTATGCCCACATAAAATCCGAGATAAAAGACGAAATGCTGAAGGACCGGGCCGTGATAATCCAGAACGGCGAATAACTCTTCGAACCAGAGCAGGAAGAACGGCAGGAAAAAGAGCGCCAGTCTGGTCGAAAATATGCGCGCAGCCCGGATACGATTTCTGAAGCCGGCTGCATAGAGCAAAGGATACGCCACGAACATCGCAGAAAAAAAATCTCGCCCCCATCAGAAGGGCTAGGATTGCGATTCCCACGTATACAACTGTGATCGCTCCCAACAGCACCTTTGAGAAATATGAACGAGCAACTCTTCCCCGTTTGCCAAAAATCCAATAGAGCGCCCCAAGCGTCGGATAGCTGATGAGACCCAGGATGAGCAGGTTAATTTCTGCAGCATTCATGACACAACCCGCGAGGGAGGGTCGGCCCGCTCGCGCCGGATCTTATCCAGGCTGACCGCCAGAGCCAAAAAACCGCCGATGGCGGTGACGAAGTAGATGAGGTACTGCGGATAGGGAGTCAGGTGAAGCGCCTCGCTGAGGGCGAACGCCATCAGGGCGGCGGGGATGATCGCCAGCATACTGAGCAGATTCAGCGGGCGCACAGGACCCGCCAATCTCTCTATGAAACTGCTCTCCGGCGGGCCGTTCCGACGGTGCCGCCGCAAGCCGAGGTAAATGACCAGCAGCAAGAACGGGAGCACGACCGCCGCGATTGGATAGGCAGGCAGGACACCCAACGCGAACAGGAGCAGAAAAAAGCCCGTCAGCAGCCCGATTTCGATTTTATGCGGCGTGAAGGGACGCGGTGTCCATCGGCTCTGCAGTCCGTAGCTGACCGCCAGAAGGGGAACGGCGGCGCCCATCAGCAGAGCCAGGCTGGTCGGCGTGAAGGGTGTGATGCCGGCGGAGGTGTCGAAACCCCAGAACGGAAGCCACAAACCGGCAAACAGGCCGATCCCCACGCTCCAGAACAGGGCGCGTGCGGGTCGCGCCGCCAGCACGGCGCGGCGCATGGCATACCACCCCACCCAGATTGTGATGAGCGCGTGCCATGAAAGACCCGTGAGGGAGATGTTCGCTGGCAGATTTTCATAGACCGTCGCCACAAGCACGCCTTCCGTGAGCCAGCCGTACAGCGCGCCCGCCAGGAAGAGCGACCAGAGGGTGTTGACCCGGAAGTGGGCGACCACAGCCAGAAAAACGTAGGTCACGGTCGAATAAAACAACCAGGTTTCCAGGAACGCGCTCAGCGATCCCGTGCCCCAGAAGAGCAGTTCGGAGTAGAAGACGAGCGCGTAGCCCGTAATCAAGGCGTAGAGCCAGCGTTTAGCCATGTCCCTCATTTACCACCCCCGCGCTTTCGCTTCCACTGCCCATTGCTGAAAAGCGGCCTTGGCCTCTCCGGTGTGCGTGCGCAGCCCGAGCGTCGCCAGAAAACTCACGAAGCCCGGGTCATCGAGGCGGTAGTAATCGACCATCTCGTTGACCGCCTCGGGAGGCATATCGGTCAGCCAGGTGTAGTTGAGGACGGCAATTTGGTCGGCGTGAGTGTCCCAGGCGATGAACAACTCATGGATAAACTCAGCCTGCCGGGGGTAGGAGCTGTCGTTCTCCTCCCCGGAGGGATAGCCCACCTCGAGGAGCTGGATGGGCTGATCGGGGAAGGCCTCCGCGATCGCCTGGAAATCCGCGTGGACGGTCTTCGGGGGGCG
This sequence comes from uncultured Anaerolineaceae bacterium, assembly GCA_964570595.1. GTDB lineage: Bacteria > Chloroflexota > Anaerolineae > Anaerolineales > E44-bin32 > E44-bin32. The sequence continues at coordinate 227 of CAZMZL010000074.1, read as the reverse complement.
CACGTTGAAGCCGGAATCGAGCGGATAGTAGGTCACCAGCGCGGCGTCGCTGTGTCGGTTGAACGATTGGATAAAGGGCGCAGGTCCCCCCGTGATCCCGTCGAAGGTGGTCTTACCCCCCACCGGCACGCCGGGCCACAGGCCGCGGGCGTGGTCCGCGGCGGCGGCGAAGAACGTCTCGTAGGCTGCGCACTCCCCAGCATCAGCCTCGAGGTAGATGTCGATCT